>JAHENZ010000229.1 GCA_018609755.1 Salinivenus sp. | reverse complement strand
TTACCTTGACTCCGGCGCGCGGTGGGGGTACAAATTTGCACCGACGGGGGCGGAGGTGCAGGACATTATGCACCGGGACGGCCTCAGCGATCCGCAGAGCGGGGAGGCAATGGGGGAGCAGACGGAGCGGCTCTGTGACGAGGTGGGGGTGAGGCGGGAGGCCCTGGACGAGATTGCCGCACGGTCGCAACAGCGGGCGGCCGAGGCCACGGACAACGGCTACTTCGACGACGAAATCACCCCAGTGGAGTACAGCACGCGAAAGGGTGCCGAGACGCTGACGAGCGACGAAGGCATTCGCCCCGGCACGACCGCAGAGGGACTGTCGAATTTATCCCCGGCCTTTCGGGACGACGGGGTACTCACGGCGGGGAACAGCAGTCAGATCTCGGACGGGGCCGCGGCGGTCGTGCTCGCGAGTGCGGACGCCCTTGAGGCCCACGGCTTGACGGCGCTCGCGAAGGTGGGGACGGGGCAGTGGTCGGCAGGAGAATCCTGGCGGTTTCCGGAGGCTCCTATACCGGCAGCCCGACAGGTATTGGCGCAAACCGGAACGTCGGTGGCGGACTACGACCTTTTCGAGAACAATGAGGCGTTCGCGCTCAACAACATCCTCTTTCATCGGGAGCTCGACGTGCCGTACGACAAGCTCAACGTTCACGGGGGGGCGATTGCGCTCGGGCATCCCATCGGAGCGTCGGGCACGCGCATCGTAGTGACGTTGCTACACGCTCTTCGTCAGCATGAGGGGACGCGCGGGCTCGCGTCCATTTGTCACGGCACGGGGGGCGGCGTCGCGCTGCCGATTGAACGGGCCGAATAGCGTTAGGAGGGACGACAGCGGGCCGTTCCGCCAGGGGTGTGTAGGGTGAGCGGGGGACCGCCCTCGTTCAGGAGACCGGTGATTTCGTGGTCGGTGCGATCTCCCTCGAAGGAAAACGCCTCGTCGAGGGCAACAGTATCGCCAATCATGGTAAGATCGGCGTCGTGGTCGGAGGGGAGGCGGAGGGACAGCGTGGAGCCCACGACGGTCAGCTCCGTCTCGTGCGTAGGGGTGCCGGTGTACGAAAGGTCGCCGCCCTGGGATCGAGCGGTCAACGGCCCCTCTAGCGTTTGAATCTCGACGGACGTACTGTTGGCGGTGACGCTGGTCGACCCTTCCACATTCGTTATACTCAGGGGGGCCGCCACAGAGCGCAGGGTCATCGTATTGACAGTCACGTCGTCCACCGTTAGAGAGCCTACGGCCACTCGTGCAATCACCTGCTCGCCCGAAAAGCCGTCAATCGTGACGTCGCTGCTCTCCGCCCGAACGTCAAGAGTCCCCTCCAAATTTTCCGCGAGGCAGGTACCGCCCATGACCTTGAGGTCCACGTGGCCCTGGAGATCGGCGATGTCGATTTGGCCGCCGGGGACGTGCACGTCAGCCTCGACGTGAGGGGGAAGGCGGAGATCCACGTGGACGGTGACGTCGAGTTGACGGATCCAGCGCCACCACACGGCGTCGGACTGATCGCCGTTCCCGTACACGCTCACGGTGTCTTTCATTTGCTGGGTGCCCACCTGCATCCGATTGAGGATGTCTTCGGCCCGATCCGAAGAGCAGCCCGACACCGAAATCTCGACCTCTACACGGTCGTTCGCCGGGCCGGGGCGCATGCGCACGTGGGCGTAGGGCACGTCGACGGCGACCGAACACGGTTCGTCCACGAGAAATTCCTGAGCGATGACGGACACCGCGTCCTGCGGTGGGGCCGAATGAGACATGCTAAGGTCTGACGCGTGGAAACGGTCGAGAGTACGGGCAATATAGCAGGAACCGCCCCCCATTACCAATTATGAACGTCGCAATGGATCCCTGTCCGTCGTCCTTTTTCCGTCGAGACACGCTCGACGTGGCGCGAGACCTCCTTGGGTTTCGACTGGTTCGCGAATTGCCCGAGAGAGACTCAACGCGAATTGTTGGACGAATTGTTGAGACGGAGGCGTACACGCAGGACGATCCTGCCTTTCATGGATGGAACCTGTACGACGAAGAAACGGATTCGGTTCGACGGGAAGGACGTGGGGCAGATTTGTTTACGGCGCCCGGCCTGGGATACGTGTATCTCATCTACGGAATGCACTGGCTTCTCAATGTGGTGACCGAGCCGGAGGGGACGGGTGGGGCGGTGCTCATCCGGGCCGTTGAGCCGAAGGAGGGGCACGAAGTGATTCGGGCGAATCGAGGCGAGAACCATCGGGAGGTAGATCTGACGAACGGGCCCGGGAAGCTGAGTGAGGCCTTCGGCGTGGACGATGCCTTTCATCAGGCGGATCTCACCCAGCCGCCCCTGTACTTCACCCCCGGAACGCTCGACGATGACGAGACGGTGGCCACGTCTTCTCGCATCGGCATCTCGAAGGCCGTGGAGCGACACTGGCGCTTCTTCATCGATGGTCATCCCTACGTCTCGCCCGCCACGCCGAGCGCGCAGAAGGCATAACCCGGAATCCACCCGGAATCCTCGCTCTCCACGTCCGTACAATGTGGGCACGACCATTCTCCGTCTGGATTCACGCCAGCGGTTCTCTTTTGGAGATCACAAAGAGAGGTCGAGATCTCAGCAATTTTTGACGACGGCGAGTCTCTGTTTGACGGCGCGTCTTCGTATCCTTTATGAAGCTGTGAGTTTTAGTCGCAGGACCCAAACACCGTAGCGCCGTTGGACTCCAACGGCGCTACGGGGGAGCCCTCTCGCCCGGCGGACACTCTCACAGCACTATACTGGATACACTGACTGGCACGATCACAGCTACACCTCATGGAGCCACACCTGCAAGACTCGGTCGACACCGATCGCACCTCGGAAGACATCCGGAAAGACTTCCTCGAATTCTTCGCCCAGCGCGACCACGAGATCGTCCCCAGCGCGTCGCTGGTGCCGGAGGGGGACGGCACCCTGCTCTTCACGAACGCGGGGATGAATCAGTTCAAGGACGTGTTTCTCGGCACGGGACAGCGCCCGTACACCCGGGCTGTGGACACCCAAAAGTGCCTGCGCGTGTCCGGAAAGCACAACGATCTGGAGGAGGTGGGACACGACACCTACCACCACACCTTCTTCGAAATGCTGGGCAACTGGAGCTTTGGCGACTACTTTAAGGCCGAGGCCATTCGCTGGGCGTGGGAGCTGCTGGTGAATCGGTGGGGCCTGGCGCCGGACCGGCTCTACGCCACCGTTCACGAGGGCGACGAGGGCCTCGGACTGGACGCCGACGAGGAGGCCTACGATCTCTGGTTGGAGGAGACCCCGATTCCGGACGATCACGTTCTCTACGAGCCTTCGAAGGAAAACTTCTGGATGATGGGCGACACCGGCCCCTGCGGGCCGTGCTCCGAGGTGCACGTCGACCTGCGACCGGACGCTGCGCGAAAAGAAACGCCCGGCGTGGATCTGGTGAACGAGGATCATCCGCAGGTGATGGAGATCTGGAATCTCGTGTTCATCCAGTACAACGCGCAGACGGACGGCAGCCTGGAGGTGCTGGACGACCAGCACGTCGACACGGGCATGGGCTTTGAACGCCTCGTGGCGGTGCTGCAGGGGGAGGAGTCGACCTACGACACCGATCTCTTTGCGCCGCTCCTGCAGGCGGCCTGTGACCGTTCGCCTCGGGATAGGGTGCGGGGGTACGACGATCTCTCGCTGGAGGGAGAGGAACGGGAGAAGGTCCGCATTGCCCTCCGCGTCGTGGCCGATCACGTACGGGCCATTGCCTTCGCCATCTCCGACGGCGTGATGCCCGGCAATACGGGCCGCGGCTACGTCATCCGCCGCATCCTGCGCCGCGCCGTGCGCTACGGCTACCAGACGCTCGAATTGGACGAGCCGTTCCTCTACCGGTTGGTCGACCCGCTCGTGGAGAAGATGGGCGGCCAGTTCGACGGCCTTGCCGAGCAACAGGACTACATCGAGCAGGCCATACGCTCCGAAGAGGAAAGCTTCCTGAAGACGCTGGGGACCGGCATCGACTTCTTTGAGCGCGTGGTGCCGTACGTGGAAGACCTCTCGGGCAAGGATGGGGAGGCCACCGATGAGATTCTGGGCGATCTTCAGCAGGACGGGCGGGCAATGGACCTGCTGGAGCAGGCCTACGTGGACGCTGACGAGGAGGCGGAGATTCTTCGTTCGTTTGCTAGCGTCGCGCGTGAGGAAGAAGTCCCTGGTCCGGTTGCCTTTCTCCTGCATGACACCTACGGCTTTCCCATCGACCTCACCCAACTGATGGCCCGCGAGCGCGGCTTGTCGGTGGACATGGAGGGATACGAGGACCTCATGGAGCGGCAGCAGCGCCGGGCCCGGGCCGCGTCGTCGTTCGAAGTGGACCAGAGCGACGTGCACGCCTGGCAGCCCGTCACGGAGGGTGAGGAGGCGTCGGTTTTTGTTGGGTACGATCAAGAATTTGTGGACGACGCCGAAATCCGCGCGATGCGGACCGTGGAGACCGACGACGGGGAACAGTATGAGCTTGAGCTTAGCCATACGCCGTTCTACGCCGAAGCCGGAGGGCAGGTCGGGGATACGGGCGTACTCCGCATCGGCGACGAGGAGGTCTCGGTGCTCGATACGCAGCACGAAGGAGAACGCATCGCACACGTGGTGGACCACCTGCCGTATGAACTCGATGCTCCCGTAGAGGCCATCGTGAATACGGAGCGGCGCCGCCGCATCCGGGCGCACCACACGGCCACGCACCTCTTGCACGCCGCCCTTCGTGACACGCTCGGCGATCACGTCCAACAGAAGGGCTCGCTCGTGGCGCCCGACCGCCTGCGGTTCGACTTCAGCCACTTCGATGCCGTGGACGAGGACACGCTGCGGGAGCTGGAGCGTCAGGTGAATGTCGCCATCCGCCGCAACATTCCAAAACAAGAGGAGCGCGAGGTGCCCATCGACGAGGCCATGGACCGGGGCGCAATGGCGCTCTTTGGTGAACAGTACGGGGATGAGGTCCGCGTCATCACCTTCGATTCCGACCGCGTCCCACGGGAGACTTCCTCCCACTGGTCAGTGCGCAGCATGGAGCTCTGCGGCGGGACCCACGTCGAGGCCACCGGCGAAATTGGACTCTTTCGCTTCTTGTCGGAGGGATCGGTGGCCTCGGGCGTCCGGCGTGTAGAGGCCGTGGCCGGCGAAGCGGCGTTCGAACACGTGGATCGGCAGCTCGACGAACTCTCGCAGGCCCGCCGTCAGTTTCGCTCTCTGCAAAAACCGCTGCCGGACGCCATTGCACAGCTGCAAGAGGAGCGCGATGCACTGCAGGACCGGGTGGATCAGCTTCGCCACCAGCAGCTCGCGCGTCGCCTCGATTCCATTATTACAGAAAACGCGACAGAAGTGGAGGGAATCACCCTCGTAACCGGGCAGATCGATCGGGCGAGCATGGACGATCTCCAGGAACTGGGGCAGCAGCTCCGCGACAAGCTTGGGGACCGTGCGGTTGGGGTTTTGGGCAGTCTCGGGGAAGAGGGGGAGAAGGTGTACGTGGTGGCAACGGTGTCCGATGATCTGGTCGAAGCGGGAGATCTGCAGGCCGGTGCACTGGTGGGCACACTCGGCGAACGTCTCGGGGGAGGGGGAGGCGGTCGTCCCCAACTCGCTTCGGCGGGGGGACGGAAGACGGATGCTCTTCCCACTGTACTCGACGACGTGCCGGCACTGATACGGACAGAGCTGTCCGGGTAACGGAGAGTGCAATCAGGGGCGACGGGCGCAAGACATCGTTCAAGGATGGCGCGGGCGCCATCGCCCGACGTTCGTATTACGCCGAGTTCCGGATGTCTGAGGCTAACTGGCGGGCCGTCTGGCCGGTGAGAACGCTGGGGAGGTACGGTCGATGGGCGCAGAAAAGCTGTGATTGGCCGACGTCATACGCGACACAGACCCACTCCGGGGCCTGATTGAAAAGACGGGAGTCGGTCCGGGAGGCCTCAAACTCCTCTATGGCTTCGGAGAGGAGGACCCGTTGTTGGGGGCCCCAGGGGCCTTCAAAGTACACCGTGTCGGTTCCAGCCTGTGGAGAGGTCACTGATCCAGGCGTTTATTGTAAAAACGGGTACGAATTTGTTCAGCAAGCGCCGACGCGGAAGAAGCCGACAGTTCCAGGTTGAGGTGACGGTCCTGAAACTGGTAGGATAGCTTGTGGGGGCTTCCGTCTGACGAATGGAGCTGGCTCCTGATGTGCCAACGGGGGGAGGGGCCTGTGGGAGAGGAAACCATCTCGTAGAGGGCATCCGCAATCAACCATTGATTGTCGGTGCAGCCTCGGATGAGTCCCTCAAACTCAATGTTGCGATGAACCGTCGTTCGGGTCATAGCCAAAGCAGTGGGTGGGATTTGTAGCGCTGTAGTGGTAAAAAGCAAATTCTAGTCCAGAATTGTGACACGTGGGGACGGTGTCTACACACGGGGGGCGAACGCTGCGGTATAGGGAGTGTCCCCCGAATAGATGGAGGGGATGGACGTTCGTACGCGTCCAGAGAGACCTCCTCGACAGTCTTCCGGTCGGAATCTTCGGAACGAGCGATCAGGCTCGCGAATCTCTTTCGGGTAGTTTTTTCTGCTCAGGAGAGTGTTACCCTTCTGGAACGGGAAGAGCAGATGGGACGACGCCTCTATGGGGAGCGTCCACTTCGTTCGGTGGCGACGAGAATGCGCATGTCGAGCGCACGGGCGGCGGAGGCAACTGACGCGAACTGGCCGATTGAAGCGGCCTCATCGGCCCGTACAATGAGCGTGGTCTGGTTGGATCGGGCCGCCCGGATTTCATTCAGCAGGCGAGAGCCAGAGACCTGTGAGCCGTTGACGTAGTAGGTCCCGTCCGCGGTCAGGGCGACCGTGATCGACTGTTCGTCCACGGGGGCAGAGGTGTCCACCTCGGGAAGGGTCACCTGAATGCCCATCTGCGGGATAAAGCTCGACGTGAGCAGAAAAAAGATCAGCAAGAGCAGGACGACGTCTGTCATGCCCGCCAGGCTGATGTCCGTCATGGGCTCCTGGGAAGGAGAAAAGTCGAGGGACATAAAAACGAGGAAGTGCTGAGAACAGCAGGCGAGGAGACGACGACGTTATCCGAGGGTATCCTCCCGCCGACCAGAGGAGACGGGTTCCTGAAGGAGGTCGATGAAGTCCGTGGCCGACCGCTCCATGTCGTTGGTAATGCGACGGATGCGGCCGATCAGGTAATTGTACGAGAAGAGAGCCATGATGCCGACGAGAAGTCCGGCGGCCGTCGTCACGAGCGCCTCCCAGATGCCCCCGGCAAGAACACTGGGGTTGACGTTTCCCTGGAGATTCTGAATCTCCTGAAAGGCTCGAATCATCCCGATCACCGTGCCGAAAAAGCCGAGCATGGGAGCAATTCCCGCGATGCTTGCCAGCAGATTGGTTCGTTTTTCGAGCTCGAACGTCTCGTGTTTTCCGGCCGCCTGCACTGCGTCCTGAATCTCCGATATCGGGCGCCCGAGCCGTTCGAGGCCGTGCTGGAGAATGCGCGTGATGGGAACGTCTTTCTTCTCACAATATGCGATGGCTCCCTCCACGTCTCCGTTTCGCACGAAATCCCGCACGCGGTCGGTGATCGTCTCGGGATTGGACGAAGCCTGCCGAATCGTGATGAGTCGTTCGACGAGCAAGTAAATCGTGAGAATCGAAAGGAGGACGAGCGGAATCATCACCCAGCCCCCAAGTACGAGCACGTCGAGGAGGGAGGTGGCCTGTGAAGCGGCGGCTTGGGCCGAATCTGCGGCCACGCTATCGACTTGCTGTAAGAGCACCATGAAGGAAAGTGGGAAAAGCGTGAAGGACGGAAAACAGACCATTACTGCAGACGGAGGGGCCAGGCCCCGTCCGGAAGTTCTGCACCATTTTCGTCGAGAAACTGCTGTGCGTCGGCCCGAGATTCAAACTGCCCTACGCCTACACGGTACCGGGTGGTGTTTTCGACGTTTCCCGACAGAACGTCGACCGCCACCTGCTGGCCCGAAAAACGTTGGCGAAAGTCGTTGACGACCGCTTCGGCTCCGCTTTGCTCCGTGCGCGAGGCCACGACGATCGTCCAGCCACCGGCGGATTGATCAATGCCGGGCGAATCCGATCCGGAGGCCGCATCGGATGGGGAGTTGGCCGACGCTTCGGACGTACTGGTCGACGGAGAAGACTCCGTATCGTCGGCGGCCGGTGCAGTGTCAGACGACTCTTGTCCCGTCGATGCGGAAGACGAAGGGGGAGATCCTTCCTCGGCCGGTGTCGACGCGGTCGAGGAACCGGGTTCGCCCGAACGCAAGAGCGGGGCAATCTCGGAGCTAAGTTGTGTGTAGGTCGTCCGGGGTTGCGGGACGATGCCCTGCTGCCCCAGGATGTACCACGTGCCCCCGCCGATCAGAATCAGGATCAGCAGCGTGGTGAATACCCGAAGGGTCGTCGATTTTTCCTTCGTTGCCTCCGAGGACTCTTCGGGAGAGAGGGTCTCAGAAGACGACTTCTCGAACGAGCGCTCGCCCGCTTCGGCGGTAGCAGGGTTAGACGGGGGGGAGGAGGCTTCCGGATCGGTGACGGGCTCTCGCTCCAGATACTCCGTTTCCGCAGGCGAGTCCTTCGAATCATCCGACTCTCCAAACGGATCAGTGCTTTCGAACTCCGAATCTTCGAATTCAGAGGGGGACGAGGTGGGTGCTGTATCGGATTCAAAAGTGGACGTTTCTTCCGTTTCTGGCTCTGAGTCGCCCTCCTCGGATCCCCAAATGTCCGAAAGGGTGTCCCGTTCACGGTCATAGTCCTCATCGTCCTCGGACGAGTCCGGCGTAGAAGAGGACGCCGATGTCTCTTCCGAATCGTCGGACATATCGTCCACGAGCGGATACAATTCCTCTGTCTGCGTCTGGTCGGATTCTTCGTCCCCGGACGCTGAGGGTTCACGGGTGGGCTCGGTCGAGTCGGAGGCCGGTGGGTCGGACGTAGGAGCTTCTCGAGACTCGTCGGCAGCTTGAATCTCATCGGTATCCGCTGCCTCTTCTGCCGACGGAACCTCAAACTCTGCGGTATCGGGCTCATCGTCCTCCTCCGCGTCGGCCGATTCCTCCTCGGAATCAATGGGACTCCAGTTGCTGCTCTCCTGATACCCGAGGGTGATCGTGCTGGGGCCGTCGTCCGAATCATCTTCCTCTTCATCCGGCTGATCCGGAGCACTGGCAAGGTCCTCCGAGCCGAGGCCCTCGAACCGGTGATTGACGGCGCGGGCTAGCGACTCACTGGGCTCAAACGTGAGTTCGCCGTTCATCTCCTTGAATTTGCCGAGCTCAGGAAGCCGGACGCCTCGGCTGCGTGCCCGCTTACGGATCTCCCGCAGCATGGCGCTAAGGAGCTTTTTCGCCTTTGCGTCAGAAATGTCCAGTTCGTCGGCAATCTCAGAGTGGATCGGGGCAGACATAGTGGTAGGGAGCCAACAAGAAAAGTATGATGTTACTGCTCAGGCTCGAAGGTGACGACGTCTCGAGGCGGTTCCATGTACGTTTCTCCGTCCGGTCCTTGCTTCTGCTCACTCGGATGATGCTCCACCGAAAAGGTGCCAAAGCCGGGGACGTCCACAGTTTCTCCTTCTTCTAACTTCTTGCGGACCACACGCGAGAACGATTTGATGACGTCTTCGGCAGACGGAGTACTCATAACAATTTGGGTTGACTGCAGAGGAAAGGGGATGAGGAGTGACCCCTATGCCTGTGGCGGGGGCTCCATTAGCGAGCAGATGACCGTATCACCAACGAATTCGAAAGCCAACCATAAACTGTGCAGGCGGCCGCGCGAAGCGAGCCCACTTTTCCGGGGCTCCGGGCCCAAGATTTTTCACTCGGATCACCGCGTCGAGCAGGGAGGAGACTGCATACGAGCCTTCAACGTCGAAGCTCACGTACGTCCCCACCTCGGGACTGGACGGAGACGAACGGATTGGGCGCGGGCTCTCGATCGTGCCTGTCGTCTGAATTCGGCCTTTCTGGTCTGCAAACGAGACCGAAAACATGGCGTTTGCCACCACTGGGGAAAAGTAAGGGATAGAAGTATCATCTCCAATCAACTCTCCATCACGGACGGTAACCCCAACTGAAGCCTCCACGTCCGTGATGCCTTGAAGGGCGATTTCACCTCCACCGTGAATGATTCGTGCCGATCCGTACTCGACCGAAAGTGGATCATCCGTTCTAGGGGAACGAAAATATTGGAAGCTTGGGGCGTACCGATAGCCGACGGACGGTTGAATCCGGAGCGGCCCCAGCGACAGGAGGAGGCCGGACTCGACCTTCGTCGTGTATAGGGTGGGCCGCACGGACGGCGCGTGCTCGGCGTACGGATTGCGCTGGTAGAGCTCCGAAAGGCCGTCGGATGTCAGGGACGGAGCGTTTTCTGCGAAGAGGGTCGTGCCCGGAGCAAGAGTTGCTTCCACGCGTCCGGAGGGGGCGATGAAATTCGCCGTCGCTGGATTGGCAGTCCCCAGCTCCGGATTGCTCGGGGCTTCGAATGCGAGGGCTCGTCCTCCGACCTCCGCCGAGAAGATGTCGGATTGGGCCAGTTGCAGGGAAAGTCCCCCATCGAACCGGTACCCACTTGCTTCGGGGATGTCTCCACTGTACATGGCCCGGTGGGCAAGGGCGTCTATCGTCGTTGCGGTTGAGCTTACGGGAAAGGTGACGGAGCCATCGAAGGCGAGGCGGTTTTCGGCGTAGGAGGCCGAGGGAGCGTTCGCCCGTGCGGCCTGCTGGGTCGTATACTGCGTGCGATTGAAGGCCACTTCGAGCGAGGAGCGTACGGAGCCGAATGTGCGAAGCTGGAACCGGGGGCCGATCGTGTATCCACTGCGGCTCGGAGCGACCGCTGCGGTGTCGCGGCCCATGGGGGCAACGCCGTAAAGGGTGTAGCCCTGGCCCTGGCCTTGCACGTCAGCTGTAATCGACAGGTCGTCATGCCGACTTTCAAACTGGATGACACCCTCGGACATGTCCGCCGGCGTCGATACGTCCGTGCCCGAAAACGGCGTAAAGCCTTCCAGGCCCGAATAGTCGGCCCGAACCGATAGGGTTTGCTGATCGGTGAGAGGCAGAGAAAGGCGGCCTCGTGCAAATCGGGAGCGATACCGTCCGCCGCCCATTTCCACAAATCCCTGCTGGGGCGAGGCCGGGGTGTTCACGGTTTGCGACACCGCGTCGGGAGCCGGGAGGCTTTCCGGTAAATCATCCAATTCCTGCTTGTACGACTCAACGTATGGCATTCGTCCGTCCGGAACCGAGGGGATGCTGGGAGGCGTGGCAAATCCTCGGAGAGGTTGTCGCTGGAGCGAAGGGAAAGACAACTGCAACTCTCCCCGGATCTCAATTTCCTGCGGCGCAATTTCTGGCAACTGTTGATCGGAATCGTCTCCTTCGTCTTGTGCTACACTTTTCAACGGCAAAATGCACGCCAAAATGAAGAGAGCGCAAAGGAGACGGGACGAGAGACGAGGCATTGGGTAGATCAGCAGTGAGGGGCGATATGCGCGAGGGGGGAGTCTCAGGAACGGATTGGACTGATCAGAGGGCTTCACGTTCGCTTTGCGCGGTTTCGGCGAAGGGCGTGCCCGGGTACTCCTCGGCCACCTGATCATAGAGCTGGGCCGCCTGTCCGGTTTGCCCGAGCTGTCGGTAGGCGCGGGCCTGCTCGAGCAGAGCGCGCGCTACCCATTCAGGATAGCCGGCGAACAGGGACGTCATGCGGTCGAGCTCCTGTATTGCCCGTCGTGGGTTGTCTTGTTGACGCAGTAGTTGCCCGAGCCGAAAGAGGGCTTCCGCTCCGGTTTCACTATCGGACGTTTCGACAACCTGCTGGTAGAGTTTACGGGCGTTTCCGGTGCGACCTTCATCCTCGTAGATTCGGGCGAGCCCAAGACGGGCGGAGGCCTGGAGGGGACCGCCCTGCCCTTCGTCCAGTAGGCGGTTCAGAATTTGTTTGGCTTCATCGCTTCGGTCGAGGTTCAGGAGTGCTGTACTCTCGCCGTAGCGTGCCTGGGCCCGCAACTCGGTACTGATGGCGTCGCTCTCAGCGGCGGTTCGGTAGGTTTCCACCGCCTTCGAGTAGGCCTCCTCTTCCATGTAGATGTCGCCGAGGCGGAGGGCTCCCTCCGGAAGCACGTCGCTGTCGGGATATTGATTGACGAGCTGCTGGAGATAATTCTTCGCCTCGGTCCTCTCGTCGTCATTGGCATATAGAAGACCGAGATAGTAGTACGTTTCCGGAAGGAGGGAGGTCGTCGAGGAGGTGCGCACAAACTCCTGAAACAGGCGCTGGGCCTGCTCCGAGTCGCCACTCTGATAGGCAGCCTTCGCACGATGGAAACGCAACCGGTCCTCTAAGTTTGCGTTCGGGTTTTGCTTTGCAATAGACGCAATAACCTCATCGGCGCGATCTCCTTGCCCCGCGGCGTTGAGCGCGAAGAATAGACTCGACGCGGCCTCGTTTGCCGAGGGGTTCTCAGGGTATTCTTCAAGAACGGTTCGATAGGCCTCCACGGCCTCTTCCATCGCCCCTGCATTGTAATGGCTATCGCCAATGCCATACTGGGCCTCCGGCGCGAGACGGTGGTCCGGGTAGGTCTCCAGAAACTGCTGATACGCCTCCACGGCATTCTCATACTGCTGCATCTGGAAGTGCACGGCCCCGATCCGGTAGAGGGCTTCCGGATGCCAACGACTGTTGGGGTATCGCTCGACGAGGCGTTGAAGCGACCGGAGGGCCTCCTCACGCCGTCCCGCATAATTCAGCGCCTCGCCGGCCTGGTAGAGCGAATAGTCGGCCCCTTGTCCCCCGACGCGGCGGTAGGCTTCGACAGCGTCCTCGTATCGCTTCATCGCATAATAGGAGTCCGCCAACCGGAGGCGCGCGTCCTGGGCGTACGGAATGTCGGACTGTTGTCCTTCGTATGCATCCAAAAACTGCTGGAAGTGCCGGGCAGCGCTCTCGAAGCGGTTCTGCTTAAAGTGGGTCCAGGCCAGGGCGTACTTTGCGGCTGCTGCGTGCTCTCCCTCCGCATTTTCATTCAAGTACTGCTGGAAGAGGGAGCGTGCGCGGCCGTAGTTGCCCTGCTGGTAGAGACAGTCTGCGCCCCAGAAGAGAGCGGCACGGCCTCGGGACGTATCGCCGTTCGATTCGGCTAGATTCAAAAAGATGGGAGCCGCGGCCTCGTACTGTTCGTCTTCGTACTGGGCCCAGGCTTTTTGAAACCGGACTTCGACGAGCAGGGAGGCCGGGGCAGCGTCGTGCTTCGTGGCCTGGTTGTAGGCCTTGAGGGCACGGTCCACGCTTCCGTCTGCAAGATAGGCATTCCCGAGCCAGTAGTAGGCGTCGCCTAAACGATCCGCGTTCGGATGGTCCCGGACGAGGGCCCGGAAGAGGGCAGAGGCGGCCCCGTACTGACTCTGCTCGTAGCGAAGGAGGCCGGCCTCGAAGAGGGCCTCAGCCGCCAGCCGATGATCCGGTTGTTGTTCGGCAACGGTCTGGTAGAGTTCTACCGCCCGATCCGTATTCCCGGCCATAGCACGGGCCACGGCCTCGTAGTACGTCGCGGGGTCGGCAAGCGTTGGATCTGCATTCTGCCGTACTCGCGAGAAGGCCTCTGCGGCCTGCTGATGTTCGTCTCCCCGGAGGTAATGCCAGGCCAACCCGTATCGGGCCGGCCCCACGTACGGCGTGTTGGGATACTCGTCAATGACGCGACGATAGTTTACGACCGCGTCCTCGCCCTTTTGCAACTGGTTCGACGATTCGGCGAGGAGGAATAACGCGCGGGCCCGCTGTGAGCCTTCGAGCGAGCTGAGGCGATCGCGCAATTCCGTGGCGGCTTGCTCGTATTGCCCCAGCCGGTAGTAGACCTCACCGAGAGCCGTTCCGAGATTTTCGGCAAACGGGGAGGATGGAAATTTCTGCCCCAGGGTTTCGAAAGAGGAAGCCGCAGCGTCGTAGCGCTGCATTCGCACCTGGGTTCCACCGAGGGCATACAAGGCGGCCGGGGCTACGGCCGTCTCGGGGTAATCAGACTGGACGCGCTCGAAGTACTGTCGGGCCTGCTCAAGATTTCCACGCTCGCGCTCACTGCGGCCGAAGAGGTACAGGGCGCGGGCCGCCTGGGCGGGACTCGAGGGATCCTCGATGATGGACTGGAGCTGAGTGCGGGCCGCACCCGTGTCCCCTTCGCTCAGAAAAAACTGGGCGAGACGGAGCTGCGCGTCTGAGGCCCTCGGATGCGAGGGGCTGGTCTGCTCAAATTGCTTAAAAAGCCGAATGGCTTCTCGGTCGCGACCCTGAGCGAGGGCCGATTTTCCCTCCAAATAGAGCGACTGCCCTGCCTGAGCGTGCGTCGGATACGCTGACCGATACGCCTGGAATGCCGACATGGCGTCCGCATAGAGCCGCTGATCGTAGAGCTCCACCGCCGATGCAAATGCACGCTCTGGGTTTGGCTCCTTGTGTTGGGCAATGGCGTGCGGGATGGGAAGGAGTCCCCCGAGCAGGAGAAGACTTCCGACGACCGAAAGACCAATCTTCTGGACCGAAGAGAGCATAGCGAGGAAAGACAAACCGGGAAGCCGATGTTGCAGATTGATGGGCCTGAAGTCAAGGCTCATGTGTTCAACCGAAGGGTTACATGGGGCGGAGGCAGACCAGCAGCGAGGATGCGGAATTCAAATGGGTGGTTAGAAGGAATCAGGTGCAGCATATGAACATAGCAATGGATTCCGATGCTCAATGTCACGGACACCGCTAGCTATTCAAAGTCGTCCCCCCTACGAAAAACGGTATGCACCAGTAGATTACCACTCGGAATGCTGTTCGGCGGAAAAGAAGGCGTCTAAAACCATTGACGTTCAAAGCCTAACGGGGTGAAAACCATGAGGTGCCCTGGGTTCGTCAAAAATGAGCGCATCGTGGGGAACATGTGCCTCTTTTCGAGCGCTATCTTCAAGCATTCGCAGAAGAAAAGTCCTGCGCACGAACTGCAAAGAGAGAAGATCGTCGATCTTCGTGCGTCTGCTCTACGTATTTGGCAATCAGCCTTTGGAAAAGCAATGACTCAATCTCCCTCGAACGAGGACCGTCCGTCGGACCCGTTTCAGCAAATGGGGGGCACTCCAGACCGTGGGGCGTCCGACGATCCCTTTGGAGAGGAAGACGACCCATTTGCTTCGGCAAAGCTTCAGGCATCGTTCGCCCTGAACGTCGCGCGGACCTGGGTGAAAGATCACCAGAAGGCCAGCATGCTTGGGGCCTTTGCCACCGGTGTTGTTCTCGGTGCCCTGGTCCGCGACTGAGGCCCAGCGTTCATCTCTTCCTTCACCTCAACCGATACTGTATTTATGAGCACCGACGACCCAACCTCTACATCTGAATCCCGAGAGGCCGACGCCGAAGAGTCGAATGACGAGGCCCAATCGGACCTTCACGAACTCGTGGGGGAGCTCCGCGCGGAAATCACTCGACTGAAAGCGCAACAGGCGAAAGCCCGCGCACAGAATTGGATCCAGCGCCATCCGCTCCTGACGATGGCCCTCTCCATCGGGGTCGGTACGGCAGCCGGCTACGGGGCCTCCATGGCCTTCCGTCCACGTCCGCCTCAGACCCTCTCCGAGCACGCTCGGCAGCGCCTTCGTCGTCTCACCGACGATGCACGAGAAGCGGCGTCGAGGCTTCGCCAGGAGGTCGGAGATCGCGCCGCCCGGTCGGGAGCAGAGCTTCGAGAACGTGCACATGAGACCGGTCGCCAGTTGGCTGCTGACGCGCAAGAGGCGAGCCACAGCGCTCAGCAAGGGGCTCAGGAATTTGCGAAGAGTGCTTCAGAGCGGATTCGTGAGGCGACTGGGGAGGCTGCGAAGCGATTCAAGGAACGACGTGCAACGGCGGGGGAGGCGGGGGACGACGCCCAGGAGCTGGGAGAACAGGCCACTGAGGCTATGGAACAGTACACGGACGCCGTTTCGGAGACGGTTTCGGACGCCACGAGTGATGGTTCCTCTTTCTCCCGCGCAGTGCTTGGATTGGCCGGAATTGCAGCAGGTGGGTTTCTGGCCGCCCAGGTGCGGAAGTGGCTATAAAATCTAATCTGTGACCTGCCGTACTGTATTTCGAATCGACAACGGACGACAGACCTCAGACCGCTGAATATAGCGCGCCTGAGGGAGTCCGCGTCCGTGGTCGGTCGTCTTTGATGGCAGAGCATTTGTATTCAGCAACTTGAATTGCTTCTGGGGCAGGGACAGGGCGTGACGTGCGATAGAAGGTGGGGGAGTTTTGTTTTGCCTACCCCTCACTATCCGAGGCGCTGAAATTGGGCGTGAAAGGACTTGTGCGTAGCTCCTTCTCTCCCGTGATCGTGCTTGGTACGGAATTCGCACAAGTCCCTGTTAAGCGGAGAGCCTAACCCTTAGATTCCTCGCGTTCGATCCAATTTTTAAGAGTCTGCCTTGACGTACCTGTGAGCATTCTTGCTGTTGGCACTGTCGCATTCGATTCTATTGAGACGCCGTTCGGCTCGGCCGAGCGCGTGCTTGGGGGAAGCGGCTCCTACATTAGTCTCGCATCGCGGTACTTTACGGACGATGTTCGACTCGTGGGCGTCGTTGGCAACGATTTTCCCGATGAGTACCGTCAGACGCTGCTCGATGGGGGCGTCGACCTGGAAGGGTTGGAGACCAACGAAGAAGGGAAGACCTTCTTCTGGCACGGACGCTACCATTACGACATGAATGAGCGGGACACCCTCGAGACACAGCTGAACGTCCTTGAGGGGTTTGAACCTGAGATCCCCGACTCCTACGACGACAGCGAGATCATCTGTCTCGGAAATCTGGACCCGAAGGTGCAACGCGACGTCCTGCGGCAGGTGGACGATCCGGAGTTTGTTATCGCCGACACGATGAACTTTTGGATCGAGAACACGCCGGACAGTCTTCGGAAGACGCTCCAGCTCGTGGATTGTCTCGTCATCAACGATTCGGAGGCACGCGAACTGGCTGATGAACCGAATCTCGTGACGGCGGCCGACATCATCCGCGACATGGGGCCGGAGACCCTGATTATTAAAAAGGGAGAGCACGGGGCGCTCCTCTTCACTGACAGCCAGGTGTTCAGTGCTCCGGCCTATCCGCTCGAAGACATTCAGGATCCCACCGGGGCCGGAGATGCCTTCGCCGGGGGCTTGGCCGGACATTTGGTTCGGGCGAAGTCCTTCGATCAAGAGTCTCTTCGCCGCGCAGTGGTGTACGGTAGTGTGATGGCGTCCTTCGTGGTCGAGGCGTTCGGCCCGAATCGGCTTCTCAACCTGGATCCGATTGACATCAGCGAGCGCGCGCAGTCCTTCCGCGACCTGGCTGCCATTCCGACCCTCGTGCCTGTTGGGAAACAGCCGGCATAGGTCTCACTCAAGTGTGATTTCGTTCATCGGGACATGTTCTAATGACTGATCCGGACACTGACAACCGGCCAGATGCGGAGTCGCCGCCCGACCGGTCCACCACCGGTCGGGTGCGCCTGGTGAACGCCGTGTTCTACGGTCACCACGGCGTGATGCAGGAGGAGCATAAAGTGGGTGGTCGCTACGAGGTGGACGTGGGGGTGGAATTGGACTTTGAAGAAGCAGCCCTCCACGACAACCTGGACCGGACGGTTGACTACGAAAGGGTCTATGAGTACGTAAAGACCCTCGTTACAGAGAACAACTTCTACCTCATCGAGAAGCTAGCCTACCGCATCGCACATCAGGTGCTGGAGACATACCCGAGTGTAGAAGGCGTGGAAGTGACCGTCCGGAAGCCGAATCCGCCCGTGGGAGGTCCCTGCGATCGGGCGGAGGCCACGTACTACATCGACAATACCGAAGGGGAGGGGTGACTCTCCCGGAGTGCAGCATCCCGACTAATCAGATTCGGGGTGCCGCTTCGGAGGAGGATTCGGCTCGATAGAGAGCCTCGACGACGGGAAAGACGACGGACGTTCGAGGGACACTGCGTGTTCGAGCGGCCGGCCCCTTACGACGAAGGTCGTAAGGAAATCGTAGAGCAGATGATCGACCTCTGTCGTGGCGGCTAAATTGTTGATGACCTTCTGCACGGTCTCCTTGTCGGGCAGCGCCTCGCGGTAGTGTTTTCGGTACACCAGGATCCGTTCCCGCTCCCTTTTGGCATCAAGCTCGCTGTGAAACTGCGTTCCGTAGACCGGGGCGTTCCGCAGCCGAAAGGCCTGATAGGGCTGTTCGTTTTGGGCCAACTCGACCGCCCCCGCTGGCAGGTCGGTCACTCGATCGTGGTGCCCCATGTTCGCGTAGAAGCGCCGGGGAAATCGGTGAAACAGAGGGTCGTTCTGACCGGCGGCGGTAAGCGTGACTTCCCAGCACCCGAGTTCGGCGTGGTCGGGGTCGTACTGAACGGTTCCTCCGAGGGCGCGAGCAATCACCTGGTGGCCCCAGCACGACCCAAAGAGGGGCACTTGCTCATGTACCACGTGGCGAACAAAATCAAGGAGCGGGTCGGTCCACGCGTAGTCCTCTGCCGCCGAGAATTTTCCCGCGCCTCCGATGAGCACGGCATCCACGTCTGCGAGATGATCGGGCGAGGGGCGGTCGCCCTGTGCTACGTTCACCACTCGGAACCGATCGATCGGCACGCGACACCGCTCTGCGAAGCATTGCTGCTCTTGCTTGATCATGCGCGGGGCGTTGCGGGCCTGTACGAGCAGCAACCGGAGGGAGTGGGGCCACAGCGGCGACCGAAGCAGGGGAGGAGCATCAGACGGGGGTGAGGCGTTCATGGAGGGGCGCGCAGATTCGTGCGAGGCGGGCACAATGTATACTTTGAAGTGCCCCGAAGGTTGAGACCGGAGGAGTCCGTCGGTCAAGAGGCGGAGGCAGGCGGCTCAAGAAGGTCCGAGAAGTGCGTGCGCAGCGTTTCGTACAGCCGACGGAGCGGAAGGCCTACGACGTTGTAATAGTCTCCGTTCAGGTTTTGGACGAAAAAAGGACCCGTATGGTCTTGGATACCATAGGCTCCAGCCTTGTCCATTGGGGAGGTGGTGGCGACGTAGGATTCAATTTCATCATCCGACAGGGAAGCAAAGCGAACGTGCGTTTCTGCGCCGGCGGTGACGATTCGGTCGGTTGCTTTATGCTGTAGGGCGAATCCAGTATAGACCACGTGAGTGTCGTCGCTGAGGCGGCGAAGCATCTTGATGGCGTGCTCGGGGGTCTCCGGTTTTTCGAGGAGGTCGTCCTCATGAACGACAATTGTGTCGGCGGCGAGGACGAGTGCGGACGGATGCTCTTCCGATACCGGCGTCGCTTTTCGCTTCGCCAGTGCGCGGGCCGTTTCGAATGGCGGAAGGGACTCCTCCAGTTGTTCGTCCGCAGGACTTACCTGAACGCGAAAGTTGGCATGTACTTGCTCCAGAAGAGCGCGACGCCGGGGGGACTGTGAGGCCAGGATCAGCGACGCGGATCGATTTCTGAGAAGAGTCACGGTCAATATTTGAGTGCGATTTCGAGGAAATACGAGAGAAGATCGTGGGTAGTGGGCTTGCACAACTGAACTCAGAGAAATCGCAGAGATCGTCACGCTGTTTCCGTCTGTACCTTCTGCGTGGAACATGCTCTGGATCGCCGATCGTCGGCACGCTCTTACGATTGTATCGCCAGATGATCGGGGCTCAAAACCGTCAGAGTAGTTGTGTAAGGTCATTAGGGTGACCTGCGTGCACGGCTCCGTTTCTACGAGGGAGTGCTGGGCCGATCGACGGTTGACAGACCCTCCGAAGGCGCCTACCTTTCAGGCTGAGGTTTTCTACACTTGCTCCCACTCGTATGATCGTCTTGTCGGTTTGCAACCACAAGGGAGGCACCGGGAAAACGACCTCTGCCATCCACATTGCCGCGGCGCTGGGGCTGTCCGGATGCCGTACGCTGGTCATTGATTTGGATCCACAGGGGTTTTTGACGCGCACCATGGGTGTCGAAGAGCCAGCCCCTGAGACCTCCGTAGCGGCTCTCTTTGATCTCAACGTGGAGCTCGGTCGTATTCCCGTTCGCCAGGTGAGTGGGTTTGACCTGCTTCCGTCGTCGAGCACCTTGACGAAGCGAATGCGGGACCTGAACAAGCCGACGGACGTGCTTTGGGTTCGCGAGGCGATCGAACAGGCGGAATTGGACTACGACGTGTTGCTCTTCGATACGGCGGCCGCGGTCACCGTGTACAGTCTCAACGCGATGGTCGCGAGTCAACACATCCTCATTCCCGTGCTGCCGGAATACCAGGCGGTCGTTGGATCGGAGCAAACCTACCAGACGACCAACCTCGTTCGGGAGAAGCTCAATCCCCGCCTTCAGTCCCGGACGTTTTTGCTCACCCAGGTCGACGCTCGCAAGCGCATTCACCGCACCTATCAGCAGTATCTCCGTGAGAAGTACGACGATCAGGTGCTGGAGAACGTGATTCGAACCAGTACGGCGTTGGCGGAGTCGCGGGAGGGGGGCACCACCGTCTTTGATCACGATTCTGCTGCACGGGGGGCACGGGACTACGCTAATGCCACAGACGAATTGCTTCGTCGGCTTCGGGGCATCGAGTCCCAGGAGAACACAGCAGCTCCCGTAGCCGACGAGACAATCGAGGCCGAAGACGTGCCCCTCCCGAAAGAAGCCCTGGATTCTTGATCACCTGCTTTTTGCTCAGTCCCTTTGCCTCATGTCTAGGGGTCCCAAGCGCCTTGCTCTTCTTGCTGCTCTCCTCGTCATAACCGGGGGACTGATATACGGGCTTCATCGTCCCTTGGCAGGGGGACCGTCGATCAGCACAATTCTCGATCCGGCAGGTGGGCTCTACGCTACTGCCCGTTCCGCTGTGCCCCCTGCGGATACGACAACCCTTCGTCTTTCCGGCCTCGACCAGCCGGTGACCATCCTCCGGGATGAGCGGCACGTTCCCCACATCTACGCCGAGAGCGACCGGGACGCTACCATTGCCCTCGGATACGTGGCGGCAAAGGACCGGCTGTTCCAGATGGATTTCATTCCACGTGTGGCTGCGGGTCGCCTCTCCGAAGCGTTTGGGGGCCAGTCGGTTGAAGCAGATCAATTTCTTCGACGCACAGGGATGGAGTTGGGCGCTCAGAAAAATTTAGATCGGATCCGCAAGGCGGACGGCATTGAGCTGGATGCGCTCCAGTGGTACGGGAGGGGGGTAAATGCCTTTTTGGATCGTCAGCGTCGGGCCGATCTTCCCCTGGAGTTCCGGCTCCTCGGCTACGAACCAGACCGGTACACCCCGATCCAAGGGCTTCGTCTCATCCAGTACATGAACTATGACCTGACGTACAGTACCGACGATCCGGTTTATTCCAAGCTCCGTCGGGCTCTGGGAGACACGGCCTACGAACGGCTTTATCCTCAGCATCCGCCGGGATTATTCGAGCCCATGGTTCCTGCAGAGCAACAGCTCGGCGCGACTGCCTCTTCCGATCGGACCGATCGTGGCTTGCTCTTTGGGGAGGCCTCGTCTGTGTTCGAGAACCGTCGGGCCGGGCAGGCGGCTGTTGAGGAGCTCCTAGGTCCTCGAGACGTGCCCGGAAAAGGATCCAACAACTGGGCGGTTCACGAGAGACGCTCCGCAACGAATGAGCCACTCCTGGCAGGCGACATGCACTTGTCGCTTTCCCTGCCGTCGATCTGGTACGAGGCGCACGTTGTGACTCCCACGATGAATGCCTACGGCCTCACAATCCCGGGAGCGCCGGTCCTCATTCAAGCGTTCAACCGGCACGTAGGATGGACCCTGACGAACACCGGTGCCGATCAGATTGATCACTTGAAACTGGACCTGGACGCCTCACGGACCCGCTACCGATATGAAGGCGAGTGGCGGGACCTCCGACGCGTCGTGGATACGATTCACGTCAAGAATGACACCCCGGTGATTGATACGACGTACTTTTCTCATTTCGGGCCCGTACGGTTTTCGGGGGAGGGCACCGGGGGGACTGCCGTCGCCGAGCGGTGGACGGCCCACGCGCCGTCTCGGACCCTCCGCGCCCTGTGGAAGATGAATCGGGCGGATCGTGTGGCGGCCGTGACGAACGCGTTGCGGGACTGGGACACACCGATGCAGAACGTCCTATACACCGGGACTGGAGGAGACATTGCGATTCGATCGGCCGGGCACCTGCCTGTACGACGGGCGGGCCATGGGCGGGGACTTTTGCCGGGATCTACCGACACGTACGAATGGACGGGCCGCGTTCCGTTCGACTCCTTGCCCGCGGCTCGAAACCCTTCACAGGAATTCTTGTCCTCCACCAACCAAAAGCCGACGGGGCCGAACTACCCGTATTACCTCGGCCACGATTGGAGTGACGGCTACCGGTCATTGCGGATTGACACTCTCCTTCGAAGCGCGCCGTCCCACTCCGTTGCCGATTTCAAGCAGTACCAGGCGGACGTGCGGGTACAGCAACATCAGGTTCTGACGCCGTTTTTTGGGGAACTGGAGGGGCTTTCTCCTCGGGCAGATACTCTTCAAACCATGCTCCAGCAGTGGAACGGGGAGGCGGCAGTCGACCGACCCGAGCCCCTCGTCTTCGACGAATTGCTGTCCGTCCTTCGCACCCAGATGTGGGATGAACGGGTCTTTGCAACGGCGCCCAATCCAGAAGACGCTATTCTCGTGGAGCTCCTGCGCACCGACCCGGAGGCCCGCTGGTTCGACGTGCAGGCGACGGACACGACAGAGGACGCCTCCGCCTTGCTGACGCGCGTGCTGGAGGCGACGGCCGACACGATGGCTGCAGAGTACGGCTGGTCGCCCTCGACCTGGCGGTGGGGAGACCATCACACGGTCCATTTCCAGCACCTATCCGGCAGCGAACTGCTGCGACCCCTCTGGCGCGGCCCGTACGAGTATCCAGGGTTTGCTTCGACCCTATCCCCGGCAGGGGGCCGCACGACCACGCATAGCGCCAGCCAACGCGTGATCATTGACTTCTCAACGACGCCGCCCACCGGCTACGGAGTGGTGCCCGGCGGGCAGAGCGGCCGTCCCCTGGACCCCATTTTCTACGACACGCAAATCCCCACGTATCTTACCTTTGAGTATTTCCGGCTGAAGAGACCAGGTACACCTTCCGAGTGGACGGACGATGACGCGCGGTCGAAACTACGGTTAGAAACGGCAGGGTCATAGCGTCCAGAGGACGTCAAGTGCGAGGCCAACAGTCCGCCCTATAGCGACTCCAGCTGTTCAATTTCCTCTTCTTTCCAGTCGTAAAAGTGCCGGTCGGAGGTTTGCAGGGCCTCCCGACAGTCTAGATAGGTGGTGCGAGCCTCTTCAATGTCCGGATCGTCGGGGTGAGCTTCGATCCACGCACGGAGCTCTCGGAGCGCCGTCGGCGCGTGCGTGTCAATGGCCTCTTCGGAGCGTAGAAGATCCAGCTTGCGTTCTTCCTGGAAGAGGGTGTATACGAGCGCCCAGATCGAAACGCCAAAGAAGACCAGGACGCTGAAAATCATCATTGCCCAGACGTCAACGGGGAGACCAGCCATGGAAACGTATGCGGGTTACGAATGAGAACGTTCGGGAGGGGAGGCAAGCGTACGCATCAGTCCGTATCCGAGGAGGGGGAAGGTGACGATGACCACCACTCCGCCAATCATTTCGGGAGAGCCAAAGTTCGTCCATGCATAATTGCCGAGGATAAAGAGCATGACGAGCGGGATGACGTACTTGATGATCGGGTTCCAAAGGGGCCCAACGTACACGCCGCCGTTCCGGTTGACCTCCAGCACACGGAGCTTCTCCGGAGAGAGAGACCATCCGATCACGCCGATGATGGAGAGCGTGGCGAGAGGAAGCCCAAAATTGCCGAACACGAAGTCAAGGTACCCGAGCACCGATCCGGAGTACGCGCTTGCAAGACCGAGGAGCCAGATGGCCCCGACCACGCTGAACACGGTTTGCTTACGGCTCCACCCCGTCTCCTCATTGATCGTCGTAACCCCCACTTCTGTGATGAGAACCGCCGAGGTGAACGTGGCGAGGAAGAATCCGACGAAGAAGAGGATGGCCCAGAACGCGCCACCGGCCATTTGAGGAAAGACCTGAGGCAGGGACACGAAGGTAAGCTGGCTGCCGGAGGCGGGGTCCACTCCGTAGGCGAACACGATAGGGAAAATGGCGAAGGCTGCGAGCAACCCAACACTGGAATTGCCGATCACCGTGAACAGGCCGCCCCCGATCGGAATGTCGTCGTACTTCGGGAGATAGCTGCCGATGGTGAGGGCGATTCCCCACCCCAACCCCGTAGAAAACAGGGCCTGTCCGAGGGCCGTGACCCAGGTTTCTCCCCGCACGAGGGCGTTCCAGTCAATGTCGAACGTAAAGATCAATCCCTCTGCGGCGCCCGGGAGCGTGAGGGCACGGATCGTAATCGCAAGAAGGGCGAGGATGAGGCCCGGGACGGCGTACACGACCAGACGTTCAACGCCCCGGCGGATGCCGAAGTAGAGCACGCCTGCGACCATAGCCATCACGATGGTGTGCATACCCAGATTTAAGAGCGTGCTGTCCTGGAAGGCCTGCCAGAACGTCTCCGGTGCAAATCCCGCCTGCGAGAACGTGAGTAGGAGGGAGTGCACGGCGTAGTACAGCGTCCACCCCACGACCGGTGCGTAGTAGGACATTAGAACGACGTTTACCAGCAATACGACGACCCCGAGTCCAATCACTCCCCGAGAGTCGACGACCTTCCGAAAGGCCCCAATGACCCCTCGGCCTGCATATCGGCCCAGTGCCACCTCGGCAATGAGGCCGGGGATTGCGAGGATGATGAGAAGCACCAGGTAGGCTAGGATGAAGGCACCACCCCCCTGTTCGCCGGTGATGTATGGAAACCGCCAGATATTTCCAGCCCCGACCATCGCCCCAAGCATGGCCATGAGAAACCCGAAACGCGATCCCCATTGGGCTCTGGATAACTCAACATTGGCGTCAGGCATCAGAAGTAGAAATCGCTACGGAAACCGCTCGAATGATTGGAAAGTATCGAAGCACTTTCGAAATTTCGAATCTTGAACCGACGTCTCCTTGGGCCATCGTATGCAGGGGTGCAAAACTCACGACCGGCGGCCCTTTTGACTGGATCCATCTCTGTTCGAAAGAGAAAGCGAACGGGCACTCTCTGAACGTGCGTCCTCACTGGGGGCTCCCGATCTCCTTATTCGGGGCGGGGGGAAGTCCCGACCGGATTGCGGAAACGGAGGCGAGGGGCCAGAGGTACGATGCCACCGTGCGGGCTGACAGCTCATACGTCGGAACGGATCCGCGGGCGTTCGGATAGAGGGGCGTGCTCTCAATGTACAGCAATCCACGATCCCCCACGAATGAGTCGCTTCTGCCGTGTCGGTTTGCTCGTGACTCTAGTGATGGGCGTGGTGGGGGGGACTGCGAAGGCACAAACCCCGAAAGCGCCCGGCACGTCACTTTCTTCCGTGCAGGTGTCGCTTCAGCGCGTGAATGGTACGTCCGTGTCCCCGACGGAGTTGGCTGGCCCGCAAGGTACGGTCTTTCTCTTCTGGAGTACGCAGTGCCCGTGGGTAGATCGATATGAGACCCGCGTTCAATCGCTCGTATCCGAGTATCAGGAGGAGGGCATTCGGTTCGTGCTCGTGAATTCGAATGCCGACGAGTCCCTGGATGCGATCCGCAGGCAGGCAGAGGAGGAGGGGGAAGACGCGACCTACGTTCGCGATCCGAAATCTGAATTTGCCAGGGCCCTCGGCGCTACGCGTACGCCTCATGCGTTCGTGTTCGACAGCAATCAGACGCTCGTGTACGTCGGGGCCATTGATGACAGCCCCGGTTCGGAAGGGCGAGCGCAGGAGACATACGTGAGGTCCGCATTAGAGGCAATGAAGGCGGGAGCGGACCTCAGCACGAACCAGCAGAAGGCATTTGGCTGCAGGATTCAATATCCATAACACAATCCCCAGGGTTGATTTCCGTTATTGCATGAAAGGCACATCGAACATAGAAAAAATCATCGAGGCTGCAACAGAATGGAGGGAAGAATCTTTTGCTTCTCGAAATCAAGCCATTGAGGATACACTGGCAGCCCCAAACCGCTGGACCGAGCAAGCTCTCGATCACGCCCTGGATCGCTGGATGCATCGTCTGACGCTAGACGCGGTACAGGACTGGGTGGGAGAGGGGAGCAACGGTTCTGCCGAATCGGTGACCGTGGGGGTGGTGCACGGCGACGACGGGCCGTTCGCCGGCTTTCGGGACGCCATCGCCGTTTGGGCGCTTGGCCTCGACTACGTTGGGGCCGTACCGGAGTCGTCCCCCGCAATTCTTCCAGCGTTCGGGACATCTGTGCGCGCGGCGGGAGTTGACGGGGACATTCAATTTGCCTCAGCCGACGCTGTCGTTCAGCAGGCGGACGTTCTCATTGCAGGCCCGAGATCGGACGATGAGATGGACGTCCCCGGCGCCTGCGACGAACAGAGCATTGAGGAATCGCACCGCCTCATTCGATCGCCGCTCTACAGCGTCGGGGTCGTGGACGGCCACGAGTCGGAGGACGAGATGGAGCGTTTTGCCGAGGACATGCTGCTGTTCGAGGGAGCGGGGCGTCGCCGACTCGCGTTGCTGTGGGCGCCGGTCGATCATTCTCCCGATGCGTATCTGGAGGCGATGGCCCGCTTTCGAGGACTTTTCCCGGCGCACGAGGATACGCCCGGTACGCTCCAGATGCAGCAGGCCTTCCTGGAGGCCCGAGATGAGCCGCACGCATACGCGGAAGGATTGGAGTTTCTCGTGAGTCGAGGTGATCCATCACCGCAGCGTTCAGGCCACGTCCGCTGGTCGGAGTACGATGGGTTTGAGGACGTTGAAGAGTGGCGTTCCGACCAGTCGGATGACGTGTACGCCGTAATCGCCCGGCATCACCTGCATGACCAACTTCCGAGCCACTGGCCGCTTCGGACGCCCGGCGGGGTGCATGTGCCCCCCCTGAACGACGAGGAGGGACGTACAACGATGCAGTTTCTCCAACAGGTGCGGGCCGGACGCTAATTTGAAGCCTCTGTATTGAGGAAGTCGGAAAGAACGGACTCCACGTCCGATTTTATGTCGTCCCAGTCGACGGACACGGCCTTGGACACCGTGACAAATTCCGGCGTCACGAACACGTCGTCCACACCATTGATTTCGAAGAGGGGAGGCCCCAAGGGATGGCGGTCCGCCTCTGAGGAGGACGTCATTGCTACGACATCCTCGCTGAATTGGCCGTCTGCGCTCGAAAACTTGAGGCTATTTGGGTTTGGGGTGCGCTCAGACTGAATGGTGCCCATAGCTTTAACGCTCAGTGGAGAGGGGCGACTCGAACGAATTTCGCACAGCACGTACGGAGGGGGGGACCGCGAGTTCAACGAAATGATCACGTGGCACAGTTGAATGCCGAATTCACTTGAGTATGGTGTTCTCTGTGCTATTTTTACCGTCCAATACAGTTACCAAAGACGCAGTCTTTGCTCATGGAATCGCTCCAGGACCGCTCGCCATCCTCCGAGGGAGGCTCTCCCTCTGAGGTCCCTCGCAGCGGAAAACTGGGTCGAATTGCCGGCCACACCCGCGGCCTCGTTGAGGATTTGCGCGAGTGGATCGATCTCCGTGTCGACCTCGCGATTCTGGAGATGGAAGAGCGAATTGACGACCTCCGAAATGAGGTTGCGCTCGGGATTACACTGGCCTTCCTCGGGTTTTTTGCCGCGATGTTTGTGCTCACCACGGTTGCGCTGGGCCTGGGATGGCTGCTGGGGCATCCCTTCTGGGGATTCCTGATTGTCTCTGTGATTCTCGTGCTCACGGTCACGGCGCTGGCACAGACGCGTCCTGAATTGATGCCTCCGTCCAACCTCTTCGAACAGATTCGTGGCAAAGAATCCGACTCCGATGAGGACGGACGGCCGACCCGAGAGGCTCAGGCGACGGTAGATCCCTCTGCAGAGCGTGACTAGAAGGAAAGTCTGCGGGGATTGCGCACTCTAAGAACGATTCTTCGTTGTACCCTTCCCTTATTTCTGGCGCTCCAATGGATTCGAAGCCGAACAAAGCTGACGTGGAGTCGCGCCTTCACCAGACCGCAGAGGCCATGTCTGACCGCCTGGCCTCCCTGCAGGAGGAGGTGTCTTCCACCGGGACGTCGTTGCAGAAATGGATCGTGCGGAATCCCCTAAAGAGTGTTGGGGGGATGCTTGCTTCAGGGTTAGCCGTGGGCCTTCTCTTTGGCAGTAGCCGTCGGACCCGACGGCGAAAGGCGCACGCGGAGCTCATCGACACGTACCTTGAGGCTCTGCGAGAGGAGGTGGTGGAGCAGGTGGATGCCGGGCAGGAGCCGGGGCCTGCACTCGACAAAGCGCTTCGAGACCGGGTGCCCCTCGTGGTCTATGACCGTGACGGCCGGCAAGGGCGGCGAGCCAATACTGGATGGACGCGCCACCTTCTTCAGGAAAGTGTTGAGATTCTCTTCAGTACGGGGTTGAGCTTGCTCGCGCGAGAGGCCATTGAAGCTTTGCTCGCGAACCTTGATGTCGAAGGGGTTGTGGAGGACCAACTTCCGGATGACGTTGCGGCCTTCGATGATTTGGAGGGCGGAGCGGGAGAGGACGCGTCGTCCGTTGCTGCAGACACCTAAATCTGTTTGTTCCGTGGGCCGGTACGCGAGGAGCCGATCAGCCCAGCTAGGAGAAGCGAACGGGGGAGTGCTGTGTGTGAGAGATGCACCAGTGCGCCATGAATTTCCATTCTTGAACGCCTACACCAAGCGAATTCTCAACCGATATGCGACTCATCATTTTTGGACCGCCGGGAGCAGGCAAAGGAACACAAGCCAGTCTCTTGGAGACGCGACGCGGACTCGTGCAGATTTCGACGGGGGACATCATCCGTGAGGCGATGAAAAATGAGACGCCGGTGGGGAAAGAAGCAAAGGCCTACGTGGAGAAAGGAGAACTCGTGCCCGACACGGTGGTCCGGAAACTGGCCGAAAACGCGATTGCGGACGAGGACTACGACGATTACGTTCTCGACGGATACCCGCGAACGACCCAACAGGCGGAGTGGCTCACGGAGTTTTGCGAGGAGAACGACACCCCGATTGACGCAGTACTCAGCTTGTCGGTGCCGGATGAGGTCATTGTCGAGCGGTTGAGTCGACGTCGGGTTCATGCCGAGACCGGTGAGACGTACCATCTGGACCACGATCCCCCACCCGCGGACATTGATCCAGACCTGATCGTTCAGCGCGACGACGACCAGCCCGAGACGGTCCGCAATCGGCTCGCGGTCTACCGCGACGAAACGGAGCCGCTTGAGGAGTACTACGAGTCGCGTGATCTGCTCCTTACGGTGAACGGGGAAGGAGACATTGAAGACGTATACGAGCGAATCGACTCGGTGCTCGATGAGCGTGTTGCGACTCGGGCATAGATGCGAATGCGCTCCTGAGGGGCAACCAGCTACGTTCGTTCTCCTATGGTTGTCCAGGCGGTTATGGTTGTCCAGGCGGTGACTTCGTAGTCATCGTCTGGTTCTGCCGTCCGTTCTATCATCCCCTGCGTTTCTAACTTCTGCCGTCTATCCATTCTGAAATGGCGTCGTCCGCTACGTTTCGCCCGCCCGATCACATTGACTCTCTCCGTTCAGAAATTGAAGAGGGCCTGCGGGGACTAGTCACGGATCGGTCGCCGGGGGTGCTCTATACTCCCGTACAGTACGTACTGGAGGGGGGCGGAAAACGCGTGCGGCCCACCCTGCTTTTGCTCGTTGCCGAGGCCTACGGGCGGCCCCCAGAATCGGCGCTTCCGGCTGCTCTAGCCGTGGAGGTGTTTCACAACTTCACGCTCGTGCACGACGACATTATGGACGATGCCGACGAGCGACGCGGACGGGCCACCGTTCACGTGAAGTGGGACCTCGGCACTGCGATCCTCACAGGAGATCTCCTCATGGGACTCTCGTATGAGGTGCTGGGGAACGTGGACGGTGTCTCGGACGACGTGCTGTACGACGTCTATCACCCGATGGTCGAGCAGCTCTGTTCGGGACAGGCGCTCGACGCCTCGTTTGAAACGCAGGAGGAGGTGTCGGTGGCGGCCTACCTCGACATGATTGACGGGAAGACCGCCGCGCTACTCTCAGCGTGCTTCGAGCTGGGAGCCGTCGTGGGCGATGCGCCTGAGTCTGACCGAGATGCTCTTCGTTCTGCCGGCCAATTGGTTGGTCGAGCCTTTCAAATTCAGGACGACCTCTTGGATCTGACCGCGGACGGGGACGACTGGGGAAAAGCCGTAGGGGGAGATTTGGTAACGGGAAAGAAGACGTACCTCACGCTCCGAGCCCTGGAACGAGCCGAGGGCGACGAGTACGATTGGTTTGCCCGCCTCATCCACGAGGATGGGCTCCCGCGATCGGACGTGGACGAGGCTCGGACGCGGATGGAACGTCTTGGCATTTTTGAGGAGGCACGCTCGGCGGTTCAGCGGTACAGCTCTCATGCGCGCGAACACCTGGACGTGCTCCCCCCCGGTCAGGCGCGAGAGACGCTTGCCTGGCTGATCGATGAAATGGAGGCCCGCAGCCATTAGTGCGCAACGGTGTCCTTCTGCGTCCGTAGCCACAGTGGTCGTTTTCCCAAGTTGACTTCCGAATCCCACGGTGTGATTTTGCATGTCCGTCGGGCCATTGAATTTTTCGGAGCCGCTTTTACACACGACCCTCATATCGCATGATTGAGCGCGAAGTCACCGTTCGAAATCGGGCCGGTCTTCATACCCGGCCTGCATCAATGCTTGTCCGAACGGCATCGAAATTCGAGGCCGACGTGTTTCTGCGGCGGGACAACTACGAGATCAACGGGAAGAGTGTGATTGGGGTCATGACTCTGGCTGCGGAGCAGGGGGCGTCGCTCACGCTCATGGTGGAGGGGGAAGATGAAGAAGCCGCGGCCGACGCGGTTGCTGAGCTCTTTGCGGATGGGTTTGGAGAGGAAATGTAGCGTTTTGATGGTCCTCACGGAAGGGACTTTTATGACCGACGATCAATCCAACATGAGCTCGTCCGCGTCCGATCCGGTGGTCGTGGAGGGGATTGGAGGGGCGCCCGGCATCGCGATCGGGTCGGTGCATCGGTACCGGCTGCCTCCTCCGGAGATTCAACAGAGGAACGTCGACCCTTCGGACGTAGAAGAGGAGCTCCAGTTGTTTGATGACGCCGTGTCTCGGGCCGAGCGGGAGCTTGAGAAGACCCACGCACTCGCGCAGGATCAACTCGGGGAAGAAGGCGAGGCCCTGCTGGAAGCTCAAACGTTGATGCTCCAAGATGAAGAAGTGCTGGGTGCGGTCCGGCAACGCATTACGGAAAACCACGAGTCTGCGGCGCACGCACTCTCATCGGTTCTGCGAGCCCACCGACGCCGCCTGGAGGAGAGTGAGGACGACTATTTGCGGGAGCGGGCCGGGGATCTGGAAGAGTTGGAGGCGCGTCTCCTCCAGATTTTGCAGCGCAACCGAACCGTGTCAACTGTTCAACCGAATGCCATTGTCGTAGCGGAGCGACTCACCGCCGCCGACCTGATCCGTTTTCACCGCCATGGAATCCTCGGCTGCGTGACGACGAAAGGGGGAGAGACCTCTCACGTGTCCATCATTGCTCGTGCGCTGAACTTGCCGGCCATTGTGGGCGCGGATACGGCCCTCGATGTCGTTGCCAATGGCGACCGGGTCATTCTCGACGGGCGCCAGGGGCACCTCATCGTGCACCCCGCCGACGAAATAGTCGAGAGCTACCGGCAGCGTCGGTCGCGCAACGAGGCGCTTTTGAAGTCCAAGACGGAGCCGGACGACCATCCAACCACTACAGCCGATGGGGAGGTGATCACCGTTCAGGCCAACGTCGAGTTTGGGGAGACCCTCGATTCACTCGGCCATCTGGGGGGGGATGGGATCGGGCTCATGCGTACGGAAATGCTGTTTCTGAGCGGCGACGAAATGGTGATGGATGAGAACGAGCAGGCCGCGACGTACCGAAAAGCCGCCGAAGTGACGGGTACGCACGGCGCCACGATTCGTCTTCTCGACCTGGGGGGCGATAAGCTGTTCTCACTTCCCGGGAACGAAGCGAATCCATTTCTCGGATGGCGGGGCATTCGAGTGCTGCTGGATCGCCCCGAATCCTTGCTCCGGCCGCAGCTTCGGGCACTGCTCCGAGCCAACGTGCACGGGGCGCTTCGGGTCCTTCTGCCCATGGTTACCCAAGTGAGCGAAGTAGAGCGTGTGCGGGAAATGCTCGCAGAAGAGGCGAGGCGACTCGATACTCAGGACATTGCGCATGACGCGGACCTTCCCCTGGGAGTCATGGTGGAGGTGCCGGCCGTGGCCCTCCAGGCAAATTTATTTGCGGAGTCGGTGGACTTTTTATCCATCGGAACCAACGACCTCACCCAGTATGTTTTGGCGGTGGATCGCGGCAATGATCGCGTGGCCAACCGGTACGATGCTCTGCATCCGGCGGTCCTTCACTTGCTCCGCCGGACCGTAGAGGCAGGGGAATTCGCAGAAACGCCTGTTTCCCTCTGCGGGGAGGTGGCCAGCGATCTGTATGCCCTCCCCGTGTTACTGGGCCTTGGACTGCGGCGACTGAGCGTCTCGATGCCCTCACTGCCAGAAGTGATGCACGCCATTTCTCAGATTTCAGTCAGGGACGCTGAGGATTTGGCGACGGCAGCGCTGTCGGCCTCCGATGCGGACGCGGTCCGGCGTACCACCCGGGACTGGTGTCGAGAATGCTACGATGCCGATCTCACAATGGATCTTGACAATTAGGGGCCGGACCGTTTACGACCGAGGAGCGTATCACGATGATAATTCCAGTTCGATTCTGATTGATGTTTCCCCAGCTTTTCCATGCCAACTGCCGATTCGCTCCTCGATCGTCTCAGTGAGGACCTCAAGGAGGCCATGCGCAACAAGGACAAGGTCCGACTTCGGACGTTGCGGTCCCTCCGTTCGGCTCTCAAAAACAAAGAAATCGACCAACGTCAGGACGGGGCTGAAACCGTGTTGAGTGAACAAGACCAGCTGGCGGTTCTTCGGAAGCAGGTCAACCAGCGGAAAGACTCGATCGAGCAGTACGAGAACGCCGGGCGGGAGGACTTGGTGGAGAAAGAGCAGGAAGAACTCGACGTGCTGGACGAATACATGCCCGATCAGGTGTCGGATGAGGCGCTTCGAGAGAAGCTTCAGTCCATTATTGACGACGTGGGGGCGGAGTCGATGGCGGACATGGGACCGGTGATGGGTCGGGCGATGGACGAGTTGCGTGGCAAAGTGGCCGGGGGACGGGTGCAGACGGTCGTTAAACAGCTTCTAGGAGGATAGACTCTGTTTGAGTTTAGGGTTGTATTTACAGCAGCCGTTTTTCAAGTCCGGATGTCGAACTCGTGCGCATGCGTCTGAAAAGTTAGACTGAATTGGGCGCGTTTGTAGCCGTCCCGCAGCGGCAGCTTTGCAGCGTATAGTGAAAACAGCTATATCTCGGACATCCCTCCGCGTCCTGCTTCCGAATGCGAAGTAGGCCGAGTGCTCACTGCCATCCTTGCACCGTGTCGTCGTCATGGGGCTCGCTGCTCTGGACTGGTTCATTTTGGTCGTACTGACGGGCGGACTCGTCCGGGGATTTTTTGTGGGAGCGGTGCGACAGATCGCGAGTCTAGTTGGGCTGGTCTTTGCCTTTTTTCTGTCGGTGCAGCTCATGCATCCGGTCGGGGCCCTCGTTGTGGACAGTCTCGGATTGGCGGAGTCCGTGGCGCCCATCGCGGGGTTCATCGTGATTTTCGTCGGGGTACAGTTGGTGTTTTTGGCACTCTCGCGACTCCTCGAACAAATTCTGGAGACCCTATCGCTGAACCTCGTGAATCGAGCAGCAGGGGGCGCGCTGGGAGGCTTCAAGGCGGCGTTGCTCTTGAGTGTACTGTTTCTGGTGCTCTCGGGGTTTGAGATGCCCAGCAAGGACGTCCGGAGCCGCTCCAAGCTATACGCTCCCGTGGCGAGCGCGTTGCCGGAAACCCTGGAGGCCACGTCGCCCTACTTACCGGCGGCCCGGCGGGCATCGGAAGCATTCGGGCATGAGATCGAGCCCTCGCTGGATTCCTCCATTCAGGAAGCGAGCCGCAAGAAATCCGATCAGTAATTCCGTTTCGTAACATTGTGTGGGGGCCGCAGGGAAGAGGGGTGGTTGAATCAAAATGTCGTGAATGCTTACACTACACCACGTTTGGTTCTACACATTCGCCTGGTTCTTCACTGCATTCGCCCCAATCATGGCCGTCGTCGGTAGTACCATTTCGATTGATCTCCACCTCACTGAAGATGCGGACCTCGATTCCGTCCGCGGCGCTACGCGACAGAGCGAACGCGTTCACCCAACGATAGCAGAGCGCGTCCGCCAAACCGTTCGTCCCTTGGCGGAAGAAGCGTTGAACGGGGCGGATCTCGGTTCGCATACGCTCACGGTCGATGTCTCCGTGGAGCAAGATCGAGTGCCGGGAGCCCCTCGCGAACGGATTTCCATCTTGATGGACGTGGAAGGGGAAGATGGTGTGGTCGCAAATGTGGACGACGCCATCACCCCTCCGGTCCGGGCCCGCCTGGCCGACGCGCTGGAGGAAGAGATGCTCTCGTACCTTGAGGAGTACGACTTAGCGTCGGTCGTGGAGGTCATCGTAAGCGTTACTCCCATTCAATTTCGATAACCTCGTGGTCGGTGCCTCGGGGTCGAGTCCGAGGACACCGTTCGTAGTTTCCTATCCCGCATGGTCCCCGTTCGACTCGAGCTTCAGAACTTTCTCAGCTACGGTACGGCGGCCCCTGCCCTCGAATTCAACGATTTTGAGGTGGCGTGTCTTTCGGGCGGAAACGGAGAGGGGAAGTCCGCACTCCTCGATGCTATCACCTGGGCCCTTTGGGGAGAGGCTCGGAAGTCCAGTGGCAAGCGCAAACCCGATGACGAGCTCATCCGAATCGGCTCGCGGCACATGGAGGTGACGTTCACCTTCGATCTGGAGGGCACCCGCTACCGCGTCACTCGTTCGTTCTCGCGTTCGGCGACAGGAAAGACCACCTCTTCGGACCTCGAATTCCAGCTCTTCGATCCAGAGGATGACGAGTACCGACCGCTCACGGGGGCGACGCAGCGCGAGACGCAGGGCCGGATCGAAGACACTCTCGGCCTCGATTACGACACGTTCATCAACTCCGCCTTCCTGCTACAGGGGCGCTCCGACGAGTTTACGGACAAGAGCCCGAGCCAGCGCAAGGAAATTCTGGTCAGCATCCTGAACCTGAGCCGCTACGAACAGCTGGAGGACAAGGCTCGGGATCGTTGGCGTGAGGCGAAAAAACGCCAGCAGCGGACGGAGGCAGAGGTCGAGCGCCTGGAGGAGGCCGTTGCGGACGTACCGGAGTGGGAAGAGAAACGCGCGGAGGTTCAGGCCGACATTGAGGCACAACAGGAGAGGGTGGCAGAGCTCCGAGAACGTGAAAAGAGCCTCACGCAGGCGGTAGCGGACCTTGAGGCGAAGGCTCGCGAACGGGAGGCGGCACGATCGGCCCTGGAGGACCTCGACGATCGAATTGGGAATCAAGAGGACACACTGGAGTCGCTTAACGAGAAGATTGCTCAGGCCGACGAGCTACTGGATGAGCAGGAAGAGATTGAGGCGGCGTATGAACGGTATCAGTCCCTTCAAGAAGAGCGGGATGCGCTCGATGAAAAACGAGACCTGCACCGGGGCCTGGAGAAGCAGATTGAACAGGTGGAGTCGTCGCTCCGAGAGCGCACAAACACATTGGAGCGTCGCCTCGACCGGCTAAAGGTTGAGCGCAAGAATCTCAAGCGAGACCTGGACGAGTGTGAGACGCAGTTGGCCCAGCGGTCGGCTGTAGAAGAGCACTTGCGGGAGGCTCAGGCCGCGCGACAGACGGTGCGGGAATGGGAGGCGGTGCGCGACCGTCGTGACCGATTGAAGGAACAGCAGCAAGAGGCGCGACGCGCCCTCGTTGGGGTGCAGCAGCAGCTCAAAGGGGAGCTCGATGCCCTGCAGGAACAAATCGCAGATGAAGAGGAGGCCGTGTCGGCACTGGAGGACCTCGACGAACGAATCGACACCCTCTCGACGAAGAAAGAGAAGCGGAGCCAGCTGGACGAGCAGTTGCAGGAGCTTGAGGCGAAGGGCAAGACGGTGGGCCAGCACATTCAGGAGCTAGAGGGACAGCTGGACGCCCGGCGGGAGGAGCGCGATCAGGATCAGGCCGAACTCCAACGCTTTCGGGCGGCCGACGGCCCGACGTGTCCGACCTGCGGCACCGAACTGACCCCGTCCCACCGGCAGGAGGTGGAGTCGACACTGCAATCCAGCATTGACGAGTTGGAGGAGTCCATCCGGGAGGGGGAAGAGCAGCTGCAAGAACTATCGGAGCGTCGCACAGAGCTTCGGCAGCAATACGCTCAGCTACGAAAGAAGGGACGGGAGCTAGACGGAGTCGAGGAAGCGCTGGCCACCGCCCGTGAGCAGCGGCGATCACTCCAGGAGCGTGCCGAACAGAAGGACGTGCATCGGCAGCAGGCCCTAGCTCTCCAGCAGAAACTCCAACACCGGACCTACGGGGCCGAGCATCGTCGGCGGTGGCAGTGGTGCGCCCAGCGTCGGGCTGCGTTGCAGTTCGATCCCGAGCACTTCGACTCTCTCCAGAACCGGGCGGCGCAGTTGGATCGGTATACCGAGCGACTTCGAGAGCTGAATGAGCTCGACGGTCGTCGAGAGGAGCTTCAGCGGAAGATTCGCGAGCATAACGAGGAGATTGAAACGCTTCGGACAGAACTGGAGGATGGAACCGCCTTCGAAGAGTTGAAGGACCGACGGGAGACTCTTCAACAGCAGCTGGAGGACGTGGACTTCGATCCTGAGCGGTTTCAAGAGGTGCGGCAGGCGTTCAAAGACCTCAGTCACGTTCCAGATCGCCGGAGCGAGCTCAAGAACGCTGAAAACAACCGGTCCGAATGGGTCGAGCAGCGTGCGCAGGTCCGGGATCAGATTGAAGCTCTGAAGGAAGAACGCCAGGATAAGCGGGAAGAGATTGAGACACTGAACGACGCCCTAGAGAAGAAAGCGTCGCTGGACGAAGAGGTAGAGTCTGTGGAGAAGGAATTGGAAGCTGCGGAAGAGTCGTTGACGGACGCGCAGCAAACGCTCGGCATGCTCAGTGAACGCCTCGACCAGGCGCAGCGAGATCGGGAGGATCTTGAGGAAGCCCGAGACACACTTGAGGCCTGCAAAGATGATCGGCAGTTATACAAGCATCTCCGCACTGTTTTTGGGAAGCACGGGATTCCGTCCTTGATCATCGAAGAAACCCTTCCGGAAATTGAGGAACGAGCAAATCGGATTCTTGACCGCCTCACGGACGGGCGGATGCACGTTCGTCTCGAAACCTTAAAGGAGAAAAAGAGCGGTGGGACGAAGGAAACCCTCGACATTATAATTACCGACGAGCAGGGGGTGCCCCGGCCGTATGAAACCTATTCGGGCGGAGAGAGCTTCCGGGTGAATTTTGCCCTCCGCGTGGCGTTGGCGCAACTGCTCGCTGATCGGAGTGGCGTTCGTGTGCGGACGCTGGTCATCGACGAGGGCTTTGGCACGCAGGATGAGACGGGGATCGAGCGGCTCGTGGAGGCCATTCAGGCAATCCGCGATGACTTTGCAAAAATCATCGTGATTACGCATCTTCAACGCCTTAAGCAGGCATTTCCGGTTCGCATTGAGGTCGAAAAAGATCCTGCCATCGGTTCGACTTTCGAGGTGGTCGGAGCATAATAGCGCGTGGTGGTTCTGGGATTACAGCATCATGTCCGGTTTCCATCCTCGCTTCCGTTATATCACTTGGACTCGTCTAGCGCAGATTTATAGGATGGAGAAGCTGTATTACTCAATCGGAGAGGTAAGCGACATCGTGGGGTACGATCCCCACGTCCTTCGCTATTGGGAGCAAGAATTTGAGGAGCTCAGTCCGCGAAAAAATCGGGCGGGTCGGCGGGTGTACACCGACGACGACATCGAGACCATCGAACGAATCCGATATCTACTGAAAGACGAGAAGTATACCATTGAAGGGGCTCGTCAGGCCATTCGTCGTTCGAAAGATAGTCAGGAATTCCAGGAACGACTTCGGGACCTTCGGGACTTCCTCGTGGATCTTCGTGAGGAGTTGTGACAAACGCTCTACAAATCTTTTCTGGCGGAAGTCCTCAGCCTTTGAGAAAAAGCCTAGATCTGTTTACGGACTGATCTCTTTGCAGAGTCTCATCTCAAGACATGTACCTGTGCACAGTGCACAGTATTCTATCAGACGTTGACTGATGTGTATGGAAACATGCTCTCTGTGAGGCAGTGATAGCACACAAGAATTTCACGTCTTTGAGCCGAGACTGCTCACTGTTCGTTTGCTTCATTCACCATCATCTCTACGGCCATGATAAGACCCATGACTCAGCACGCACGATCGCCACTTTCCCTTCTCAGTCTTTTACTCGTCGCTGTCGTTTTGGCAGGCTGTGGATCTTCGGAACCGCAGGCGGGGGGACGAGAGGTGCCGGAGTGGTATCTGGAGACCCCTGAGGAGACAAACTACGTTTATGCGGCGAATTCCGCGACTTCGCAAAAAATGCAGGTGGCCATCGACAAGGCAACGACCGGTGCTCGTGGCGATCTCGCAGCCAACCTCGAGACCAAGATCGAGAGCATGACGAAGTCGTTCACTGAAGAAGTTGGGGACGAGCTGCGACAGCAGTACACGGAGGCTCAGAAGGAAATCACCAGTAAGGTCCTTAAGGGGACGAGCCCAAGGGAGAAGGAGGTGTTTCAGCAAGATGACGGGACCTGGCGTGCGTACGTTCTGATGGAGCTGCCCGTTGGGGAGGCGGCCCAGCAGTTTCTATCGAAGATCAACAGCATGGATAAGAACGACGAGATGTATACACGCTTCCGGTCCAGCCAGGCATTCAAGGAAATGAAGGAGGCTGTCGACGAGTATGAGAGGGAGCAGCAGAGAGGCATGGCCTCTCAGAGTACAGAGGGTGGTAGCAACCGTTAATGCATGTGCCTGATGGCCTGCCAGTTGTTTTCGTGCCTGTGGGATTCCTGGCCGCCGCCGGCTTGGTGGCGGCCAGTTTGTCCATGTGCAGCATGCGTATCCTCCTAGTTTAGGGGCCTCCATGTAGTCACGGCGACCTACTCGGACTTGGAGCACCGTATCTTGCGTTGATCGCCTGGGAACTGGAGGCATGTTCTCATTCTCACGGTCTAGGGGTGATACACGATTATTTCCCTTTCTCTCTTCATCCAGTCGCTCGGCGTTCCACATGGAGCTGCCAAGAGCGAAGAGGAGGGGAGTAGGCCGGAATGTCTGTCGGCATTCTTCCAACGTACCGCAATTTCAAAACGAGGTGGCGTACGGTGGAGTCGTGACCCCGTGTTCAAGGCCGCCACCAAAATCCGGGGTCTTCCCATGCGTGCCCACGTCTCGCAGCACGAGGTTATCTAACGGGAATCCTCCTTCGGATTTCGCAGATGGTCGCATGCTGGGCAGATGTTGAAGACGGCCCCGTGCGTTTTGACGGATGCGTGGAGATGACGTGTCCCAAGTTGTCCCGTCACTGACCTCATCTCTGCTATGTCCGACATCTCGATTACCAGTTGTTCATCGTACGCGTACGTTCTGTCCCTGCTCACCATTGGTGTGCTTCTCGGCTCGTCGACAGCATATGCCCAGAAAGACTACGAGGAATGGCGGAAACAGCAGGAGCAACAGTACGAAGAGTATCTCAATGAGCAGGATCAGGCGTTCCTAAAGTTTCTGCAGAAGCAGTGGAAGGACGTTGACGTTGAGGCCCGGATGGGAAGTCCGATCGACAACAAACCGCGAGAAATCCCGACCGTTAGTGGGGGATTAGAGCAGTCAGGGGGCTCAGTGCCGTCTGATGGAGAGGAGCGTTCTTCCGACGCATCCCCCTCTCAGTCCGTATCGGACGCGGGAGAGCCCGAGGAATCCCCAGAGGAGACGACTCCGGACGTGGACGCGGAGCCACCTTCTGAAGAAGAGGAAGGCGAAGAGCGGCAGGCGACTGAATCGGTTGCGGAGTCCGCACCGTCAACGCAGTCCCCCTCGCGCCCGCAGAGGCAGGAAAACGCTAGTATGTCCCAGGCGTCCATGTCGTTTTTCGGCGTTCAGACGACAATCCCATACTCGGACGCCCTTACTCCGGCAGTGGAGGGGGCGCCCGGGAAGGAATCCATTGGGGACTTTTGGGCAGCACTGGCCAGCCAGTCCTACTCCCCGACCCTGAAGGCGCTCCAGCAACGACGCGAGGAGTTAGGTCTCAGCGACTGGGGGTATTACGTTTACGTCCGGAACCTGAGCGATCATCTCTACCAACAGAACGGACGTGAGGCCGGGTCGAACGACCCCACACTGTGGACCTGGTTTATGATGATCAAATCCGGCTACTCGGTACGAGTCGGATACCGGGACGATGACATTTTCCTCATGCTTCCGGTTGATGGCCAGATCTTTAATCGTCCTCAACTGCGCGTCGACGGCCAGCGGTACTACCTGATGGTGGGGGAGGGGGGCAGTGGTTCTCTCCGCACGTACGAGGGGCAGCACGAGAGCGCTGATCGGGTATTAACACTAGACGAGACTGACGTACCCTCGCTGGGAGAGACGACGGAGAGCCGCTCCACCTCGTTTTCGTACGACGACCAGCGATATACGATCGACTATGAGTACAATCCCGCGGTGCTTGAGTACCTTCGGGCATACCCGAACGTAGAGCTCCGAGTGCTTTTCCGGTCGGGAGTGTCGTCTGTGGCGGAGGCGTCGCTCGTCAATGCGCTACAACCGCACGTGGCCGATCGATCGCCCAGAAACGCTCTGAACATCCTGCTTCGGTTCACGCAATTCGCCACAAAGTATCAGCGGGATCGCGACAACTTTGGGGAAGAGCGGTTTCTCTTTCCTGAAGAGTCATTGGCGGCCTCTGCCTCAGATTGTGAGGATCGGGCGGTGCTTTTTGCATACCTTGCACGTACCCTGATGGATCGGGAGTTGGTGGGATTGCAGTGGCCCGGGCACGTGGCGACAGCGGTAAAAGTGGGCGATGGACTGTCGCCGACCTCCGATGACCGGACCCTGACGGTCAATGGGGACACCTATATTTTGGCCGATCCGACCTACATTGGTAGCAGTATTGGAATGGAGATGCCCTTCGTGGAAGGGAAGGAGCCCGAGGTGATCTCGTTTTAGCTCTTTGCGCTCAGTTTGAACTGCGATCTGAAGAGTGTTTGACAGCGGTTCTATTCTCGAGAACTCGACAGGTCTATCCCACACTCTCATTTTTAAAGATCTTTCCTCGTGTTCATGCTAACGTCCGTATGGGAGTTCTTGCGCTCGGTGGGGGAGGGACGGGGGCGGTTCATGCGGGTAATGATCTGCGCGGGGGGAACATTTCTGGTCGTTGCGGGGCTTTTTGCCACGGGAGCCCTTCGTTCATTTGAACACACGACGCTGGATGCCCGGTTTCGATTCCTGAACCGGCCGGTAGACGTGGACACCTCGATCGTACTGGCGGCGATTGACGATGCCAGCATCTCCCGGACACGTCGGCAGATGAAGGTGGGGTGGCCCTGGCCGCGGGAGTATTACGGAATGCTTCTGGACTACTTTCGGGAAGGAGGAGCCCGGACGGTGGTGTTCGACATTCTGTTTCCTGAACCGGACTTTCCGCGTGCCAACGTGAGCGCACAGCAGTCGGATCAGCGATTTGCGTCTGCGATCCGCAGGTCGGGCAACGTGACGCTTGCCGTGCAATTAACGGAGTCGGACACGACGACGAATCCGATTGACTCTACCCACATTCTCAACCACAATGTTGAGGAGCGGGTCCGGGTACGATCTGGACGAGGGGCCCTGGCGCCGATCCCGTCGTTTCAAGAGGGAGCAGCGGCGCTCGGAGCCGTGAACATGGAGGCCGATGGGGATGGGGTGGTCCGACGCGTCCCGCTCGCGTATCAGCTTCGAGATCGTTTCCTCCTTCCCAACCTTGGCGTCTCAGCGCTCCTGGCCGACTCTTCGGCGGCGTCGGCGTGGTCGATTTTGGCGGACCTTCCGGTGGGGCCGAGAGGAGCCTTCCTCCTGTACTGGTACGGGCCAGGGGGCGTCGACGGGGTTTTCGAAGACCAATATTATTCCATTCAGTCGTTGATTGTCTCGGCGGCCCGGATGCAACTAGGGTCCGATCCCATCGTCCCTCCGCAGCGATTCAAGGATAAGACGATTATCGTTGGGGGAATTGCCGCAGGACTCCACGATCGGCATTCTACTCCGGTGGGGGGGACCGGAGACTACCCGGGTATGGAAATTTTTGCCACGTTCCTGAGCAATGTTTATCAGGATCATTTCTTGCACGACTTCACGGGGGGATGGACCTACCTGTTTATTCTGATGCTGGCCTGTCTTGGGGCGGGGCTCGTTGCGCTTCGACCGGGTCGAATTGGCCGTGCCGCCCTCGCGACGTTTGGGATATGGGTATTATACATCGGCGCTGCCGCGGCCGCGTTCTATTTCCTGCGCTGGTGGATCCCCGTTGTGGCTCCAGGATTGGCTCTGGTGGTCGGGTTTTCGGCTACTTCTGCTATGAGCTACGCGGTTGAAGGACGTCGCCGACGAGAACTCCGCTCCATGTTTCAGCGGTACGTGAGCCCGCAGGTCGTCGATGAGGTCGTGCAAAATCCAGAGGCCCTCACTTTGGGGGGAAAGGAGGTCGAAGCTACTGTATTTTTCTCCGACATCAAGGGATTTACGACCGTTGCGGAGCAGTTGAGTCCGCAGGAGGTCGTCCAGCGATTAAACGAGTACTTTGGTGTGTCGACCGACGTGGTACTGGACCGACGGGCGATGGTGGACAAATTTATCGGGGACGCGATCATGGCGGTGTTTGGAGCCCCGGTGCAGGATCCCGATCATCCAGCCCAGGCCTGTCTCGCTGCACTTGAAATGGATGAGGTGCTCTCGGATTTCTATGACCAGCAGTCCCATCCAGATCGCCCTCCGTTTCAATCGCGTATTGGCATCCACACGGGTCAGATCGTGGTGGGTAACATCGGTACGGAGCGGCGGGTGGATTACACGGCCATTGGGGATGCCGTGAATGTGGCGGCCCGGCTAGAGCAGGCCAATAAGCAGTACGGGACTCGCATTCTCATCAGCGAACGGACGTACCAGGAGGCCGAGCCTGCGATTGAAGCTCGAGAGATTGATCTCCTTCGGCTTACGGGCAAGAAAGAGCCCGTTCGAGTCTTTGAGGTTCTTGCGCCTGATGGAGAGCTTAATGGGGCGCAAGAACGGGCTCGTGAAACTTTCGAGGAGGGACTCGCGGCATATCGTACCCAGCGGTGGATGCGCGCCCGACAGGCATTTGCGGACGTTCTCGATCAATATCCCGACGACGGGCCCGCTGCAGTGTATCAGCAACGCGTCGAAGAACGAGCGGGAGAATCCCTTCCGTCTAGTTGGAAGGGGATTCATGAGATGGAGGTCGGAAAATAGTCCCTCACGTTCAGACCTCTCTCCCCTTTTGTATCCGTTCAGATCTCCAATGAACCCAGAAAACGCTATGCATCTTGCTGCGGGGAGCCGGACTATTTTCGTGTCTCTTGTCGTGCTGGTGCTTGGCCTGTTTTGCAGTCCGGCCGGTTCAGTGGTTGGGGCTGATAGGGTCGTACGGTCGGACGATGACGTCGTCGTCACGGCTCGCTCAAGTAACTACGTACGGGAGGGGCCAGGCTCTTTCCACAAAGTGATCGTGGTCGTGAAGCCGGACACCCCGCTGAGGGTATTGGAGCGAAAAGAGGGATGGGTTCGGGTTCGCCTACCGGATGATCGGACGGGTTGGATTGCGAAGACGAGCGTCCGGGGGGGGCAGTCCAATGAAGAAGTGACGACCGAGGACATTGCAGAGGAATGGGCCAGCAAGGAAGCGACTCAGACGGGCGTGGCCGCGGCGGTTCGCGGATTTCAAATGCATGCCGACGGGTTGGAGGAGGGGTCCGTAGAATCGTTGATGGCGTATCTGCAGGGTACCCCTCGCATCACGGCGAACGACCTAAAGCATTTCCGGCGGCCTCTCCGTTCTGCAGATCCCGACCTCGATCTTGGCGATCTCGACGTTGACTTGGAGCCCTACGATCCATCCGTGCGTGAACGCCAGGTGGGAATGGCGGTTGCCACGCGCCTCGTGAGCAAAGGCCTCGTGGAAGCGCCCCGGGTGCAGCGGTATCTGTCGCTTCTCACGGAGCAGATTACGGAAGACACTCCATATTACGACCACAGGTTTGACGTCGTCATTGTGGAGGGAAACGGGCCCGATGCCTTTGCCTGTCCGGGCGGCATCATCTTCTTGACGCGAGGCATCTTTACTCACTTTGAGACTGAAGCGCAGCTTGCGGGCCTACTGGCTCACGAAATTGCCCACGTCGTTCGGCATCACGGCATGATGGAGCGGGCCGAACGGGAGGTCAAGCGTCGGTCCCAGTCCGCATTTGCGGAGTTGGAAGAGGCCACCGGGGAGGACGACGAGAAGTATCAGCAGGTAGAAGAAGACCTGAACGAGATGATGCGGAAAAGTTACCGCCGGGTCGTTAATGATCGCCTCTTGAAGTACGAGAAGGAGGCCGATCGCATAGCGGCAGCGTTCCTCTCGGAAGCCGGGTATTCTCCTATGGGCATCGCTCGGGCCGTAGAGCACATTACCACTCTCCGGACGAATGATCCGGACCTATTCGACGAGGATTACCTCTCCGCGAGGAACTTGCAGGAACGTCTTCGTCGCCTGGAGGAGTTCTTGGAAGAGAATGACGGAGACGAAGGGGAGGGAATGACGATGGAACGTCGATTTCAGGCGTACCAGTCCTCAGTGGCACGCTAATCGTCGCCTCGTCCGGTTTTTCAGAGGGAATGCTCCACCGTGTCAGTCATTCCTTTGACGACCACCGGTTGTTCTTGCGACGTACGTCTGGCAGTTGATAGTCTGGGTCTGCTAGAACCGACTTGAGACGGCTGTCGGTGTGTAGGTGAAGAGTGTGGGGGGATCCTTTCTTCCAAATCTCGACGGGAAGATGAAGTCTGTGGGTGTCCCCATCTACTTCAGATACCTTCAACTTCACCGGCATCGGAAGTCTGCGGTACAACTGAAGGGTGATGGAAGCCCCCTCTTCCGGGGTCCCATTTCTATAGGAGATGTCTGTTACGGCCTGATCGATGGCCCATGCGCGGTTGAACCAGCCGGTCCAAAACCAGGAGAGGTCCGTGCCGGTGGCATCCTCAATTGAGTTGAAGAAGTCTGCGGGGGCAGGCTGACGGTAGGCCCATCGTTGGATGTACTGGTGCAGAGCGTCGTCAAATTCTCGAGGACTCAGTACATATTCCCGAAGTAGCAGAAATCCATAAGCGGGCTTGTACGATGCCAGCGTGGTCCGCCATCGCGTCCTTTGGAGGACAGGGGGCGTCAGAATTGACGGCGATTCTGGATCCGTCATCACACTACGAAGTCCCTGTGCAGGCGAGGCGCCTTCGGGTGCAAATGTGCTGTCCTGTTTCGGGGCAAACTCGCCCTCATATAGAGAGCGATGTGCCAGAACGCTCATCGCGGTGCTCAATCCTTCCGTCATCCACGGGTGTCGTTCTGTATTGGTGCCGACCATGACCGAAAACCAGTTCCGGCTCACATTTTGGGCGGTGCACGAGAACAGCCGGGGCCCGGTCGAGGTGGCGGAGCAGAAGGAGAGCCCCGGGAATGACCGGTTACCAACAGGTCCGGCAACATTGATGCTTGTGTTCCACGGGTAAGGGGGCAGCTGCTTGGAGAAGAACTCCATCGTCTTCTGCATGTGGGCGGTCGAGCGATTCCAGGCTTCTCCTCCCATGGAAGATCGGGGATAATACGACATTACGAGTCCGTCTCGTTGCTCCTTCCGTTCAAACCGTGCCGCATTCCATATGAAGGACGGCGATGCCGCCCACGCCACGTCCCGCACGCCGTTCATCTGGAACTTCCAAGTGATCTGTCCCCCTTGTTTGGGGCGTGTGTCTGTAGTTCCTGCCTGATCCGGCGTGATGATCGCCACTTTTCTCTCACTGTCCCGAGCGCGCATGAGCCGCCGACGCTGATCCGATGTGAGCACCGCATCCGGATTCATGAGCGTTCCCGAGCCAGCTACAATCAGCTCGGAGGGGAGGGTCAAGGAATAGTTGAATGATCCGTATTCGGCGAGGGCGGTTGCGGGCGTTTGGGCGGGCGCCTCGGCCCAGCCGTGCCGTTTACTGTATGCCGCGACGCGCGGAAACCAGTGTCCAATTTCGTACATCACTCCCCCGGGAGTACTCATTCTCGTAGGAAGGTCGCCCTCGAACGAAATAGATACCTGATAGTCAAGAGTAATCTTTACCGTATCGCCGTGGGCAGACACTGGATTTAATAGCCGAATCTGCCTGCGATTCCCGCTTGCAGCCGTGGAGGCAATGCCTTGCTTTTCGCTTACCACGGAGACGTTGTCGATGTGGATTGGGGAACTTTGAGGCGTTGGGTCGGATCCGTCGATCAGTTCTCTGTTAGAGGAGCGTCCAGTGATGATCCAGATCGAATGGAGGGGAGTAGGGCTATTATTCGTGTACGTATACTCTACCGAGCCCCGAAGTACGTTCGCCGAGGTGTCGAGGCGGGTGTCGATGCGGTAGTCCACGTGGTTCTGCCAGTATTGCGGTCCAGGATGGCCGTTCCCGAGGTCATGAGACGCACCATAGCGATCGGCGGCGGCAGGTTGCCACACAGCTTCCGGCCGAAATTCGGAGGACCGATCGGTTTGGGCTTGGGTAGGCGTTGAGCGTCCGAAACAAAGAAGTAGTATGAGAAGAAACAGCAATACGTCACGCATGAGCGGCCTCGCAGACGGGTCTCGAAAAGGCGGAAATGGATACTAATGACCGCGAAAACGGTACGAGCGTCTTCGATGTATTTTGAAAATAATGTGTAACTCGCACATTCCCGATTCTCGACTTTGTATGATGGATTCGTCGAGAACTCACAGCTGACGCTTATCTATCGGGAGGATGATACAGAACCTCGACTCATTTTCCTCATTACAGATGGGTGCTTTCGGGACATGGCGCAGCTCGGTAGCGCACCGCTCTGGGGGAGCGGAGGTCGCCGGTTCAAATCCGGCTGTCCCGACCATTTTCTATTCGGCTCGGCCGCTTCGTCCAGTTCTGCTGGGAGGAAGCGGCTTTGCTGTTGTTTGGGGGGGGTGTTTCCTTGATGAGCCACTTTTTTGGTTGCTTTGCGGAGGATGTGAGTGTATACTTGACCTATAGGAGGAAGTCGGTCGCACTTTAGAGTTGTTCGCTCCATACCGAGCCGAAGTTGCTGTCATGGTTGATGATTCCACCACCGCCGGGAAGCGCTTCTCTAAGGATCTTCGGCAGATACGCGAGGAGCGTGACGTGTCCATCGACGAGATCCACAACCGGACTCGCATTGCGCGAACTCTGATCGAGTCTTTCGAAGAGGGACGGTTGTACACCCACGAGAGCTATAACGATGTGTACCTCCGGTCTTTCGTACAGGCCTACGCGGAGGCGATTGACATTTCTGTCGATGACGCCGTCGAAGGCTTGAATGCCGCCCTGGAGGGGGCGTACGAGGACGCGCTCGCAGAAAAGTACGTACATGCTCCGCAGCGTGGGGATGAAGAGACGCCGTCAAAGTCCTCTTCGTCAGAAGAGTCCACTCCGTCGAGTTCGGAGAAGAAGGATGAAGGACTTTCTGCTCCTTCAGCAGGCGGCCCTGAGGGGCGTGGAGGCATCGTGGGTCCTCCGCGAGCTGTTGGGGAGGATGATCCCGATGCTCCATCGGACGCTTCAGACGCTCCTTCGACGCCAGTGTCCGGAGAAGGGAGCTTGTCTCAAGCCTCAGAGCCGTCCGAGCAGGCCTCAGAGGCTGATTCGGAGGGGGGACCCGGTCGAGAATCATCCCGTCAAGAAGAGTCTCCTCCCGAACCGTCTCCCCCTGACGACGCCGAGGATGATTCCCCCCGAACTCCTCCTGCGACCACGGAAGAAGAGGCCGAGCACGATCAAGAGGGGGACGACGACGCCCCCGATTGGTTAGAGGGGGGGGATGAGCACGAGGAGACCGAAGAAGAGGCCGCTCCGGCTCCGCCCATCTCAGGGCAAGGGGAGAGGGAGGAACAAGGTCCGGATGCTCCACCGGCTGACGTGGGCGGCGGAGGGATCGTAGGAGAACCTACGCCCCTGGGAAGTTCGTCGGAGGAAGCGTCGGGGTCTCCCAGTTCGGCTCCTCGTTCCGCACAAGAGGAGCGAACTTCACGTACCTCTTCATCCTGGACTTCATTTTCTCCCGGCCAACTGGGTCCCATGTACCTGATTGGGGCTGGGGTCCTGGTCGTTCTTCTTTCGATTCTCGTATGGGTCTTCTATTTCTCTTCTGAGGACACGTCGTCTCCCCAGCCCACGGACCCTGCCTCAACGCCGGACACCTCGGCGGCGGTCTCGTCTTCAGACACGACTGCTTCGGAACCGGAGCGGCCCCCGCCCGCAAATCTTTCGCTCGGCGAGACGCTGCACCTTACGGTTCGGGCCAGAGCAAATGTCAGCAACCTCCGGATTCGACGAGACGACGACTTACGTCGACCCTATTGGATTCAAGAGGGAGAGATACGGGTGTTTCCTTTTGAAGAGGAGGTCACTCTCCAAAACGAGCTCGGCGACATTGAATTGTTGCTGGAAGGGTACGCCTATCCGATTCCAAGTGACACCACTGGAGGAATTGAAATCACGCGGTCGGGAGCGCAGTCCTTTGCCGACACGTTGAGAGGCCCGCCGGTGTCCCTATCGGTGACGCCGGATACGATTCCTGTCGGTGCCCCCGCAGAATAATTTCCATCGTCTATGAGTCTGGTTGAAGATACCCGCGAACTGCAAGTCTCCCTCAGCGGACTGACGATCGACGAGCTGTCCGTCGAAGAGGCCCGCCCACTGGTCGATCGCCTTCGATCCGTGGTGCGCCAGCACGATCATCAGTATTATGTGTTGGACCGACCGGTCATTTCCGATGCGGAGTACGACCGGCTCTATCGTCGTCTCCAGGAGTTTGAAGAGGCCTTTCCTGAGCTCCGTACGCCCGATTCCCCGACGCAGCGCGTCGGGGGAGACCCGATTGACGACTTCGAGAAGCACGAGCATCCGGAGCCCCTCCTGTCGCTTTCAAACGCTTTCGATCGCAAGGAGCTACGAGAGTGGTACGAACGGTGCCAGCGTGGGCTTAACGACCAGTTTGGAGCCGTAGAACCCGCTATCGTGGCCGAGCTAAAGATTGATGGGGTGGCAATGGCGCTCACATACGACCACGGGCAGTTAGAAGTGGCAGCCACACGGGGCAACGGGGTCGTGGGGGAGGATGTGACCCACAACATCCGGACGGTTCACCGCATTCCGCTCCGAATCCCAGTGAGGGGCGACAATGGACGGCAGCCGCCCGATCGGATTGAGGTGCGAGGCGAGGTGTTTATGCGGAAGAGTGAGTTTGAGGCCTTCAATGAGCGGCTCGTGGAGAAAGGGGACGAGCCGTTTGCAAATCCGCGAAATGCTGCCGCCGGCACGCTCCGTCAACTCGATCCCAGTGTGGTGGCGCAGCGCCCCCTCAGTTTTTTCGCATTTGCCGTCGGACCGGTGAGCGACGGGACACCGGATACCCACCGTGAGGTCCTTCAACTCCTCGACGGGATGGGCTTTCCGCTCGAAGAGCACACCGAGCGATTTGAGAATTTTAATGCCCTTGTCGACTACTGTGAAGGGTGGGCCGAACGCCGCGACTCGCTTGATTACGAGGTGGACGGCGTGGTGGTAAAAATTGACCGTCACGAGTATCGGGAAGAGCTCGGGGCCATTGCGGATGCTCCCCGATGGGCGGTTGCGTATAAATTCCCCGCTCGGGAGGCTACGACCACGCTCACCGACATTGTGGTGAATGTCGGGCGTACCGGAGCTGTAAATCCGGAGGCGGTGCTGGAGCCGGTCCAGATTGGGGGCGTAACCGTATCACAGGCGACCCTCCACAATGAAGACTACATTGTCGACCGCGACATTCGGATTGGGGATACCGTGGTCGTGAAACGGGCGGGCGACGTCATCCCTCAGGTGGTGCGTACGGTGCCGGAGGCGCGTACTGGAGACGAAGAGCCCTGGTCGTTTCCGGAAAATTGTCCCGCATGCGGCACAAGCCTCGTCCGACTTCCGGATGTGGCCGACCACGTGTGCCCCAACAGCGAATGCCCGGCACAGTTTAGGCGATTGGTCGAGCACTTCGTGCAGCGCGACGCAATGGACATCGAGGGGCTCGGCGAGAAGTTGTCTCACCGCCTCGTGGATCTTGGACTCATTAAGACACTGGCGGACATTTACCGGATTGAGAAGCAGCACCTTCTCGACTTGGACGGCTTTGCGGAAAAGAGTGCTCAGAATCTTGTGGCGGCGATTGATGCCTCGAAGGATCGGTCGCTCAGTCGTCTCTTGTTCGCCCTCGGGATCCAGCACGTCGGCAAGACCGTGGCCGAGACGATCGTTCGTCACATTCGTTCAATTCACGCGCTTACGGAGGCCACGGTCGAGGATTTGAATGGCATAGAGGGAATCGGTCCAACGATTGCCGAAAGCATCGTGGACTGGTTTCAGGTCCCGGAGAATCAGGACCTCGTAGCCGATCTGGAGTCGGAGGGAGTGAACGTGAAACGCAAAGCGCATGAGGCCCCTGCGGATGCGGCGGCTGACTTGCCCCTTTCGGGGTGTACTGTGGTGATTACGGGCTCACTGCCCGACCGGACCCGCTCGGACGCCTCGGACGCGCTCGAACAGGCAGGGGCGAACGTTACTTCCAGTGTGAGCGGCAACACGGATCTCCTCGTGGTTGGGGCCAATCCGGGCTCCAAACTTCAGGATGCGGAGGAAGAAGGGACCCGGATTCTAGAAATTGAGTCTCCGGACGTTTTTGACCGTCTTCTGCAGGAGGGAATTCCTTCCTAGTGGTCAGTCAAGCCGAAGATGTCGGGTGCCGAATTGAATACGCCCACTTGAATGCTGCTTCAACAGCCGGAATCCCGTTCATTGTCATTGATCGGCGCTCTACTCGACATGGAAAACTTGACGCACCACTAGTGAGGGCGACGTACTTCCGATCCTGGAGGAACTCGCTGCCCCTCATCTTTCTGAGCTTCGAACGTATGATTTGGCACTGAGAAAAGCTTTTCTGCTCTGAGCAGGGTCTCCCGTGATAAATGTCTCTGCTCATGCCGGACTTTATCCCTAAGGTGACGCTTTCAGTGAGAAAGGATCCTCTTGGCAGGGCCAACCATTCACGTTCTGAGATTGAAGAGGAGCCTTTTCCCGTTGTTCTGCTTTGACCGAGTGACGCCGTCTTATGGGATTGTTTGACCAACTTGGTTGGAGTCGCCCCACCGCCCAGCCTGTGGGCCATGAGCTCGAGACCAGTGGACGGTCGGAAGATGACACTTCGCGGTGGCAGTTTTGGGCACTGCGTTGGGGACTGTTTCTCGTCCTCATCGCAATTACGGCGGCGGCATTCCCCCGGGGAGAAGTCTATGAGTATACCGTCCAAGTAGGCGATACGTGGCGGCAGTCTACCCTGGATGCGCCGTTCGATTTCCCCGTGTACGTGGACCAGGAACGGGTAGAGGCAAAGCGGGACACGGTTCGAAAAAATACCCCGCCATTTTTTCGAGAGATCAGTGAGGCTCGGCAGAAGGTGGTCCAGAATCGAGATACGTTGGCTCGTCAACTCGACCGAATACTGGAGTCTTACGCTAGCTATCGCTACCATCGAGCGCAGGGGGAGGCGGCCGCTGCGCGGAAGGATTCGCTTCGCTACGTTCGCGATCGCCGCAACGCTGTAGTGACACTTACTCCTAACCAGTGGGAAACGCTGGCAGAGCAGCACGTGCGCAGGGTGCAGGGCCTGTCCGGAGGTTCTCGCTCAGATACAGATCCTACCGGCCCGCCACTTGATCAGGAGTTGTTAGGAGAAGCGTTTCGGCTGGCCACACAACTGATCAACGTGGGCGTCATGGACCGCTCGCGGGACTCGGTGTTCACAGACGTGATCATTGTCCGTAATCAGGAAGAACGCATCCAACGGTCCGTAGACAAGGACAACGTGTACGGGTTGAATGAGGCCTATGAGTACGTCGAAAAACAGCTCCAGGAGACCTACCAGGATAACCCAAGTCATGCCGACATTGCCTTTTCGTTCTTTCGAGGGGTCTTCCAGCCTTCGCTCCAATACATGCGGGCCGAGACGTTACAGGAGCGGAATCGTCGAGCACGAAATGTGACGTCCATTCAGGGAGGCGTCGAAAAGGGGGAAGTCATTGTTCAGAAGGGGGAACGAGTAACCGCCGAGATCAAACGTCAGTTGACTTCTCTCGAGCGTGTTCGAAATGAGCGAATGGCTTCGGCCATCGTTTGGAAGCAGATGATGGGGGAGGGACTGTTCGCTCTCCTCGGTTTCAGCTTCTTTTTCTTCTATCTCTACCTGCTCCGTACAGATGTGTGGCGGGAGGATCGGAGTATGATTCTCATCAGTGTGGTTCTCGCCTTCATCGTAGTGCTGTTTGGAGTACTGGTGCGTGTCCCATGGGCCAACCTGTACGCGGTGCCCGTGGCTTTGGCCTCGGTATTACTCACGATCGTCTTTAACTCGCGCATCGGTCTGTTCGGGACACTCGTACTCGCCTTTACGGGTGGCCAGATGCTGGGCCTCGATCTAGAGTACACACTTGCCACGTTTTTTGCCGGTGCGTTTGGGATCTTCAGTGTTCGGGACATCAAGAACCGTGGGCAGTTTTTCGTAAGTGCTGGGCTGGTATTCATTGGATACCTCATGGTACTCACCGCGAGCTGGTTGTATCTGGGGACGCCTACCGGATTGTATGGGCGAGAAATGATTTTTGCCGCCATCGGGTCTTCGTTTACAATCACGTCTTCACTCTTTCTCTGGGCACTGGAACGGACCTTTGACATTACGACAGACCTGACGTTGTTGGAGCTCTCGGACACCAACAACAAGCTGCTAAAAGACTTGAGTCTTCGGGCCCCCGGCTCGTTCAACCATTCCCTCCAGGTGGCCAACTTGGCGGAAGCCGCCGCCGACCGGATTGGAGCTCACACCCTGCTCACGCGGGTGGGGGCGCTGTACCACGACATTGGAAAGAAGCAGAAGGCGGAGTATTTCGTGGAAAACCAGCGCGCCGGCGTAAATCCGCATGATCGGCTCAAGCCGCGGATGAGTGCGCTCATCATTGCCAGTCACGTCAAGGAAGGGCTTGAAATGGGGAAGGAGTATAACCTTCCGGAGCGGGTGTTGAAGTTCATTCCCACGCATCATGGGACCGCACGGATTGAATACTTTTACCGCAAGGCTGTAGACGATGCAGACGAGGACGATTCTCCCGTTTTAGAATCCGAGTTTCGCTATCCGGGACCGAAGCCGGACTCGAAAGAAACGGGGATCCTCATGCTCGCAGATTCAGTGGAGGCGGCGAGTCGAAGCCTCGATGATCCATCACACAACCGCCTCAAGTCGCTCATCGACTTGATCTTTCAGGAGCGCATTGACGACGGCCAACTGGACAATACAGACCTCACGTTCAAGGATCTCCGCCAGATCAAGGATACGTTCCTGAAGATGCTTCTGGGGATTTATCACGTCCGGGTGAAGTATCCCGACCAGGAGGAGGAACCGGAGGAGGAGACCGGGCCCACGGTCGTGTCGGTGGCCGCGGAGGAGCCCTATGAAGGCGTGACGATTGAAGTCGACGGAAGTGGGCTCTGGGCTGAAGAGGAAGAACCTGAGACCGATGATCTTGATCAGACGCCCGGGGTGCGAGATCCCCGGGAACCTCGACCGGAGCTGGCCGAAGCGTCCCCGCACCACCGATCCGAACACGCAAATCCGCCGGAGGCTCCGGTCTCTGCCGACGTATCCCCGGTTGGGGACGGGATTGAGTCCGTGCCGGACGTTGATGAAGAGGATCAAGAAAATGGTCATGGAGAAGTGGAGAAGGACCCTACTGCCTCGTCCAGCAAGGATGAGAAGAACTAATACCAGATACCGAGGATGGTTGTGCACTTTTTTGAGAGAGTTTCGGAGCGAAAGAGTCACGAGGCGCGCCTCGTGACGGACGTTCCATTCTGACCGAAGCGATTACATGCATACCGATCCTTCAGAACTGGTATAAGCTCGATCACGTCGTGCGTAAGGTTCACAGGCAGAGGGTCTTACGCGGGCACGGCCTCCACGATTGCTTCGATTGAGTCGGCACTTACCACCATCTCAAGCTCCATCGCGTCCACGTCTTCGCCACTCAAGAACGGAAGGAGGCGACGTTTGCTTTCAGGTGTATAGAGGAGTAGATCCGTCTGCTCGATCACGTTCGAGAGGTGCTCAACTCCTTCTTCGATAGAGGCTGCGATCACCTGTCCACCGTACGCAGTGTCGGTTCGGAGCTCTTCAGATAGAGGGGCAATCGTGTCTTGATACCGCGTCACGAGGCCAAGTGCCTCGCGATCTAGAAGCCGGGCAGTGCGCTCCAACACCCGAGAGGGGACGTGCATCACGAACCCTAAGGTGTCGCCGCGGGGAAGATTTTGTAGTACCTCCGACAAAAACGGATACGGGGTAAAGGCAAAGTCGGCATCCTGGTGACGGTCCAGCTGCGGGAGGGAGATGGGACGAACCGCCAGTTGGAGCGCCGAGCGGATTTGTTCAGCGCACATCGCATTCAGCTCGTGGTGGGGACCCACGACGAGTAACTTCCGCTCCAGGCTACTATGATCGAGCAGGTTGGCCTGCTCCTGGAACAAAGACTCAATCTCGGCCTCGCTAAGCCCAAGTCCGACTAAAGTTTGAAGGGCTTCGTTCACCACCTTTGCTCCTCTCTCAATCCGCTGGCTCTTCGAAAGAGGAGTCCGCTCCTGTACGGTGTATCCGCTGCCTACTTTGGACTCAAGAAGGCCCTCTTGTTCCAATTCCTGGTACGCTTTGCGTACGGTGTGAAAGGAGATGTCGAGTTGATCCCCCAGGGCTCGCGTCGAAGGCAGCGTCTCGTTCACGTTGTAGTGGCCCGTTGCGATGAGGTAGCGGAGCTGATCAATCAGCTGTTTCCGTAGGGGGCGCTTCGAGTTTGCGTCGAGTTGTATTCGAGACATGGGAATAAAGTGCTCGCGAGACCAAGATGGGAGAAATGCTCCCCTGCTTAGGTTCTAATGACCTTGCACAACGACTCTAGCGGTTTCGGGCGCCGGTTACCTGACGCCAAAATCGTCATCGTTTGTTGGCAGCGGTCGATCCCCAGCATATTTCGGGCAGGAGATACAGAGGGAAAGAGCGTCACGAAATCTGCGATTTCTCGCGTTTCAGTTGTGCAATCCCCCTAGCAGAGAGGGGGGGGGGCGAAGTCGATGTTACTTCCGTTATTGCAAATTAGTATGCATCTCCAACAAAGTACCAGAGGGGAAGACAGTTCATGTCTTCACGGGGTCAGACGTAGAGTCGTGTGCCTGTTGTGCCGCCTTCCGGAGCTTTCCGTACTGCGGCCAGTCTGCTCGTACACATTCCTGGGTTTTCCATCCGATTGCCAGCTCAATCTGGAAGGGAGACACCTTCACGTTATACAAGGGGTGAAAGGTAGGGGGCTTTTCCCGAAGCACATCGCGCACACTTTGAACCGCACACTGTCCGGGTTTTAAGTGGATCTCAGCCGGAGTCGTCGACAATGAGAACTGCGCCCAAGTCATGGCGAGGATGATGGCCAACGGGAGTCCCCACACCAGGTATCCCCAAATCGGCTGGCTTTGAAGGGCCGCTGCAGTGGCCCCAATCATGACCGGCGTGGTACAGACCCCAATCGGACCCACGAGGGCCCGGGTGTAGACTAGGCCACTCGGGGCATTTCCAGGATGATGGGTACTCCGGAAGACGGTAGACACAGGCACAGACCGTCGATTATGAGGCGATCACTGGCTCAGCTCGCCATTTTTCCATCCCCAGCTTCCGTGCGGACGGCCGTTTCGTCAGTCGCATCTGGCTGGTTCCAGGCGTAGCCGTAGTGAGACGCCGGATCGAAATTCTCCTTGATTGCTCGAGGCGACACCCAGCGCTGAAGGTTATAGATGGATCCAGCCTTGTCGTTCGTTCCAGACTTCCGGGCCCCACCAAACGGTTGTTGGCCCACGACTGCACCCGTGGGCTTGTCGTTTATGTAAAAGTTGCCTGCAGCCTGCTCCAGCACGTCGCTCGCCAGCTTGATGGCCGTGCGGTCGGAGGCGAAGATGGATCCTGTGAGGCCGTATGGTGAGGTCTCGTCAATCAGGGCGAGGGTGGAAGCGTACTCCTCGTCAGGATAGACGTAGACGGTCGTTACGGGACCGAAAATCTCCTCCTTCATGGTCGTCTGTTTCGGATCGAAGGCCCGAATGAGCGTCGGCTCAATGAAGTAGCCGGTGGTGTCGTCGTAATCGCCCCCGAAGACAATCTCAGCGTCGTCGTCTTCACGTGCGTCTTCGATGTAGCCGACGATCTTGTCGAATGCGCGCTCGTCGATCACCGCGTTGAGGAAGTTGGTGAAGTCCTCCGGCGGGCCCACCTGAATGTCGTCCAGTTGCGTTTCAATCTGGTCGTGCACGTCCGGCCAGAGAGACTCCGGAATGTAGAGCCGGGAGGCAGCCGAGCATTTCTGTCCCTGATACTCGTACGCGCCCCGAACGATTGCGGCGGAGAGGTGGTCCACATTGGCCGAGGGATGAGCGGCAATGAAGTCCTTTCCTCCAGTTTCGCCGACGATCGTCGGATACGTCCGGTACGTGTCCAGATTCTGCCCGATCGTCGACCAGAGATGGTCGAATGTGTCTTTGGACCCGGTGAAGTGGAGCCCGGCGAAGTGTTCAGATTGAAGTGCGGGCGTTCCCACGGCACTTCCGTCGTCGGCCGGCAGCATGTTGATAACGCCCGGCGGCAGTCCAGCTTCTTCCAGAATCTTGTAGGTGTAGTACGCGGAGTAGACCGAGCGGGAGGCCGGTTTCCAGAGCACAGTGTTGCCCATCAGGGCCGGGGCAGTGGGGAGGTTCGCCTGTATGGCGGTAAAGTTGAACGGAGTCACGGCCAGAACGAATCCTTCCAGGGGCCGGTATTGCAACTGGTTCCAGATCCCGTCCGAGTTATTGGGCTGGTTGCTGTAAATTTGCTCCGCAAAGTGGACGTTGAACCGCAGGAAGTCAATCAGCTCGCAGGCAGCGTCAATCTCCGCCTGATGGATGCTTTTTCCTTGCCCGAGCATCGTCGCGGCATTAATGGTGTCGCGATAGGGACCGGCCAGCAAATCGGCGGCGCGCAGGAAAATGGCGGCCCGGTCGGAGAAGTCCATGGCGGCCCACTCCGCTTTGGCCTCCAGGGCCGCGTCGATGGCCTGCTGAACCTCCTCCGACCCGGACTGATGAACGTGTCCCAGGGTGTGTTGGTGGTCGTGTGGAGGCGCTACGCGACTCGTGTCTCCGGTGTGCACGGCGTCCCCGTTGATGAACGCAGGAATTTCTACGGTGTCGTTCCGCAACTCCTGCAATCGGTTCTTCACGGCTCGACGTTCTTCAGAGCCCGGAGCGTACGAACGTACCGGTTCGTTTTCCGGAGCGGGGACGCGGGCCTGGGCGTTGTTCATGGCGAGAAGAGATGGGGTTGTTCAGTAGACCGTTGACATGTGCGATACGGACCGGGGTTTTTCGGTGTTCGGAAACGCTTCCAAAGATCAATCAATTCCTCTTCCGGCGCCGCAACTCAGGTGGGATTTGCTCGTTGGGTGGAGGTGGTGTACGCTAATACAAAGATCTGTTTCTATCTTGGGCGTTCGGTTCGAGCACTTCATGGCCTTTCGATATCTTCGGGGCGCGGAGGGGCGCGCTGAGGGCCAGAGCTTTCTCCGATTCGTGACCTACGTGGCCATCGGAGGGGTTGCCCTTGGCGTTGCGGCCTTGCTTCTCTCCCTCGCCATCGTTCGAGGGTTCAGCCAAGAGATTACCGACAAAATTATCGGCTTTGGGGCGCACGTGCAGGTCCAGAGCTACTTCCAAGACCGTCCGCTGACGAAGGCGGCGGGATTGCGAGACACACTGTTGAACACGGAGGGGGTGACTCGGGCCGCGCCGATGGTTGAAGATGTCGTGTTGCTTCGGCAATCCGAAACGTCTATCGACGGCGTTCGATTACTAGGGACCAGTGAGCCGCCCTCGTATCTGAAGAATCACGTGACGCAAGGGGAGTTTCGCCTGGAGCAGGGCGAGGACCCGTACCCGCCGCTGGTGGTGGGTGCAGCCCTGGCAGAGCGATTGGGGCTTGAAGTCGGCCAAGTCGTGACGGCGTTCTCGTTACGAAATGGGGAGCAGGAGAGCGAGTCGCTACAACTTCAACGGCCCCGCGTGAGGCAATTTGTCGTTGCCGGCGTCTTCGAAACCTCCCTCACGAACATCGACGACAATTTCATCTTCACGAATCTCAACTCGGCCCGTCGCCTCGTGGGAATGCCGAATGGAGGGGTCAGCCGGTTCGATGTTACGGTACAAGACATTTCCGCCGTCGATTCGGTCGCGTCGACGATCGAACAACGAGTGGGATTTCCGGCCACTGCTCGCACGATCTACCAGATTCAACCGTACGCGTCTCTGTTTGCCTGGGTTGATCTCCAGCAAAGCATCATCCCCCTAGTGATTGGCGTGATCGTGATCGTTGCCGCGTTCAATATCGTGGGCACCCTTCTCATGCTCATCCTTGAGAAGACCCGTGAGATTGGTGTGCTGCAGAGTCTTGGGACCTCCGGCCGCACTCTCAAGCGACTTTTCCTTTCGTTTGGGCTTCTCATCGGAGGCGTTGGGACGGCCATTGGGTCGGTGTTGGCCCTCACCCTTGGGTATATCCAACTCCGGTTTGAGATCATTCCTCTTCCGGCAGAGGCTTACTACATCACCACGGCCCCCATCCAGCTGAATCCACTTGATTACTTGTACGTCGGGCTCCTTACGGTGCTGCTTTGTGGAGTGGCTGCGTACATTCCCGCTCGTGTGGCCGCCAATATCGAGCCCGTACGGGCAATCCGCTTTCAGTAGAAGACGTTCAACCTGCTCTTTCTTCTCAACTGTTTCCTCCTGACATGAGTCCTATTCCTGATGAGCCTGTGCCTGTTGAAGTCGGTAGTGTGGCGCCCGACTTTGAGCTCTTCACACACGACAGCGAACGGTGGAAGCTCTCTGACCATCGCGATCAGCCGGTCGTACTACTGTTTTTTCCTGGGGCCTTCACCAGTGTATGCACGACGGAGTTGAATACTGTCAACAACACCCTCGACGAGTTCGGGGAGGCAGAAGTGGTAGGCATTTCGACGGACTCCCCGTTTGTTCTTGAAGAGTTTCGGTCGGTAGAGAACCTCACATTTCCGCTCCTGAGCGACCACAATGGGAAGGTGAGTGAGATGTACGGCGCCAAATACGACGCCAACTTTACCCCTATGAACCTTGATCGCATCTCAAAACGAGCGGCGTTTGTCGTGGATGGGAAGGGAATTCTACGGTATCGTGAAGTGCTCGACAATGCAGGAAACCAGCCGGACTTTGACCAAATCCGAGAGGTCCTGAACCAGTTAAGTGCTTGAGTGCAGTGGTGATTGTATCTCCGTTATTGCAAAGTAGAATATACGATAACAAAGTCCATGAAGGCTGGATACCTGCAGTTTGCTCCCCGGTACCTTCAACCGGAAGCAAATCGAGAAACTGTAGCGGAGCTTGTCACAGATCTCGACGCGGATCTTCTCGTTCTGCCCGAGCTGTTTCCCTCAGGGTATTACTTCAAATCACAATCGGACTTGGAGCAGGTTGCGGAGCCCATTCCGGAGGGAGAGACTACGCAGGCACTGTTGCAATGGGCGTCCGACACCGGTACGACGTTTGTAGCGGGGCTGGCCGAACGGGAGGGAGGCGCCATCTTCAATAGTGCAGTCCTCGTTCGCCCGAATCAGACGACAGAAACGTACCGAAAGGTACACCTTTTCTACGAAGAAACGGAGCGATTCGACCCGGGAGACCTCGGCTTTCCAGTCTTTGAGGCATCGACACGCTCGGGACAGACCTATCGCCTGGGCATAATGGTGTGCTTCGACTGGTATTTTCCCGAGGCTGCCCGAAGTCTCGCTCTGAATGGAGCCGACGTAATTGCCCACCCATCGAACCTCGTGCTTCCACACTGCCCGGACGCGATGCCGGTACGGGCCCGAGAGAATCACTTGTACTCAATTACAGCGAATCGCTTTGGCACCGAGACGAAGGGAGACGAGGAGCTCACCTTTATCGGGATGAGCGAGATCTGTGGTCCAACCGGAGAGATTCTTCGTCGTGCGTCTCGCGACGAAGTGGAAATCGGGATCGAGTCGTTCGATCCGCACGACGCACGCGAACGGCACATCAACCGCTTCAACGACACACTCGGGGACCGACGTCCCGAAACGTACGTCACCCAATGATGAGACTTACGACACCTGCGTATGGTCGTAGGGCTGCAGTGCGTCGTGGATGCGTGCTTGCGGATTGGGATGGAGATCAGGGTCGAACGTACGCCCCGTGACGGTTTCGTAGAGCTCGATGTACCGCTCGGCCACCTTTACGCGGAACGCATCCGGGAGGTCGGGCATCTCCTCTCCCTCGCGCCCCTGAAACCCATGATCCATGAGCCACTCTCGGACAAACTCTTTCGAGAGCTGCTCCTGCGGAATGCCTTCTTCTAAGCGCTTCTCGTACCCGTCCTCGTAATAATAGCGCGAGGAATCGGGCGTGTGCACTTCGTCGATGAGAGCAAAGGACCCGTCGGCGGTACGGCCAAATTCGTACTTCGTATCGACCAGGAGAAGGCCCTGCTCGGCTGCCATCTCGGTACCACGGGCGAACAGGGCGAGCGCCCAGTCGCGAAGCTGGTCGTACTCTGCTGCGGACAGTTCCGTACTAGCGATGGCCTCCTCACGGGTGACGTCCTGGTCGTGGCCTTCCTCGGCCTTCGTCGTAGGAGTCACAATCGGCTCGGGAAGGGCCTCGCTTTCCCGCAGCCCATCCGGGAGCGAATGACCGCAGAGCGTACGGGCCCCACTTTCATATTCCCGCCAGGCGTGGCCGGCGAGGTACCCCCGGACGACGAACTCGATGGGAACGGGATCGCACGCTTTGGCGACTGTGACGTTGGGATCGGGCACCTCGACCACGTGGTTCGGCACCAGATCTTCCGTGGCGTCAAAAAAGTAGGCCGCCGTCTGGTTTAGGACTTGCCCTTTAAACGGAATGGTTTGAGCGAGCACGTGATCGAAGGCCGAGATTCGGTCACTCGTCACCAGGATCAGCTGGTCGTCCTGGCGATAGGTATCCCTCACTTTTCCCTGATACCGGGTGCCCAAATCATCGAAGTCGGTGGAAGGAAGAGTGCTATCGAGCTGCTTCTGAATGAGGTCGCGGTCCATGAGGGGGGAGGGTAAGAGTACCAAACGAAGGGGGGAGGCGATAAACAAGTAGCGGTCTATTCACTCGCCGCCACTGGATTTCCGAATCTTGAGTTCCGGTTCCACCAGCTCAGAAACGGGCTCGTCGGAGCCGGTGTTGTTGAGCCGGTCTAGCAGCACATCCGTCGAGCGTTCCCCCACGTAATGCATGTTTTGGGCGACGCTTGTGAGCCCGATGAAGCGACTCACTTTAATGTCGTCGTACCCGACCAGGCTGAAGTCGTCGGGAACCTCGTAGCCGGCCTTCCGAATGGCCTGCCACGCCCCGATGGCCTGTACGTCACTGCTTGCAAAGACGGCCGAAACAGGCTCGTCCATCGCTAACAGCTCCGTCATGGCTTCGTATCCGGACTCTTCACTGAAGCCGTCGTGTTTGCGAGTCTGGCCGTGTACGACGAGGGATTCGTCAAAGTCGATGCCTGCCTCGTCGAGCGCCTGCTTGTAGCCATTCACACGCGCATTGCGGAGACGGTTGTCGTGGGGAGTGGTAATCATTCCAATGCGCGAGTGCCCTCGCTCAATCAGGTGATTCACGGCGAGGCGTGCCCCCGGCTCTTCATCCCAGTAAAATGAGTCCAATGGGGGCCATTCGCTTCCGATGAGAATCACCGGGGCTCCAAGTGTGAGCAGATCTTCGGCCGTCTCTTCGTTAATGGGCAGTCCCGCGACAATCAGCCCATCCATCGCCCCCCGCTCTAGGAAGTTGAGGAGAGTGGCGCGCGGTGCTTCCCAATCTAAATCACAGAGCAACAGGTCAATGTCGGCGTCGTCCAGCCGATCGCGAACCCCCTTCAAAAATTCGTTGTGGAAGGGCGTCGTGAATGTCGGGACGGCAACGGCAATCGTTCGGGTGGTGCGCTGAGCCAAAGACTTCGCCGTCCGATTCGGACGAAACTGCAACTCCCGAATGGCCTTCATCACTTTCTCGCGGGTAGCGTCCGAAACATCCTGGGAGTTGTTGAGCACCCGAGAAACCGTTGAAATCGCGACACCTGCGTGCTCGGCTACGTCGTAGATTGTCGTCTTGTCCTGGTCCCGTTCATCTTGGGGCATAGGAATAGTACAGGTCTAGAAGAATCTCGCGTACGGAGAAGGGATTCCGGTTAAACAACGGACGGTTAAGAATCTACCGAGTCATCTGTTTTTGGCGTCGGCAGTTCGAAGTGGGGTTGAAAGGCGTCGAAGAACACCTGGGACTGTTCGTCGGAGTCCGATTGCTGTGCCGCACGAAGTGCTTCCGTAACCTGTCCCTTCGCTTTTTGCAGTGCTTCCGACATCGATATCCCATCCTGAAGCATTTGGAGCAGGGAAAGCGTCAATCCACTGGACGCACCATGTAAAGACTCCAGTTGATCGAGGAATGGAGCTTCGAATAATGCAATATCGTCTCCATCAAAGTATAAGTCAACAGCATACTCGGGGGGCGAGGATTTAGTATCAAAATGATGGGTGGAAAGTTGACCACACCGCAAAAGTACCTGCTCTGCTCCCCGCTGGGCAATGCGCTGAACTGCAACCTGGGCGTCGTCGAGACTCGGAATCTCCATGCCGGCAACGAGTTCGGCATCGGTTTTTCGGACCGTGACAAGATCGGCTTGATCGAGGTGGGAGAGGAGGGCTTCCAATCCCCGTTGGCCCAAAACGTCTTCGCCACTCGGACCACTGAGCGTAAGGTCAAGGACCACCGGCCCGTCCAGCGTCTGTAGGTGATCGAAAGTGGTCTCTACAGTCGGTGCATCGCCAATAATTCCGACTTTGGCCGCCGTGGGCGATTCGGTTTCCGCCAGATGTTCGAACTGGGCAGAGACCGTGTCCGTAGGAACGTTGAGTACATCTGTCACCACGCCCTGCCCTGCAACCACGTGAGCGGTACAGACCGGGTAGGCTCGACCCGTAAGGGCCTGCGTCACAAGAACGTCCGCACTTAATCCCCGAGTAATTCCGGGATAGAGGGCTCCTACGACGATCGGTCGAAAACTCATACTACAATACTGCCACTGAAGATAAAGTAATTGGTCCGATGCCCCCATCTCACAGAAACGGGTTTCATCTTCGCGAGGTCAACGAGACCTCTTCTTACCCCCGTCAAAGTACTGTTATTGCGTGGCACCAACTTCAAAAATACACGGTTGAGAAACAAACCTGTGAGCGATTCTTCCGACGGAAACAAGGGATAGCACGTTAACATAGGGCGGTGTACCTTTTTGTGCCTAAAATCGTGAAGAGATCGAGGCTCTGACGCATACAGTCGCGCCCCTTATGGAGACCCTTTCTGTCACCCGGCTGACGAGCACCCGGATTCCCACCATCGATGGGGAGTTTACACTTTCGCTGTATGAAAACAGTGCCGATGACAAGGACCACCTCGCCCTCATTTACGGGGACGTGGAGGGAGAAGAGGACGTGCTCGTCCGCATCCATTCTGAATGCTTCACTGGGGACGTTCTCGGTTCCCTCCGGTGTGACTGTGGGGAACAGCTCAATGCCTCAATGCACCGGATCTCGGAGGAAGGAGCGGGGGTTCTTCTCTACCTGCGTCAGGAGGGACGAGGCATTGGCCTCCTCAATAAGCTGCGCGCCTACGATCTGCAAGACGAGGGGTACGATACGGTTGAGGCCAATCGCATTCTTGGACATGGGGCAGACGAACGGGACTACACCATCGGAGCACAGATTCTCCGCGACCTCAACATTTCATCGATTCGCCTTCTCACGAATAATCCGGAGAAGATCGAGAGTTTGGAGGCCGACGGGATTTCCGTTCGAAATCGCGTCCCCCTAGAACCTCATCTGAATCGGCATAATACGGAGTATCTGCAGACGAAGGTGGAACGGATGCGCCACCTTCTCGAGCTCGGTCCGCTCAACGACGGGCAGCGGGACAATACGCACGGAACCGACGTCCAGGCGTTGCACCAGCGGGCAACGAATCACTTTCAACGGACGGGGCACCCATTCGTGACGCTTACGTACGCTCAAAGTCTTGATGGGTCCATTGCCGCTCCCGACGGTTCCCCCATGGCCATCAGTGGAACGGAGTCAATGACGTTTACGCACCGACTCCGCGCGGTGCACGACGCGATTCTCGTGGGTATCGGTACGGTGCTCTCCGACGATCCCCGTCTGAACGTTCGACACTCAACCGGGCCTCACCCAACCCCCGTTGTGTTGGACTCTCAGTTGCGGTTTCCGCCCGACGCCCGACTCCTGTCGCGTGAGGGTCCAAGTCCAATCATCGCCACGAATGAGAGGGCACCGGACGACCGGAAACGTGCGCTCGAAACTGCGGGCGCCACCGTCATTCGACTGTCCTGCGACCCGCAAGGCATCTGCCTAGACCCTCTTCTGGATGCCCTATCTGACCGCGGTATTGAAAGTGTGATGGTGGAAGGGGGGACGGAGGTGATTACCAACTTCATGCAACAACAACGGGTGGACCACCTAATTCTGACGGTCGCCCCCACGTTTGTCGGGGGCAAGCACGCCCTTGGGAGCCTCGATCTTGGCTCCTCGGGGCAGTCGGAGCATTCATTTCCCAGGCTGGAGAACGTTCGCTACCAATGGGCGGGAGATGATCTCGTGTTGGAAGGGACCCCCGTCTGGTCCGAATAATCGGCAGATCAACCCTCGACGGGTTTCCAACAATGTGTGCGTCCACATGTCTGAGACCGTCCGACGGACCGTTACGTTTCAGGCTCCCCGTGACGTACGTGTCGTTGAGTCCCCAATCCCGACCCCGGATCCCGATCAAGTTCGCGTTCGAACCCGGCGTTCTGCCATCAGCCCAGGAACGGAGCGGCTGATTTACCGCGGCAAGGTTCCCTCTGGGCTTCAGGCTGACACTGACATTGATGCGCTGTCCGGAGATCTGTCATTTCCGCTCTCCTACGGATACGCCGCCGTTGGGCAGGTAGTGGCCTGCGGGGCGAACGTCGATAAGGATTGGAGCGGTCAATGGGTGTTTTCCTTTCAGCCTCACACGAGTCACTTCGTATCCTCACCAGAGAACCTCGTGCAGCTACCGGAGGAGGCGACCGTAGAGGATGGCGTCATGATTCCGAACCTCGAAACCGCCACGAACCTCGTGATGGACGGTCGGCCCATGATTGGGGAGCGGGTCGTTCTCTTTGGACAGGGGGTTGTCGGATTGCTCACGACGGCTCTTTTGGACCGTCATCCTGTGACGTGCTTTTCCGTCGAGCCGAATCCGAGTCGCCGTACAGCCTCCAAGGAATGGGGGGCGGACGAGTCCTTCCATCCCTCGGACGATTGGGATTTCCTGCGTGACGTTCTCGGCATCCGCACTGAGCGGTCCAACGCGGATGAAAAGAAGGCAGGTGCAGATCTATCCTACGAACTGAGTGGAAACCCGTCGGCGCTGGACGACGCGATTTCAATCACGGGATTCGATGGACGAGTTATCGTTGGGTCCTGGTATGGGACAAAAGAGGTCCCGCTCCACCTTGGAGAGCAATTTCACCGCTCACGAATCCAGCTCAAATCCAGCCAGGTGAGCACGGTGGACCCAGACTACAGCGGGCGGTGGACGAAGGACCGTCGGATGGGAGTCGTATTGAAATATCTTGAGACCCTTCAGCCTGGATCGCTGATTAGCGATCAGTTTCCCATTACCGATGCCCCGAGTGTCTATCAGCGCCTCGATAGCGAAGCTGACGATTTATTACAGCCCGTCTTTCGGTATGGGTAGGGCGTACTATTCGCCGTCAAAGTCGGGGGCATCATCCACGTAGTACGAGGACGACTTCCCGGGCTGAGCGTGCAGATACGTTTTCGTCGTTTCGATGCTCTCGTGTCCAAGCGTTTCTCGTACCAGTTCTAAATCGGCCCCTTTCTGGAGGGCGTGTGAGGCATGTGCGTGACGGAACCAGTGGGGGGACACTTCAGACGTGAGAATGGGTTCACCGTCTTCATCTCGTTTCACAACTCCATCCTCCCGAGTCTTTTCGGTGAGCTTTACGCCGGCCCGAGTCGCGGCCGCTTTTACGATTCGCCAGATCTGCGTTCTTGAGAGACTGCCTCCTTTACGTGAACGGAAAACGGGATCATCATCCGCGCCGAAGCCTTGTTCTCGTTCTTCCTCGCGGAGCCTGACGATGAGCGCCCATACTTTGCTGTATAGCGTAACAGCTCTCGTTTTGTCACCTTTCCCGTAAAATGTAACCTGGCCCCCCGGACGCCCATCAGGGCCTTCCAGGTCCGGACGATCCTTCAAGTCTCGCCACTGAAGTCCCACGATGTCCGAAACTCGCCCCCCTGACGCGTAGAAGAGGCGGAGAAGAACGTGATTCCGAAGATCTTTTTCGTCTCGAAGGATGGCCCAAAGATCTGACTCCGAGAGAATCCGCTCGGCCCGTTGTTCGCGCGCCTGTGGAGTAGACAATGCAGCGCCTACATTATGTGCAAAATACCGCAGTTTTGTCCCAAATGTAAAAATACTCTTAATGGAGGAGAGCTTTCGTTTCTGAGTTGATGGAGCATATCCCTGATCGGCCAAATGCTCTCGATACTCCTGAAGATGGCCCAAGGTCACGTAGCGAAGTGGGAGATCCACAAAATCTACGAAGCGCTCCAGGTCGCGTGCATACTCGTCCTGCGTTCCCGCACTTTTCTCGGCCAACCAGCGCTCGACGAGGGTTTGATCAGAATCGATGGCAGTGCGGCCGTCGTCGGGAGCGTTGTACGGAAGATGATCAACCGATCGATGCGTGTTCTCAGTTGTCGATGGCGTGCGTACCGATTCGGACTCAGCCGGCAGGTTTTCGGAGGTGGAGCCTGAAGACGTCGAATTCGAGCTGGAACGAGCCATATGGCGGAAAAAGCAGATTCGTGGGCCTCTGCAGGTGGATGATATCCTCGTTTATGAACGAAACAAAACGTTTATTTTGTTTCGTCAGTTTACCGGGTATTACGGCATGAGTAACGCACTATGTGTTTAAACACTTATCTCCAGAAAGTCCGCTGCAGTGGATCTCAGCCGTGAAGTTGCGTCTTCCTCGTCGACGTACTCGATGGCAGAGGACTCTCGATCCAATCGGGCGTGATCTCGGATCTGCCCAAGAGACGCGCCGGACTTCGACGCGAGGCGGAGCGCGGAGCGCCGAAGCATTTGTATGTTCACGCTCTCAAGCCCCGCTTCACGCCCGAGATTGCGAACACGTTTGTAAATCGCATCTGCACTCATGCGTTTTCCCCAGTTGCGATTGCTGAACGATCGCCAGAGTGGCCCAGACCCTTCGCCGTAAATGTCGACCAGTTGCTGAACGGCATCGGCCGCCTGATCTGGAATCTTGACGTATCCCCCCGTCGTTTGGGCGTGTCTCGGCAGATCAATGACCCAGTGTCGTCCCAATGGTCGGATGTCATCTACGTCTAGAGGCGCGACCTCGCTGCGTCGAAGTGCTCCGTACAGGATGAGCAAAATGAGCGCACGATCGCGAACTCCAGGTGGCGAATCATCGTCCGTTGCACTAAGAATCGATTGGAGCTCCTCTTTCGAAAGAACTGTAGCGTCTGTCCGATCAGGGGTCTCCACGGACAGAGACGCCGACCGGCACGGGTTCGAGGACACGTGTCCCTCTTCCACGAGCCAGTCGAAGAAGCGTCTCGTAGCAGCCATTCGCCGGCGAACCGTCGCCGTGGATAGATCCGAGTCTTGCAAAGACTCCAGATACGATTCTATGTGGCGAGTCTCAATGTGCGTAAATTTCGGACTGGACTCGTTCATCATCCCCAGTTCCTGAAAGAAGTGCCGAAGATCCGTGCCGTACGCCCGTCGGGTGTTTTCAGAGCTAAACTGGTCTAAGAACTGGCTTATTATCGGCATTGGTGGACTAGGTACGGCATGTATTAGTGATAACATGCATTATCAATATAGAGGATGGGGATTAGCAAGTCAACTCTCAGTAATATGTGTTATCACGAGTTTAGTGCCCACGGAGAGCTTCCTCCCCCTGAAGAGTGACTCACAACATAAAAGGCCCCCTCCGGGTGAATCGGAGGAGGCCTTTCTGATGAGTCAAGCAAGATACGACTCCATTCGGATTATCCGCTCTCAACTGCCGATACGTCAGCCTGATAACGGAACGTTGCCGCAATACTCCTCCCTCCTGGCATCTTTTCGGGGTTGAGTGCGTGAATGGTGGCACCGTTCAGGTACGCAGTCACAGCTGCGTAATTGAGAAGGTCGCCGTCTCCTGGCTTCTGCTCTTCGTGGACCTCCACCGTATTTGTGTCTGCGTCAAACCGGCCCCACCGATACTCTCCGACCGGAACGAACAGCGTGTCGACGCGACTATACGCGCATCCCGGAATAATCTCGTGGAAATCGTCGGACGCCATGTCCTCGTTCTGATAATAGAGCTGCTCGAAACGATCCAGCTCCGACTCTTCCTTTTCCATGAACACCGGTTCCACAATTTCCCATGCCTTCCGGTGAAGCTCCTTTATGTCCAGGGATTCTGGATTACCGGCCACGAGATCATCCTCAATGAGCTGAGGATAACTGTTGACGTCTCGGTACAGCGGGAGATATTCTGAAACGCCCGCCAAAACCAGTGGGACCTCTTCTCCACTGATGTAATCCGCCACGTTCTCGTCCACCTCACGCAAGAAGCGTTTCAATTCGTCCTGCGGCTCCCCGCTCATGTCATCGGAGTTGCCTCCACCACCATGTCCGTGGAAGGCCGCGTCGACCCGTTGACCATCAGGGTCCGAGGCGCGGTTCTGCACGTGCGACTGGAGTTGCTGCTCTGAATCCTCGGTCTGTTGCAGGGCCTCAACAATGTCCGACGGAATCTCAGCCTTCTGGATTTCGCTCACGGACTGATGGGTGCCCTGATATAGCCGAACGTCATTCTGACTCAGTGCCAGAAGGTAGAACCGATTATTTGCAGCAATGAGGGGGAAAAGCGGTTTCAGGTGAAACCGATCGCCGACAATAGCAAGCTCATCGAACGACAACGGCAACCGAAAACGCTCGGTAGAGTCGGGGGTGATAAAAACGGCAAGCCCGTCCCCAATGCTCTGACGCCAAAATCCCGGCCGGTCAAGAAGTTGACGGGCATCGGCAAGAATGTCGTCAATCAGGTCTTCTCGATAATCCTGATTCCGAAGTTGATCTCGGGCTTCTCGGAGTAGATTTTTGAGACGGGTCGTATTTTGAGACCAATCTGACTCGTTTCGGTAGGTTGGCAGATATAGGGAAATGCACACGTCGCCCTGCAACTCTGCAAGACGCCGAAGCTCATCACGGTTGAAGAGATCCATAAAGAGCGTAGGTCGGTTTCGAGAATCGGCGAACAGGAAATTCACAACGAAAATGATGCCAGGCCAGCACTGAAAACTACGGGTCGTTCTCGGCATCTACGAGCACGGCCCGAACGGGGGCGGCATCTGCTCCCTCCAGCTTTAGGGGAAGAGCCAGCAGTCGGTATTTCCCCTTCGAGACGTCTGCCAACGCAAGGCCTTCCAGATTGCGGATGCGGGCGTCGATGAGCGCGTGATGCGCCAACAGCTCTTTGCTATCGAGTGGATCGACGGAGGGAGCATCGGTACCGATCAGTTCTACCCCTTGCTCCGCCAGTGCCGATACCGCGGACGGCAGGATTGGCGTGATGCGGTCCGGCCATTCGTCTGAGGCCCGCGCGACGGCGGACGTTTTGAACAACACGCGACCGGTGGAGACATCTCGGACGTGCGACGGCCGAATGGCATCGGCCTGTGTTACGTCGATCACCTCTGCGGGCCCGACAAACGTCTCCAGATCGAAGGCCTCTGTACCTTCCCCGTCTGTCCGGACGTGGAGCGGAGCGTCGACGTGGGTGCCGGTGTGAGTACTCTGGCTAAACGCCCCAAGATTCACGGATCCTCCCGCATCCAGCTGATCGGTCCACGACCAACGGAAGGGCTCGTCCCCGGGCCAAGTGGCAATGGTAGGTGAAAGTCCCTCGGAAATATCAATCAACCGCATGTGCTCCGCAGGTCATTACGCGTGGTCGCGGGTGGGAACGTCCGGCGTGCGAACCGGACGATCATGACGGGGCAAGCGGTCGCCCGAGATCGACGGCGGTGGGGGAGCGGGGTGCCATTGCGGTCCCCCCGGAGGTCCTCCTGACGAATCGGAATCGTCACTCCAGATGAAGTGCCAGAGCAACGTTCCGAGAATGACCGGACCAAAGGCCACAAAGAAGCTGAGTACTTGGTAAATCCAGTTCATAAATTGGATGCCTGCCGTCGTGTCTCAAGTCAGGAAGGGATTGCAACGCTCAACCCACCACTCGCACCAGTGGACGATTTCCAAAGAGGAATTTTGTACAGTAAGGCTGAGTACTGTATGAAAGATGAAGCACGACGACGACCGAGGGATGCGATCGTGCTTCACCGTTGCTTAATGTCCACGCCTGACGGCCTCAACGGTTTCGGAAATTCTTGGGGTCGGGGCGTGAAAATGACGTTCTTGCCTTCGATTCGGAGAATCGCCTTCGCATATTCGTAGTCTGACGTCTTGACTCATCATCTAAGGGCCCGCCATCCATGGAATACGACGTAATCACAATCGGTGCGGGGCACAACGGCCTGATCTCCTCTGCGTATTTGGCCCAAGCAGGATTTCGTGTGGCTGTATTCGAGCGACGGGACATCGTCGGCGGGGCCGTTTCAACGAAGGAGTTGATCCCCGGCTACCAGATTGATCTCGGCGGCAGTGCACACATCCTCATTCGCCAAACGCCGGTGGTTGAGGAACTTGAACTGGATAATTACGGCCTCAACTATATCGACTTAGACCCGATGTTCACGGCGCCATTTCCAGATGGGGATGCCGTGTTCATCTACCGTGACCTTGATCGTACGGCACATCACATCGAGTCGCTGTTTCCGGGCGAAGGGGAAGCGTACTATCGATTCGTGAAGGACTGGCAGGGCTTTGCTCGCACGATGCGGGATCTCTTCCTTGCTGCCCCTACCCCCTGGCAAATCGGAAAGCGGATGGTGTTTGGGGAGTCCACTCCCCTCCCCTGGTACGAAGAGCTTCGGCACATTCTTCGGCCGTACGAGCATGTCGTTAAGTCGTACTTCGAGGAGGAGAAGCTACAAACGCTGATCGCGTGGATGGCGGCACAGTCGGGACCGCCCCCGACGGAACCTTTGACCGGTCCCTTTGCCCTCTGGCATGCACTCTACCATGAGGGAGGCGTTGCCCGCCCAGAAGGAGGATCCGGCGAACTCACCCAGTCCCTCCGTCGACACATTGAAGCCCATGGTGGTGAGGTGGTTACGGGCGCTCCGGTGGAGGAAATTCTCGTCGAGGACGGTCGAGCGACGGGCGTCCGTGTCAATGGCCAGATCTACACGAGTCGCGCAGTGTGCGCTGCCACACATGCCAAGGAAACCTTCGATCACCTTCTTCCCGCCGAGTATCGGCCGGATCGTGCGGATGGCCTCCGCATCGGAAACGGGTTCGGGGCGATGCTCCGCTTGGCGCTCGATCAACCGGTGGAATACACGGCCCATCCTGGAGACGAAGCACGGACCGGACTCCAGCTGCTTTGTCGTGACCTCGACCAACTGCACACCGCCTACGGTGATTACCTCAGCAAACGACCGGCCACCGACCCTCCGCTCGTGGCCATGACGTTCAGCGCGGCGGACGAGACCCTGGCGCCTGCGGGTGGTGAAGTGCTCTGGCTCTGGGGGCAGTACTTCCCGTATGAAATGACGGACGACAAACAGTGGGCCGATGTCGCTGACACTGTGGCGGACCGCCTCATCTCCCAGTTTGAGGAGTACGCCCCGGGCATTCGCGACCACATCGTCGGCCAGCTCTTCCAACACCCCGAGTGGCTGGAGCGGCACCTCGGCCTCTTTCGCGGCAACGTGATGCATTTGGAAATGAGCCTCGACCAGATGTTTGCTGGGCGGCCGGCATTGGGGCTGTCGTCTTACAAGGGGCCAGTTGAGGAGCTGTACCTCACAGGAGCGAGCACACATCCGGGTGGGGGCATCATGGGAGCCTCGGGTCGGAATGCTGCTCGCGTCATGCTCTCCGACCTGGCGTAGCCGTTTTTGATCATACAGAACGACCCGCCTTATGTCGTACGCGACATTCCACCTTATTTTCCTGTTGCCCCCAATCGTATTTCTGTGGGCAACGCTTCCGGAATCGCTCTCGTCCCTGGGCGGATGGCGGGCACGGTGGGCCTTGCCACTGGTCTGTGGGATCGCATTTACCTACACCGCGCCGTGGGACAATTACCTCGTGGCGCGGGAGGTGTGGTGGTACGGACCGGATCGGGTCCTCGCCACAATCGGATACGTACCCATAGAAGAGTACGCATTCTTTCTTCTCCAACCAATCCTCACCGGTCTCTTTACCTTTCAGTATCTTGCTCGCCGAGACCCAGCGCCGAACCCTCGGTCCGTCTTTGGGAGATGGATTGGCACAATGCTGTTTGGAGCTCTCTCCCTGCTCGGCCTTGGACTCCTGCTGGCGGATGCAGCGAACGGGGTGTACCTGGGGCTCATTCTCACCTGGGCCGCCCCTCTCCTAACCGGCATGTGGATCTACGACGGCGAAACGCTCTGGGCCCACCGATCGGTGCTGTTGTACGCAATCGGGATCCCCACCGTCTACCTCTGGGTGGCCGACGCGACGGCAATCGCGTCTGGTATCTGGACGATCGCAGATACGTTCACGCTCGGAATTGCGCCCTTTGGTCTCCCGCTCGAAGAGGCCACGTTTTTCTTCGTCACGAATTGCCTAGTCGTAAAGGGTATCCTCCTCCTTCTCTTTGGCTCACACGACTCGCTGAAAGAGCTACAGCGCCAACGGTCTTCTGCCCCTCTGTCGTAGGATCGTTTCCAACGACATCGATTTACACGCGGGGATGTGGACATCGTCGACAGGCCCACTATGCGAGGGCCCTACACAGATCACAAAGGCAATATCAAAAGAGATATCAGCACAGAATGCACCGATGGGGGACTTATAACCCACCGATGAGGGGACTTATAACCCACTGCTTACAATTCCAGAGGGGAATATCGTCGATTCAAATTGGTGCCGTCTCCGTCACCAATTATATTGGGTGGTGAGATATAGAGGTCCGGTTTCGGGCAGAATCGCTCGATAGTGGACGTATCGAAGCGCTTTTCTGTCCTGATTCTCGGATTCACCCATGTAGAATTTTCGTACTTGTCACTGGGGGACAGTCCCCTAGAGCAGAAATTCTACGTCACAGTATCACCCAAATAAATCGGAGGCTCACTTATGCTACAGGAACTGCCTACGTTATCTCCAGCGCAGTATTCGCTGGTCTATAACATGTTCTCGTTTACCGTCGCAACGATGGCGGCGGCGTTCGTCTTCTTTGTTCTGGCACAGAAAAACCTTGCGCCGAAGTATCGGATTTCGATGATGGTCTCGGCGCTGGTTGTCTTCATTGCCGGCTACCACTACTTTCGCATCTTCAACAGTTGGGAAGGTGCGTATGCACTCAACCAATCGATGGGGGCCTACGAGCCCACTGGCGAACCGTTCAATGACGCGTACCGGTACGTCGACTGGCTCCTCACGGTCCCTCTGCTCACCGTGGAGCTGGTTCTCGTGATGGACTTGCCGAAAGGAGAAAGTGGCTGGATGGCCTTCAAACTTGGCTTTGCTGCTGCGCTCATGATCGCACTCGGGTACCCCGGTGAGATTAGCGGTGATGCCAGCTTCTTCGGCACCCGCGGTCTTTGGGGCTTCCTCAGCACCCTTCCGTTCCTCTACTTGCTCTACGTTCTATTTACGGAGCTAGGGGACACGATACAGAAACAGTCGAGCGAGGTCGCGACGCTGTTGGGCAATGCCCGCCTGCTTCTGCTTTTCACGTGGGGCTTCTATCCCCTCGTGTACATGGTGCCGATGGCCTTTAGTGGATACCCAACCGAGACGCCGGGCACGATTGCGGCGATCCAGGTTGGCTATACCATTGCCGACGTGCTGGCGAAGGCTGGATACGGCGTGCTGATCTACAACATCGCCCGTCAGAAGTCCATCGAAGAGGGCTTCGATGTCGGCGAGTATTCGGAGCCGGTTACTGCTAGTGCCTAGACGATTTCTCATTCTCCGGGACTGTGCTCCCGTAGGCCCACCGTCGGTTCGCCGGCGGTGGGCTTTTTTATGTGTGCCATGCATACTCACAGGCTGGAGGGTGAAAGTCCCGAGTGAGCCAAGTCGTAAGGAATCATTAGCAGAAGGCAAGGCGCTGCCCGTGAGGGCAGGACTGAAAGAAGCCGAATGCGAAAAGGGGTTTC
>JAHENZ010000228.1 GCA_018609755.1 Salinivenus sp. | reverse complement strand
GCCGGTCGACGGTGAGCCCGGCGCGAGTGGCCCAGCGGTGGAGCTGGGGGGCTGTCGGCAGAGCAGAGAGTCGTCCCTCTTTTCGGATTGGGGTGAGGAGAAACCGGCGGCTCCACCGGGAGGCGGAGGGCGATGCCATCCACACGCATGCGACAAACCGGCCGCCGGGGCGCAGAATGCGCTCCACTTCCGTAAAGACGCGCGACGGGGTGCGGATGTGCGTCAGGCTTTCGATGGCGACCGCGGCGTCCACGCTTGCGTCCGGCAGGTCATTCTCCAGAAAATCCTGCAGGCGGTACTCCGGGGCCGGTCCCTCCACAGGTTGCTGTTGGGCAAAGGCCGCTTGTGTCTCCGAGACCGTATAGCCGGTCACCTGTGCTCCGTACCCCTCCGCCCACAGCCGGGCGGGGGCGCCATAGCCGCAGCCAATGTCGCACACCCGCGTTCCCTCGTCAATGTGCGCGTCGCGGGCCACCTGGTGCACGAGCTCCCGTACGGCCTGGGATTGGGAAAAGGTCGGGTCCGACCAGAGCCCGTGGTGAACGTGCTCGCCCCAGAGCTGTCGGTAAAAGTGATCGAGATGATCATAGTGCTCGGCAACGGCGTCGTGATTGCGCATCATGGCAGTCTGCCTCCGCACAGCGGGACAGGAAACGTATCCGAGTCGTAGAGATTCATCAGGAGCCTTCAGTCGTCCCCGCCCTTCGGGCACAACACTGTCCGTTCCACTCATTCCTCAGCCGATGGCTTCTACGTACGATCCCGAAACGCGGCAGGATCGCATCACGCAGCAGTGGGTGGCCTGTGCGCCCGAGCGCAGCAGCCGTCCACAGAAAACCGGCGACCGAGACCCCGACCAGGATCCACCGCACGATACGCCGGTGGAGGGATGTCCGTTCTGTCCCGGTCACGAGGACATGCTGCCGACGGTGCTGTGGGAACAGGCGGCCGCCGATGAACGGCCCTGGCAAACGCGGGCTGTCCCCAACAAGTATTCGGCGCTTACGCCCGATGGGGAACGGGAACCGCAGATGGAGGGGCTCTACCAGACCCGAAGCAATTATGGGCGGCAGGAAGTGATTATCGATACGCCGTATCACTACCAGGACCTCGCCCACATGCCGGCATCGCAGGTCGACGCGGTGCTGCAGGCGTATCTTGCGCGCTATCACACGCTTCGGCAGGGCGAGGAGACGCTATATCCGTTCATCTTTCGGAATTACGGGGCCAAAGCGGGGGCGTCGATCCCGCATCCCCACAGCCAGATTATTGCCCCCCATTTTGCCCCGTCGCGCATTGAGAATGAGGAAGAGGCGGCCCGCTCGCGGTATGAGGAGACGGGGCAGTGTGCGTACTGCGAAATGATCGCGAAAGAGCTGGATGCGGAGAAGCGCTTGGTCTGGACGAATGACGAGTACGTTCTGTTCGTGCCGTTTGCTGCTCAGGTGCCGTACGAGTTGTGGATTCTGCCGCGGACCCACGAGCCCGAGTTTGGCCGGCTGAATGAGACTCAGCGCTCGTCGCTCGCACGGACGCTTCAAGAGGCCGTTCGGCGCCTGCACGCTCACCTCGACGACCCCGACTACAACTTTTTTGTCCGCACGGCCCTCGAATACGAGTCTACTGCGCCACATCTTCATTGGAGCCTTCGCCTCCAGCCTCGCACCAACGTAGAGGCGGGGTTCGAGTTGAGCACCGACGTTCGGATCAACCCGTCGATTCCCGAACGCGACGCCAAGGTTTTGCGCGGCGACGTGTGAGTGCGGCTTGGGGGCACGGACACTTGGGAAGTGGAATGCGTACGGAATACTCTCCACCCGGCCCTTTTCCTGAAAGTTGTGTCCGTTATGGAGCGACGCACCTTTCTCAAGATGGGGAGCCTGCTGCCCTTTGCTGCCAGCTTCGATCCATTTGAGGCCTTTGCCGACGACCCGATCCGCGCTGGGCTCATCGGGACGGGCTGGTACGGCAAAACCGATCTCTTTCGGCTCCTTCAGGTTGCACCCGTGGAAGTCACCGGTCTCTGCGACGTAGACGCGCAGATGCTCGACGAGGCCGCCGCGAAAGTGGCCGAGCGGCAGGAGTCCGGCAATCGCCCCCGCACCTATCGCGACTATCGGCGGATGCTATCGGAGGCGGACCTCGACCTCGTGATTATCGCCACGCCGGACCACTGGCACGCGAAGCCGATGATTGAGGCCGTCCGACAGGGCATCGACGTGTACGTGGAGAAGCCCATCAGTGTGGACGTGGTGGAGGGACAGGCCATGCTTGAGGCCGCCCGAACATACGACCGCACGGTGCAGGTCAACCTGGAGCGCCGGAGTACGCCTCACCTCATCGAGGCCAAACAGCGGGTCATTGACGAGGGGCTGCTGGGCGACTTGGGCCACGTGGACATGTGTTGTTACTATCCCATGCGCGATACGTCCAATCCCCCTAACATCGAGCCTCCCAAGCACTTGGACTGGGAGCGGTACACCGGCCCGGCGCCGATGCGTCCGTACAATGAGATCATCCATCCGGGGGGCTGGCGCAACTTTACGGAGTACAGCAACGGCATCATCGGAGACATGGGGGTACACATGCTGGACATGGCCCGGTGGATGCTCGGCCTCGGCTGGCCGGAGTGCGTCCATTCACAGGGAGGCATCCAGGTTCAGACCGAGGCAAAAGCCAACACCGCCGACACGCAGACCGCTACGTTTGAATTCGGCGATGTGACCATGACCTGGCAGCATCGATCCTGGGGGACGCCCACTGATCCGGACTACCCCTGGGCGGCCTTCTTTCATGGCGATAAGGGGACCCTCAAGGCGAGCGTAAAGCAGTACGATTTCATTCCACAGGGGGAGGGGGAGCCGCTCCACGGCGACGTGGTGTACGAACTGGACGAGTACCCGATGGACCGGACCGAAGAGAACTTGGAAAAGCACGTCGCCCCTGCGCTCCGCCGGCACATGATGGATTTTCTGGAGGCCATCGACGCAGGACGCCGCCCCCGTGCCGACATCGAGGAAGGGTACATCTCGACGACGAGCTGCATTCTCGCCAATCTCTCTCGTCGCCTCGGCCGGTCGCTCGAATGGGATCCCGAGACCGAGCAGGTGAAGGGAGACGAGGAAGCCAATCGGCTCCTGAGTCGATCATACCGCGATCCGTGGACGCACCCGACTCCCGACACAGTATAGCGCGTCCTCACACGCTTTCCATCCCTTTCCACCATCCGACGAACGTATGCGATTATTCTCTACTCGACAATGTACAAAGGCTCTTCTGCTCGGTCTGCTTGCCGCCGGTTTCCTTTTGAATGGGCTCGGGCCGACAGTTGTGAGCGCCCAATCCGATCCGGGATCCCTTACGTGGTCGCCCGGGGAGCAGTCGGACTGGCACTCCTTGTTCGACGGCGACAGTCTGGAGGAGCACTGGACCTTCCGCTCCGACGCCGGCCGCACGGTGTGGAGCGTCCAGAATGAAGTCATCGACTGTTCTCCTCGCACGCAACCGGAAGGAGAGGATAAGCACCTTTGGTCGAAACGGGAATTTGGGGACGTCCAGCTCCGCCTGGAGTGGCGCATCAAAGATACAAAAGGCGGGAAATACGAGATGCCCCAAATTCGCCCGGACGGTTCGTACGAGACGAATGACCAGGGAGAGCGCGTCACCGTCCGGCGGCGGAATGCAGATTCCGGCATTTATCTGCGCGGGACCCCGAAGGCACAAGTCAACATCTGGAACTGGCCGGTGGGGTCGGGCGAGGTGTACGGCTACCGGACGGACGAGTCGATGCCCTCGGAGGTGCGGGCCGGCGTTACGCCGTCGACACGAGCCGATCGTCCCATCGGCGAGTGGAATACGTTCGTCATCACGATGGAAGACGACCGGCTGACCGTCGAACTGAACGGCACGACGGTCATCGAGAACGCGCGGCTTCCGGACGTTCCCGATGCTGGACCGATTGCTCTCCAGCACCACGGCGGGTACGACGAGAACACGGACACCTGGAACGCGGCGTCCAGCCTCGTCCAGTTTCGAGATATCTACGTGCGGGAGCTGTAATTTTCCACTGTTCCGACAGCGGAGGCGTCCCAATCCGTTAGAGAAAACCTCAGTCGGACGCTGACCGACGGAAGGAAGAGCGGCCGTTCGGATCCGGTTCAACGACCTGATTCCATGTTCACCCATGCGATCGTGAATCCCGTGGCCGGGCGAGGACGGGTCCGACGGCTGTGGCCGGATCTGGCGACTCGCCTGCACGACCTGGTGCCGGACCTGACGATTGAGAAGACCACGGCACCTGGTGAGGCCACTACCCTGACTCGCACGGCGTTGCGGGAAGGAGCGGAACGGATCGTGGCGGTCGGGGGCGATGGCACGCTCCACGAAGTCGTGAACGGCTTCTTTGCGACGGACGGCACGCCGCTGGGAGCGTCCGCCTGTCTGGTGCCCATCGCCTGTGGCAGCGGGACGGACTTTCGTCGAGCCCTGAATGTCCCGACGGGGATTGAGGCCGTGCAGTTGCTCCGCAGCGAACGGATCCGGTGCGTCGATCTGCTCCGAATCGAGTACGTGACGGAGGAGGGGCGGCGGGCCCATCGCTATGCCGTCAACATCACGTCGTTCGGGTTGACCAGCCGCGTGGTTCAGGCCGTACAGCGAAGCCACGGGTGGGGGCCGGGATCGCTACGCTACCTCACCGCCCTCCTTCGCGCCCTGACGGCCCACGGTCCGTTCCAGGCCGAGCTCGTGCTGGACGGCGAGCCACTGGACGTCTCAGAGATTCACCTCGTTGCGATCGCAAACGGCCACTCGTTCGGCGGAGGCATTCGCATCGCACCGCAGGCCCAACTGGACGACGGCGCCCTCGACGTCACGATCCTCCACGACGTGCCGGCCCGTTCCCTTCTGTGTCGACTCCCGCGCTTCTACCGGGGAACGCATTCCGACCTTGAGGGGGTGACGGTGGCCCGGGGGCGACGGATCACGGCTCGACTTCGGTCCGACGCCTCCGTGGGGCTAGAGGCGGACGGCGAGCATCTCGGCCATCTTCCGGTGACGGTGGAGGTGGTGCCGGACGCGCTGCGGGTACAATGCTGATGATTGCACGCACGTAGGGCGGAGGATCACGTCTCGGCCTGTGGGGGAACGGCGTAGGTCACCACCGGCTTCTGCACGCCCTTCACCGGAGTGGGCGGTTGCTTCTCAAGAGTGATCGACGGGTCGAGGTCCTCCTTCACCGCATCCGTAATCAAGATCCCGACGCCGTGCTGCCGGGTCAGGTTCTCCACCCGTGAGGCGAGATTTACGTGTCGCCCCACGACCGTAAACTCCTTCACCTCAAAACTGCCGACGATGCCTGCGACCACCGGCCCTCGGTGGATGCCGACACTCAATGAGAGGTCCGGTAAGTCCGCGGCGTCGATATTGTCGTTGAGGGCTTGCACCTGCTGCTGCATCTCGAGGGCTGCCTTGACGGCGTCGGTCGACTGCCAGGGGTTGTGGTGGAGGGCACCAAACAGGACCAGCAGCCCGTCGCCGATAAACTTCGAAATGAACCCGCTGTGCTCATGTACCGCCCGGTCCATCCGCTGGAAGTACTTGTTGAGGAGGTTCACCAACGTTTCTGCCTCCAATTGCTCGCTCATCGCCGTGAAGCCCCGAAGATCGGCGAAGAGAATCGTGACCTCCCGCGTCTCGGCGATGTCGAGCGAGCGCTGCTCCAGGATGTCGTCCACCACCCGCGCCGGCGCAAATCGATTGAAGGTGCGCTGGAGCTCCTCGAGCTCGCGGTTGGCGTCGGAAAGGCGCTGGCGGAGGGTCTGGGTGCGGCGGTAGTAGAACCAGAAGCCGGTGCCGGCGACCGCGGCGAGGGTAAGCAACGTGAGGGTCGAAACCATCTGCGCGTCGAAGGGCGACCGTGCGGGAAGTTGAACGAGGGCGTTGCAGGGGGCAAGGAGCGTGTGTTACCGAATCAATGAGTTCCGCCCGTGACCGGTCCCGTTCGATCTCCGGAAATGCCCGGAGCCGTCGTGCAGCGGCCCTTTCGACTCCTTACTGGTCTCCACCTGAGACGCGATAACGCAGCGTATCGACGTTGCGGGCCCCGACGAGTCCGTAGCCGCCCTCCACGTTGCCCTCCACGTCGACCGGAGAAGCAAAAGGGTTGTCCCCCGTCCGCTGGGCGAGACGACGTGTGCTGAGATACTGGTAGGTGTCTTCGCTCAGAGTACGAAGTTGCAAGATGAACGTGACTCCTTCAACGGCGTCGTGGAATCTGCTCCCTCGATTGTGGACGCGGAGGTTGATCGTGTAGGACTGTCCGTCAAAGAGGCCATCCGTAAAGACGGCTTCGGAGCCCCGGTAGGTGTTTTCTTCTCCAATTTCGAGACTTTCGCCCATCTCGTTGAGAATGGCCTGACTTTGAGTTTCGAAGGAGATGCGGTCTCGAATGGGGCCCAGGCTATCGCGATCCACGCGCTCCTCCAGCACGATCTCGTAGTAATTGTCCGCGGCCCGCGGATCGTCGATCGTCAGCTCGAGCGTACGCTGGGTGGAGTCCGTATTCTCCGCGGAGAGACGCGCTGGGGGCAGGGGCGGAATTTGATCGGTGGCCTCCACCGTTTCCATTTCGGGGGCCGAAGCGCGCACCGTATAGGCGACGCCCGGCGACGGCGTGAAGGCCGTCGTCGAATAGCGGTTGAGGGAGTCTCGGCTAAGCGTCCCCAGTTTCGTGTCGCCGCGGAAGACCTCAACGGTCGCGTCTGTCACGTCAAACTGTTCCTCCGTCACGCGACCCGGCTCGAAGGCCCCGACCGAACGGCTCACGGTCACCTCCCACGGCTGTCCGGGTTGAAAACGTTCCTGGAGCACGAGTTTTGGATCGTGGTCGCGCTCGTCCGGGTCCAGTGTACGGGTCATGTCGCAGCCAGCGATGAGCACTGTGGCCGCGAGTGCGATGGAAAAGAAGAGGGCAGGAGAGCGGTCCATGGAGGACATTGCGTACGGTCGGGTTGGGTTGGAAGGCTTCAACGCGAAGCGCCGTTTGACATTCAACGCTCCGTGAGGAGCAACTCCTTCCGGCGGGTTCGATCAGCGTAGACGTGCACGGGGCCGGCTCAGAATTTGAATTGGTAGTTGACGTAGGGCAGAATGGGAAAGAGCGTGACGGCCTGGGCGTCCAACCCTCCGTCATCGGCGCGGCTCGTCTGAAAGAAATAGGGGTTTTTCCGGTTGTAAGCGTTGTAGACGCCGGTTTTGAGGGCGTGAAAGCCCCGACGGTCGCCCCACTTGAAGCGCAGCCCGAGGTCGAGTCGGTGGTAGGCCGGCATCCGGAAGCCGTTGCGTTCGGTGTAGTCCTGGGTTGGGGCGGGGCGAAGGAAGGGGGAATACCGGCGGCCCTCCACCTTTCGCCCTCGGTAGCGCGCGCTTGGGGCCGTGACGGCGTCGCCCGTGCCGTACACCCACGTGCCGGTGACCGACGTCACGTCCGTGAGCTGGTGACTCACCGTAGCCGAGAAGTCGTGGCGGCGGTCGTAGCGGAAGGGGAAGGGCTCCCCGTCGTTCAGCGCGTCGAACTGGCGGCGGGACCACGAGAGGGTGTACCCAATCCAGCCGGAGGTGCGTCCCCGCGTGCGGCGCAGCAGCACCTCAGCTCCGTACGACCATCCCTGGCCCGTCTCAACGCGGCTCTCCCAGTCCGTCGTGGCCGTGAGCGTGTACGTGGCGCCTTGCTTGTACTCGATGAGATTGTCCATGAGCTTGCCGTAGCCTTCCAGGCGCACCTCGTACTCGCGGTTGAGGAAGGAGCGGGAGATCCCAAGCGTGACTTGATGGGAACGTCCCGGGGGCACTTCGCGAGTGGAGGCCACCCACAGATCGGTAGGCAGCCCGATCGTGCTGTTCGACAGCAGGTGGATCGGCTGTCGCATCAGGGAGTAGGAGCCCTTCAATGCCCAGTCGTGCGGCAGCAGATAGCGGGCCGAGACGCGGGGCTGGACCGACCAGTAGCTCGTGCCATCCACCACGAAGGAGGTCGCACGCAGGCCCACGTTCGTGCTCAACTGATCGGACCATTCGATTTTATCCTCCGCGTACACGGCGGCGTTGAGGGCTCGTACCTGCTCGGATGGAGAAATGGTCGTGTCGAGATTGGCCTCCGAGGTGTTGTATTCCGTCGCGCCGGGGCGAAACCGGTGATAGGTGACGTTGGCCCCTGCGCGGAGGTCGTGACGCTCATTCAGCGTGTAGTCGAAGCTCGATTCCAGTTCGAAATCCCGGATGCCGGAGCGGTATCGCAGTCGGTACGTCTCGTCGTCTCCTCCGTCGCTCTCCGCGTTGATGTCAAAGCGATACCGGCTGAAGCGGAGGGCCACCGATCCGAAGAGGTCGCTGCCGTAGACGTGGTTCCAGCGGAGCGTGGACGTGACGTTTCCCCAGCCAAAGTCGAACGAAAGCTCGTCGTCGATTTCCCCGAGCGAATGGAACCGGTCGTCGCCGGTATACAGGCTCCAGAACATGCGATCCGTCGAGGAAAAGCGATGGTTCAGTTTTGCGTTCACGTCATAGAAGTAGTACCCGGCCCCAAGATCGTTGGCGAACGTTTGCAGGAGGAGATCCGCGTAGGTGCGCCGGCCGGAGAGGAGGAAGGACGTCTTGTCGTCCACGATGGGGCCCTGGAGCGTGAGACGGGACGAGAGCATGCCCAGGCTGCCTTCGACCTGGTACTGTTGCTGGTTGCCGTCCTCTACGTTGACCTCCACGATCGACGACAGATGGCCCCCGTAACGAGCCGGGAAGCCCCCTTTGGTGAGTCGAACGTTCTGCACGATGTCGGGGTTAAAGACCGACAGGAAGCCGAACAGGTGCGAGACGTTGTAGAGGGGGGCTCCATCCAGCATCACGAGGTTCTGGTCGGGCGTACCGCCGCGCACGTAGAGCCCGCTCGTGCCCTCGTTGCCGGACTGGACCCCGGGCATGAGTTGCAGCGTCTTCAGCACGTCGGTTTCGCCGAGGAGAGTAGGCGTTTGTTTGGCCCGCGCCGCCGTAATTTCTACCGTGCTGGTCCGGGTGGTCTGTTGAAGCGGGGTGCGCTCGGCGGACACTTCGAGACTTCCGGCCTGCACCGTCGTCGGCGCGAGTTCGACATCGAGCCGGCGGTCCGAGGTGAGGGCAAGTGGAATCACCCTGCGTTCGTAGCCCAGGAACGATACCACGAGCCGTACCGAGTCGGACGGCAACGAGAGGCTGTAGAAGCCGTGTGCGTTGGTCGTCGTGCCGTGCTGAAGAGACGGCACGTAAAGATTTGCGCCGACCAGTGTCTCGCCGCTTTCTGCATCCGTTACGAAGCCGCTCAGGGTGTGGCGCGTGGAGTCGGGTTGGGCCGATGCTCCGACTGCTCCGAAGAGACTCAGAAGAAGGAAAAGTCCAAGCGCCCGTGTTCGCAGCCGTATACCCATTGTGTCTATGACTTCATCCGCAAAAACGATTTGGTCGTTTCCAGTGACCTTGCACAACGACTCTGGCGTGTTCGAGCGTCGGTCCCCTGACGCCACAATCGTCGGCGTTTGCTAGCAGCGGTCGATTCCGAGCAGATTCCGCGCAGGAGGTACAGACAGAAACAGCGTCACGATCTCTGCGATGTCTCGCGTTTCAGTTGTACAAGCCCACTAGGGAACGAATACACGCTTCTCTTAAAAGGTGACCTTTTACGGAGCAAAAATACACGCTTGTTGGATTTCAACAGTCTGCCGAGTTGATCAACCACTTTTCACGTGTCGGATACGGGCACTCCGTCTGCTCATCCGTGGCACGAGCGACGGGCGTCAGTCAAGCACGAATAGCGTTTCGAGCCGGGCGACGGCATTGGCCAGACTGATGGACGCGACGGACTCCAGCGTCTCTTCCCGGTTGAAGCCTTCGGTGCATTCGTACGCCACCCGTTTGATGGGACCGAAGTCGTAGCGGATGGAGGCCCGGGCGAAGCGCAGCAGGGGTTTGATCTCTGCGTCGACACTGTCCCCGCCGAGGTGTTCAACCACCTGTTCGAATGCGTTGGGGGAAACGGAGTGGTGCTCCGACAGGTGAGAGCGGAGATGATCTTCAAGTGCGGTGCAGGACAGCCCGCGTGCCACCACGGCCAGCATGAGCAGCTTCGTCCGTACCGATAGCGGCCGCTCGTCCGACAGCCACTCGTCTACGAGCGAGTGCATCACCGTCCCCACTGGGGTCTTCCGTAGGGTTCGAACCCAGGGAGCAAGCAAGCCACCGGGGGCGTCGGCGGACAGGCGGCTCCATTCGTCCGAAAAGCCCGAAAGGCGGATCAGCGGACGGGCTAGGATCCGCCACGGCTCTAGATACCAGTGGTCGGCCAGTTCCTCAAATGTGCTCACCGGAATAGATAGTGTCGTGCCGATTCGGTTCGCGGCCAGATTTAGAGCACTAATCCCGGCGATTTCCCGAAGGACCGGGTCCGAATGGCCGAGCGCCTGGAGTTGATCGAGGGCAGCGGGAACGTCTTTGTATCGAGACAAACGTACGGCCAGCCGCAATCCCCACTCTTCGCGTTCATCAAAGTCTTGGGCGGAGAAGTGGGTTTCCAGGTCCTGAAGATCGCTCTGGGAGTAGTTGGATAGCCGCAGCAGGGTCCGGAAGGCGCTGTAACAAAATCGGCACGAGTTGTCACGGGCAATGATGAAAGAGATCGACGCGGCGAAGTCCGTGTCCAGTTCGGTGAGCGTCGGATCTGAGAGAAAAAGAAATGGCCGATACAGCCACGGGTGAGGGGCGACGTACGGCACAGCACCAGAGACCATGCCCAATCGGCGTCGGAACTGCCGTTCGACCTCTGGAGACGATTGGGGACTCACGAGCGGCGTTCCCCATTCGTCCGCGGTTGGGGGACGCGGGTCCTCGAAAGTGCGATCATCTGGCATTAAGCAAGGGGCAATTCGTGAGGAAGTGTGCCGGATGAGGAGACGCAGACACCAAGGGGGAGGGAGCGACCCAAATGGGGCAGGACCATTGATGGAACCGTTTTGTAACTGCAATCACGTTGCCAAGTCAACAGTGTTCGTAGGAAATTTTATTATGGCGACCCCACAACTGGACGACGATGGAAAGATCGTAACCCTTGACTTGCATGGGGCTACGGTCGATGAGGCGATTGACATGACCTATCGCACGCTTCGGCTGGCCCAGGAGCGCGGACGCACCCGGCTCAAGCTCATTCACGGCTCCTCGACGACTGTGGACCGGCACAGTCGCACGATCAAGAGCGCCCTCTACGATCTTCTGGACCGGGGCGAACTCGGCGCACACGCGACGAACGTGATTCGATCGGAAAACACACTCGTGTTGGCCCTCGATCTCACGGCGTCGACCGACGGAACGCCCATTCGGCTTCGAGACGTACAGCCGTAGAACGACTCTGCTCTAAGGATCCAATGCCCTTAATCCATAGGCGTACAACAGTGGCCCTCCATCGGCGTATCTTTTCTGTGTAGAGGGCCGATCTTTCCAAGAGACTACGTGTAGAAATGAAAACTCGTTGACATTCATTCCCCTAATTGCGGACCGCACATGCCTGCACGGATCGGGGTCACGACCTCGTATGAAGACGAAACGCAGTGTCTGGATCGACGCTACGTCACGGCGGTGGAGCGGGCCGGCGGCCTGCCGATTCCACTTCCGATGCTGGAAACGGACGCGTTGTACCGCGACCTGGTGGACAGCCTTGATGGGCTCGTCGTGATCGGCGGTCCGGCCGTGACTGAGGGCCTCGTCGGCACGGTGCCCGATGACCTGGGCACATTGGGGACCGTGCGGGCTGCCTCGGATCGGAAGTGGATGGAACGGGCCTGGGCCGCCGATTTGCCGATTTTAGGCATCTGCTACGGGATGCAGCGCCTGAACGCGCTGGCAGGCGGTACCATCTACGGCGACGTGGAGCGAGAGCATGAGGGGGCCCAGACGCACAGCCAGAAACGCGGCGCCACTACGCACCCAGTGCAGATCCAGTCGGCCCGCCTGCGTGAACTCCTGGGCACCGGCACCGTCAGGGTGAACACCCGGCACTTGCAGGCCATTGCCGACGTGGGTACGGGATTCTCGGTGGCCGCCACTGCGCCGGACGGGGTGATTGAGGCCATCGAGCACGAAAGCGGCAGGATTCTTGGCGTACAGTTTCATCCCGAGCGCATGGGCGACGCCATGCAGCCGCTCTTCCGCTGGCTCGTTTCCGAGGCTACGCACTCCACCACCGCTCCTACGTGATCCCTTCTCGGCTTTCTTTCTCCAGCTCATGACTCCACTCCGTTCGTTCGAACTTCCAGCGGATACGTCCACTCGCGTATCGGCCGGCCTTCTCGGGAGCTGTGTCCTTATTCTCTTCCTGACCACCGTGCTGGGGGGCAACACTCTCGGCAAGCAGTGGTCGGCCCTTCCGTCCTTTACGACGGCGGCGGATACGACGGTGCGCTCAGTCAATTACACCACGCTTCCGGCCCGGCCGGTCCTCCGCGAGATGCCGACCCACCCGGCGGACAAGCTGTCGCCCTACATGAACCCGGGGGCCGACCCGTCGTCCGTCGCCAATCCGGAGGTGCTCCGCGACTTCCACGACTTGCTGGCACAGTTTACTCAGCGCCAGGCACAGGACGACAACTTTACGGTCCGCGTCATTGATCGCCGGACGGACTCACTCCTGGAGCTGTACGAGTTTGAGGAGCTTCGGGAGCAGTACCGAGAGGGGAAATCAATCGAGTGGCGAGTGGTGGATGAGAAGCGGCGAGAGGCAACGCGTCGGCTCGTGGACAAGTACGACGAGCGTGGGGTGCCGCGCGAAGACATCATCGTGCGGTGGGGGCGGGCCAATCAGGTCGAGCAGTCCCACGCACGCAACCGTCCCTATCAGGCCTACGAGATTCAGCTGGCCCACTATCTCGACCTCAGCCTTTTGCCCACGCAGATGGGTACGGTCGAGACCTTCAATCAGGACCACCTCGTGTCGTCCGTGGGGGCGCAGAGCCGATACCAGATGATGCCGTGGATCCTGCGAAAGGGGGGAGTGAACGAATTCGATCTTCGGGCCGAATCCGGTGCTCGCGTAGACGTGGAAGAAGCGTTGCATCCGCTCTTGACGCTTGAGCCGGCCTACCTGCTACTGCGCGGTTACATCAACGCGGTTGGCCACGAAATTCCCGGCTTATCGGCGTACCACACCGGCCCGGGAAATGTCTGGAAGCTGTACCGCCAGTACTATACGAACTCGTCGTACTATACGTCGTCCTCGACGGTGGTGGATGCGTACGTTTGGGCGGTAAGCAAAGGGTTCGACACGGTGCGGGAGGGATCGTCCTTCGGCCCCTACTCGCGGGGATACATTCCATCTGCCTATGGCTCGCTCGTGGCCCAAGATCGTCAGCCCATCGACCTCTCGCAGTCCATGCGGGCGGTGCGCGTCCAGTTGAAGCCCGACACACGAGTGTCACTAAAGACGCTCCTTACGGTGCTCGACACCACGTCGCAGTCCTTCGACTGGACGCCGGTGGCTGATCGGCCCACGACGTACGAACGATTCCGGGCTTTCAACAGTCACTTTGAACTTCCGGAAGCTTCCGGCGACGGGGTGCCCGCCGAGGGGAACGTGGAGCTCGTCTCCACTGTCGACGGGAAATCGGTCCGGTTCTTCCTGCCGCTCGGGGCGCCAGAGGCCCTTCGAAATGCCGGGCTCGACGTCGTGGATCCGGATCTCTCCTTTACGTTCGACGGCTCCACCTTCACGCCGCCGTCGGACGACCAGCGGACGGTGTGGGATCGTCGCTACGACGCCTTGGTGGAGGACATTAAGCACTTTGGCTTCACGCCCGATCACCGCGACCGGCTGCTGGAGCTCCACGACAAGTTTGAGGAGCTGGCCGAAGAAGATCCGTCACGCTACCGCCAGCGTCAGCTCAACATCATTCAGACGCACCGACGCCTCTGGCTCTCGGGGCCGTGGGAGGAGCTCGCGGACCTCACGATGCAGGTGACGGGGCGCACGGACGTGCCGGTGCAGCCGCCCATTGAGATTCCGACGGACGACTCGCGACCCTTTCTCCAGCGGTTGCTGCCGTAAGGAGTGGAGAACTCCCCGGAGGCGCGGATGGGCTCCGCGTTACCCAAAGAGCAGCTGCACCACGTATACCGACGCCAAAAAGCCTACGAAGTCGGCGAACAGTCCTGCGGGCACCGCGTGGCGCGTATCCCGGATGTTCACGGCCCCGAAGTACACTGCGATCACGTAGAACGTCGTTTCCGTGGAGCCGAACATTGTGGCCGCCATCTTCACAACCAGGGAGTCCTCCCCGTACTGGTTGATCATGTCCGCCACGATGCCGGCTGAGCCCGAGCCCGTGAGTGGGCGCACGATACCCATAGGCACCACTTCTGCGGGAACGCCAATCAGGCTAAGGACCGGGTCGAGTGCGTTTACGAGAAAGTCCATAGCGCCGGACGCTCGAAACATGCCGATCGCAAAGAGAATCGCGATGAGGTACGGAATAATGGTTACGGCCACGTCGAACCCTTCTTTTGCTCCGTCCACGAATACCTCGTAGACCGGAACGCCCTTGATCAAGCCGTAGAGCGGGAAACCGACGAGGAGGCTCGGAAGGACGAAGTAGGAGAGGATGCTGACGGTGGAGCGAATCGCTTCAAGCATGGCGGAATCGGGTGGCGTATGTCGTTTTTGTCGGTCGGCGAAGGCTCTTCAGAGGGCCGAAGGCGAGGGTGCGGTACGGGGACGTTATGAATCATGAGTGGGAGGGAAAGCGTTCCCCGCGGACGGGTCGGTATTCTCATTGCGGTGGGGGGCTGAGACCCGAAACCACGGCATTCTGCTGAGGGTGTAGGCACCAAGGATGCCGGCGATGGAGGAGAAGAGAGTGGCGAGCGTGATCGAAAAGATCAGCTGGTTAATCTGCAGGCCCATGATGGCTACCAGCAAGGAGGGGGGCACCAGCTGCACGCTGGACGTGTTGAGGGCCAGCAGCATCACCATGTCGTCGGACGCCGTTTCGTCGTCCGGATTCAGTTCCTGGAGGTCCTCCATTGCCTTGATGCCGAGGGGGGTGGCGGCGTTGCCCAGGCCGAAGACGTTGGCCAGTAGATTTAGCGTGATGTTGGCGAGGGCCGGATGTCCTTCCGGGACGTTGGGGAAGAGAGGGCTCAGCAGGGGACGCACAAACTCCGCGAGGGCGTGCACGAGCCCGGCCTCCTCTCCAATTTTTACGAGCCCGAGCATGAGCCCGAGGATGCCGATGAGGCCGAGCGCAAGGGACGCCGCCGTCTCCGCAAAGTTGAGGGCAGCCTCCGCGATGGCGTTCAGCTTGCGAAAGTGAACGGGCTCAAACTGCACCGCTGTGGTAATCTGTGACGTCCCGGCAGCAATCGATGGTACCGACTGTAGCGTCCCACGCAGTGCCTCGTTCTCGTCGCTCGCGTGGAACGATTGAATCGTCGTGAGCGGCTCTGGGAGCGTAGCCTCCGGGGAAAACTGCAACTGGCGGCCGTCCTGCGTTTGCAGCAGCGTACCGCTGTAGGATGATTGCGGCGTGTCATCAACCCCAAAGAACTGCTTGTAGGTGGAGGTGTCGATCTGAATCGTCACCGGCTGCCGCCGGGCATCCGGCGCGTACCCCTCCGGAAACTCAACGGCGACCGGGAGGGCGGAGTCGTTCCGAAATCGGTTCTCCACCAACTCCTGCGTGTCCACCGCAAGGGCGAACACCAGGCTGAAAATGATGAGCCCGGACCAGATGTAGTTCAGCATGGGGAAAGGGGCGGTACTCACGGAGAGCGAACGACGCCCACATCATACGAACTGCGGTCCGGAAGAGAAATGAGATGCGAACGGCGGCTCTCCGTTACTGAGACGAGCTGGAGTCACTGCCCGACGAGGGGTTCGAATCGCCGTTGAGGTAGTAGCGAAAGCCGATCGCTCCGTCGAATCGAAGGGAGGTTGGGTCGGTCACGCGAAGGGTGGGGGTCACTTCCACAAACACGTCAATGGGCGAGGATCCGAGAAGGTACGTCACGCCCAGGGGCGCGCGCAGAGAAAACTGATCGCGCGCGTCCTCGAAAACCGTGTACTGACCACCGGCCCCAATGTAGAGTGCCAGGTATCCTTCCCCCACGTTCAACTTGTTGAAGTTATGGAAGAGGTAGTCTCCCTGAAGAAGCCAGTAGGAAGGGGCTGTCTGGGCCGATCCCCCGACGAAGAAGGACGTCATCCCCGACACGGCCTGCCGATCGGACATCCACGCCTTGATATTGAACCCCACGGGATTGCGGTCAACGACGGAGGGGCCGTTGGTCACCCCAAGTGAGGCCCCCACCCCCACGCCCTCCGTTTGGGCGAAAAGAGACGAGGTGCTGAGAAACGATAGACACAGGGTGAGGGCGAGAAGGACCGGAACAAAGCGTGTCATCAACATCGGGAAGGATTCTGTGAGTGGGGAGCATTGGAAACATCCCCTCAAGGTGAAGGGGACGGTCCGTTGAATCAAGCACCAATGGAGGGAGTCGGGGGGGAGAATCGACCCAGAGGTCTCCCCGTTGAAGGAGCCCATTCACTGACCGATATTCGGCTCGTCCGTTCCGCAACTGCTATTCTCTCCGATGACCATTTTGCATGAGGATTCAGAGCTGTTCATTGTTCGCAAGCCGGCCGGGCTCCTTGCCCAGCCGGATCGGACCGGGGACCCGGACGTGCTGACGCTCGGAAAGCGGCATCTGCGCCAGCAGGGAATAGACGAACCGTTCCTCGGACTCGTTCATCGACTGGATCGGCCCACGTCGGGAGTGATGGCGCTGGCGCGTACGTCGGCAAGTGCCCGGGCGCTGAGCCGGCAGTTCCGCGAACGGACGGTAGAGAAAGTGTACGTCGCGGTTGTGGAGGGTACCCTCCAAGGCATCGGGTCGTGGGTCGACTACATCGCGAAGCTTGATCGCCAGCCCCAGATCGTGTCGCCGGAGCATCCGGAGGGCAAACGGGCCACCCTTGACTGGCAGGCCCTCCACACGGCCCCCAACCGCACGCTGTTGCGCCTTCAACTGCAAACCGGACGGCCTCACCAGATTCGTCTCCAGGCCGCTGAGCGGGGGCATCCCGTTTCCGGAGATTCCCGATATGGGGCCACAGAGACGTGGCGAGACGGCGAAATTATGCTCCATCACACCATTCTGCGTGTTGACCACCCCACGCGTTCGCGACGAGAAACGTTCGTCGCCCCGGTGCCAGAGGCCTGGGGGGCCACTCTCTCCGACGACATGCAGGCCGCACTTCAGCGTATGCTTGCACAGGCCCGTCCCCACGCGTGAAAATCCGGCTCAGTCCGGCGACCGACCTCGTTTGAACGAACGCGCGTCCCCCTGCCGGCGTCCAATTCCACACTCCTTTCACTCCGTAAGTCTTCTTTGAGCAGTTATGGGCGATACCTTCGACCGCGTCGAGACGCTCCGTGAGGATCCGCGCGACGACATTCCGATGGCGCACCGCATGAAGCGCTTTGTGGAGGCGCTCCAGATTCGCATCACGAAAAAGATGGACGACATCGACGATACGACCGCCTTCGAGGTCGACCAGTGGGACCGGGACGAAGGGGGCGGGGGCATCACGGCGGTCATGGAGAACGGGGAGGTGTTCGAGAAGGCCGGGGTGAACACCTCTGCGGTCCACGGGCCTCTGCCGGACCGGATGGCACAGGCGTTCGACGTGGACGCCAAACCCTTCTTCGCTACGGGACTCTCGCTCGTGGTGCATCCGCGGTCGCCCTACGTTCCGACCGTGCACGCCAACTTCCGCTATTTTGCGCTCGGCGACGATCTTCTGGATCCGGACGATCAGTGGTTCGGTGGGGGCGCCGACCTCACGCCGTACTACCCTCGTCTTGAAGACGTTCAACACTTCCATCGCGTGTGGAAGGAGGTGTGCGACCGGCATGACGCTGTCGCCGATTACGAGGAATTCAAAACGGAGTGCGACGAGTACTTCTACCTCGACCATCGGAACGAGGCGCGGGGCGTCGGGGGCATTTTCTACGACTACCTGCGCGAGGATCCGGAGGGGACGTTCTTCTTCACGCGGGAGGCTGGGCGGTCCTTCCTGCGGTCGTACCTGCCCATCGTGGAACGTCGGAGGGAGGAAGAATGGGGAGAGCGTGAGCGCCGGTTTCAACTCATCAGGCGCGGGCGCTACGTTGAATTTAATTTGGTCTACGACCGGGGGACGAAGTTTGGCCTCGAAACGGACGGGCGCACCGAGAGCATTCTCATGAGCCTGCCGCCGCACGTACGGTGGACCTACGACCACCAGCCCGAGCCCGACTCTCCCGAAGCGCGTGTGCTGTGGTATTTCGAGCCCCGTGACTGGCTGGATCTTTCGTCCGCGGACGTGCCAACGGGGACCGAGTGAATCCCCCAGATCTTCGGGGAGCTTTTCGGCAAAGTTCAACGCCCAAGAGGAACTGAGACATGTCTCTCTTCGCTTAAGTTCAACACAATTCTCGGAGCAGTATCCTCATTCTAGGCTCCGTGCCTCATGACGCCCCTTGACTTTTTGCGACGCTACGAGTTTGATGCCCGGAGCATCGACGGGGACTACTACCCGTCGGCACCGCTCACCGTAGAGGAGGGGGACCGAGTGGGAGTTGTCTTGATGAATCTCGGGGGGCCGGAGACGCTTGAGGACGTAGAACCGTTTCTCTACAATCTGCTCATGGATCCCGCCCTGCTGGATCTCCCCGTGGGCGGTCATCTGCGACGGTGGCTCTGTAAGGCTCTTGCCTGGTATCGAGGAGACGCAGTGAAAGAGGACTATGAGCTCATTGGCGGCGGATCGCCGTTGACCCGGCTCACCAAGGAGCAGGCACAAGACCTGCAGACCCATCTGAACGAACATTTCGGAGAGCCTGCCGGGGTTGACTTTTCTACCTACGTCGCGATGCGCTACTGGCACCCCTTCAGCGAGGAAGCGGCGGCGCAGATGGAGGCAGATGGCGTCGACAAGGTCGTTCTTCTGCCGTTGTATCCGCAGTATTCGACGTCGACTAGCGGCTCTTCGCTCGCCTACTGGCGAGCGCTCGACGACGCGAACGAAATTCCGGATTGGCCCACGACGTCGGTCGTCGAGTACGCCGCGAACCCGAAGTACGTGCAGGCCCTGGCTGAGCGTATCGATGAAGGGCTGCAGCGTTTTGCTCGGGATCGTCGAGGCGATGTGCAGTTGCTCTTCAGTGCGCATGGCGCTCCGATGCGGGACCAAAATCAGAGGAAAGATCCGTACTGCTGCCTCGTCCACACCACGGTCGAACAGGTCATGAAGTATCGGGGCCGCGAACGGCCCTACCACACGGCCTTCCAGAGCAAGACTGGCCTTACGCGGTGGCTGACCCCTACGACTCCCGACAAATTGAAAGCACTTGCCGAAGAAGGGGTGGAGGCTGTGCTCGTGGTGCCCGTGACGGTTGTCACCGATCACGTAGAAACCAGCTACGATCTCGACATTCGGGTCCGCGAGCAGGCCGAAGTTGCCGGCATTACCCACTATGAAGTGACCTCGGGCCTTAACACGCACCCCCTCTTTATTGAGGCTTTGGGTGAAGCGACGGTGGCCCAGTTGGAATTGCCTGTCGACGTCAATCAGCTTCGAATTGGAGGCGACGGCCTTTCGCAGGATTACCCGCTCCGACCGATCGAAGAGCTTCCGCTCCATGACGTTGACGGTTCGGTCGGTCGGTGTTCGCACTGCGGCGGGGTGCCGAAGGCGCGGCGCTGGACGGAGCCGGACGAGACCCCGGAGCCGGACGCAATCCAGGCCAGCTCAGAAGAGAGCGCGATCTCGGAATCGTCCTGATGGAAATGGGCGATTGACGTCTTCCCTCCGGACCGAACCTGTGGACTGCTATGGAATCAACCGCTCCGACGGCTCCCTCCGACCACCTGCTGCGGACGCTTGCGGCCGTTCCGGTCTCGAATTCGATTCTCGACCTTGGATGTGGAACGGGGCGCCACACCGAACCTCTCTTGCGCCTTGGGTTTCCTGTCCATGCGTGTGACCCGCGCGCCGAGGCCGTCGCTGCGACCCGAGATCGAGTGGCAGAACTGATTGAGGAAGGGGACGTGGAGACCACCGTGCAGATGACGCCCCTCGACGCCCTCGACTACCCGGAAAAAACTTTCAACTGGGTGGTAGCAGATCGGGCGGAGATTTACGCCACGACCGAGGATGCCCTTCGCACGGTGCTTTCGGAAAGCCGCCGTGTGCTCGTTCCGGGGGGCTGGTTGTATCTGACTCTTCCGACGCATTCGTCGGAGGAGAGCACATCCGCCCCGGGAGACTCGAATGGTGTGGCGTTCTCGATCGACACCCTGGAGGCGCTTCGAAAAGAGGTCCATCTCGCGGAGGCACGCGAGCCCTCTCGAATTGAGGTGGAAGGCCAGCCGCGGATTCGGGCCCTTTACCGACGGGTGGATTCACAGGCCCCCTTGTAGCTGGACGCGACGGTAACGAGTGGGCTCGCTCGGTCGTTGGTTTGGACCATCCCCGACGCATGAGCGGTTCACTTCGTGCAGCATCCTTGAGGACTCATTCGACCAAATCGACGTAGCACCCATGGAAGTTGCTCCCTCGAAGCTCGATCTCCGTCGCAGCAAGCAGCTCTACGAGCAGGCGCAGAACTCCATTCCGGGGGGCGTAAACTCGCCCGCCCGAGCGTTTGACAGCGTCGGTGGCACTCCGCTGTTTATCGAAGAAGCGGAAGGAGCCTACCTCACGGACGCCGACGGCAACCAGTACGTCGACTACGTGGGATCGTGGGGGCCGATGATTTTCGGCCACGCGCACCCGGACGTCGTGGAGGCCGTGCAGGATCAGGCGACGGCGTCCACCTCCTTCGGGGCCCCAACCGAGGTGGAGATTGAGGTGGCCGAGCTGGTCTGCGATCTCGTGCCGTCGGTCGAAAAGGTCCGCATGGTCAACTCCGGTACGGAGGCTACCATGAGTGCGGCCCGTCTTGCTCGCGGCTATACGGGGCGAGACAAGATTATCAAGTTCGAGGGCAACTATCACGGCCACGGAGATTTTTTCCTCATCGCTGCGGGTAGTGGGCCCATGACGCTGAGTGAACCGGACTCGCCCGGCGTCACAAAGGGAAACGCGAAAGATACCCTTCTCGCCCCCTTCAACGATCTAGAGCACGTTCAGAAGCTCGTAGAGGCGAACGCCGGGGAAGTGGCCTGTATCATTCTGGAGCCGATTGCCGGCAACATGGGATGCATCCCGCCCGAGCCCGGCTTTCTGGAAGGGCTGCGCGAGCTCTGCGACGAGAACGACATTGTCCTCATTTTCGACGAGGTGATGACCGGGTTTCGCGTGGCGCCCGGCGGCGCGCAGGAGCGCTACGGCGTCACGCCCGATCTCACGTGCCTCGGAAAGATCATCGGCGGCGGGCTCCCGGTGGGGGCATATGGCGGCAAGAAAGAGATCATGGACTACATTTCGCCGACAGGCCCGGTGTACCAGGCCGGGACCCTTAGCGGGAATCCGCTTGCCATGCGGGCCGGTCACGCCGTGCTCTCGAAAATTGCCGAGAACAAAGACACCATCTACGACGAGCTTGAAGCGTTCGGCACAGCACTCGAGGAGGGGATGCACCGGAATCTCGACGCGCTGGACCTCGACTTCACGACGAATCGGGTCGGGGCGATGGCGAGCCTTTTCTTTACCGATCAGCGGGTCGTAGACCAGGACACGGCGAAGACGACCGACACCGATAAGTACGCTGCGTACTTCCACGCCATGCTGGAGGAGGGCATCTATCTGCCACCGTCTCAGTTCGAGGCCATCTTCTTCGGCACCTGCCACGGCGAAGAGGAACTTGACGCGACCCTGAAGGCGCAGCGCAAAGCGCTCAAGCGCGTCCAATAGAAACGGCCCGGCGCGTCGAGCGCCGAGCCTGAAAATTAGTCGGGAATCGAACCGGTCTGAGAGGAATACACTACGGGGTCCAGAGCTTTACGTCGTCGTCTTTGCTGCCGGAAAGGACGTAGCGCCCGTCGGGCGAGAAGGCGATGGCGTTGACGCCCTCGGCGTCGCCCTCAAAGACGTACCCGAGGTTGCCGTCCTCTACCTTCCAGAGCTGGACGGTCATGTCGCTACTTCCGCTCAGGACGTACTGGCCGTCCGGCGAGAAGGCCACCGCGATGACGAGGCCGGAGTGGCCCTCGAAGGTGCGGAGGAGTTTGCCCGATTCGACGTCCCAGAGGCGGGCCGTCATGTCGTCACTACCGGAGAGGGCGTATTCGCCGTTCGGCGAGAAGGCAACGGAGAAGACGTACGTCGAATCCCAATCCCCCTCGTCGAAGGTCCGAACGACCCGTCCCGTTTCGGTTTCCCAGAGCTTGAGGGTACCGGATTGACCGCTGCCCGAGAGCACGTACTGACCATCGGGAGAAAAGGCGATTGAGAAAATGGCCTCGTTGTTTTCGTCGAAGCGGCGGGCGAGGTCGCCCGTTTCGACATCCCAGAGGTGGAGGGTGCCCGAGGCGCCGCCGCCGGAAAGCACGTACTGGCCATCCGGCGAGAACGTGGCGCCGAGCACCGCCTCAGAGTTTTCCTCCAGGGTCCGGACGGAGTCGCCACTATCGACGTCCCAGAGGCGAACGATGCCGTCCGACGTTTCGGAGACCAAGCGTTCGCCGTCGGGGGAGAGAGCAACGGAGATGGGTTGCTCGGTGAGGCTCTGAAACGTCTGGATCTCTCGACCAGTCACGACCTCCCACAGCTTAATCGTATTGTTGGGGGCACCTGAAAGCGCATACTGCCCGTCGGGGGAGAAGGAGACGGCGTTGACCCAGTCCGCATTGCCCTCCAGCGATCGTACGATGTGCAGCCGCTGGCGCTGCGGCCCCTCCGACTCTGTCGCTCCGTCCTCCGTGGATGGAGCGGCCACCTGCTCTTCTTCGTCTTCCTCAGTAGCGGTCGCCGTTTCGGACATTGCGGCGGGCTCGGGTTCGGGCTCGCTGCCCTCCTCACCAGGGCGGTAGACCTGCGTCTTTGCGGGCTCGCCCTGTTCTCCGCCAGCGTCCATGGCCACCTGCTCTTCAGCGTCGGCGGTACCGTCGCCCGAGGACGGAGAGGGGACCTCGACTTCTTCGCCCGGATCTTTCGAGCGAAGGGCCTCAGCAGCATCCTGTCCCGTTTGGTACCGCTCCTCGGGGTCCTTCTTCAAAAGTTTCGCAATGACCTGTTCGAGCCATTCCGGAATGTTATCGTCAATCTGCCGGGGCGGGGTATACGATTCGTGAAGCACCTTGTAGACAACGCTCATCGGGTGCCCACCGGTATGGGGTAGTTTTCCGGTGAGGGACTCGTAGAGCACGACCCCGAGACTATAGAGGTCGCCTCGGGCATCTACGTCGTTGCCCCGGGCCTGCTCGGGGCTCATGTATTCGGGGGTTCCCAGCACAGTCCCCGTCTGCGTGAGCCGTGCATCGGAGCCCGCGTAGGCAATGCCGAAGTCCATCAGTACCGGGCGGCCCACGTCGGTGACCATGACGTTCGAGCTTTTCACGTCGCGGTGCACCGTGCCCTGATTGTGGGCGTAGCCGAGGGCCTCGGCCATAGGCGCAATCAAGCTCACCGCCTGTTCGGGCGGTACGGGCCCTTTTTCCTGAACGATTTCGTGGAGGTCCCGGCCCTCCAGGTACTCCATCGCCATGTAGTGAACCCCGTTCAACTCTCCCTCATCGAAGATGGTGACGATGTGGGGGTGGTTGAGTTGGGCGGCCGATTGGGCTTCCCGGTGGAACCGTTCCAACATCTTCCGGTCGTGGGTCATTCCCTGTGGCAGCACCTTCAACGCCACTTCCCGTCCGAGGCTCTCCTGGACGGCCTTGTAGACGATGGCCATGCCGCCGCGGCCCAGTTCCTTTTCAATGTTATACTCGGGGGACATCGCATCCCGCACGAGCGTCTCGGGATTGGATGAGAGCGATCCGGTGCCAGTAGACGACGTTTCTGGCGGGTCCTCAAGCCACTCTCCGCAATGTTTGCACTTGCGGGCAGCTTCCAGGATTTCTTCGTGGCAATACGGACAACGCTTTGTGGCTTCAGACATGTCCTAAGGGCGATTCGTGCACTGCACCTGCTTGGAAGGCGGCGTGAGGTCCGAATGGATCGGAAGCCAGCCGTCGAGTGAGCAGGAATGGAAAGACCATCGATGGATGTCGTCCGAGTAGGACTGAAACAAGGCAGAGGTTATAACCACATCGAACCCGGACAACAGATGTCGTGGAGCACTCTTCCTCCATGCAGATGAAGAGCAATAATATTGCCAGATTCAGGAAACGGGACCGAGGCTTGTGAAGAAAGACGAATAGAATCCGCAAAAAAACAGACAGCGGAAAGACACAAGCGGGGGAGTCGTCAAGGTCGTGTAGAGTTTCCGGCGGGGATGCTTTTCAATCTGAAGTTTGTTCTCGCTGCCTCGATTCTAGGCATCACCGAAAGGAAGCCACGGGCTCAGCCTGTACTGAAAAATCGAAGGCAAACGGTGCTCGGTCCCGCTTCTGAGGGCTTCAGAAATCTAGTCTCGTTCGTACCGGAGCATCATTTCGCCCATCCGAATCATGTCGCCGTCCTGAAGTTCGACGGTATTGCCTTCCGGTACCTGATCTCCGTTCACCATCGTCGGGTTCGTTTCACTGGTATTTTTCAGCAGAATGGTCTGATCCTGCTGAATGATTTCTGCCTGCATGCGAGACACTGTACGGTAGGTATCTCCCAACTGAATGTGCGCGAAGGCACGCTCTCCTTCCACTTCGGCGCGCCCAATGGTGACCACGTTCCCTTCCGGCGTCGGGCGGCCCGCAATGCGGAACTCCTTGCCCTGGTCCGGCCCGGCGGCGATCACGAGGCGGCCCGGAACGAACTTCATCGTCTTCGGAGGCGCCTTGAACTTCAAGGTTTCGGGACCGTCGGAGTCCTCTTCCGGCGACTGAGAACTACTCGATTCGGATTTGATGCGCTGGCCAGACGGTTCGGGGAAGCCGGTTTCTGCGCCGTCTCCCTCGGCGCCGAGCTCCGTGGAGGAAAGATCGGAGGAGGGGGCGTCGTCATCGGCGGCGCCATCCTCAGTGGACGGGGCGGCTGGGCGCGCGCGCTCCTGGTCCTGGCTGGCATACGCGAAGTAGCCGAGCACCACCACCACGAGGACGCCAAGGCCTAAGATGAGATAGACCGTTATTGTCGAAAAGCCTTGGCGAAGAGAGTCGCTGGAGGTTTGAGTCTGGTTGCCAGACGAGAGTTGTGTCCGGCTGGACTCGTCCAACACGGGCTCGCGGTTGAATGGACTAATCTCGACGACCCCTTCAACACTGTAGCGTTGTCCAGGATCGGGGGGCTGTTGTGTAGTCCGGGCGCGGATTTCGGCCCCACTATCGTCCTGCAAAATATAGTTTTTCGTCTGGGTGTCGCTGCCGCTGTCTACTTGACGGGCCACAGAGCCCTCGATCGTTACGGTCTGGCCTCGAAATTTGCCAGGGTTTCCGTTGATTTCCTTGATCGAGGTCTGGGCCTGTACTCCCCAGGCCCCAAAGATCAACAGGAGGCACATCCAAGCGACAGATCGCACTGGAGGAGTAAACGTCTTCACGTACCGAGTCATGGGGAAAGTCATCAGAGGTTGGCTTGCGTTCAACTTAGCTGTGAGCGAGGCCGATACGAACAACCCCAGTCCAATTGTCGTCTACGAAATTCGGCCAAACGATCTCACGCACCGACTGACCACCGTACTGGACTTCGTGGTGGTAGAGGGCAGGAGTGTTGGAGGTGCGTGACCATTCGCCTTCTCCGTATCCAAGGTTCGAGCGATTGAAGTTGTAAGATTCCTCGATTCCGTCGGAGCCATTTTGAATACAATAGTAGGTCAAAACCGGCGAATCATCAAAGATTCCGTCATAGGCGTCGAAATTGGCCGTTGCGAGGTTGGCCCCGCTGAGAAAGGTCCCAATTCCACTGCCGATGGCCGGGGAAGTCTCCCCGAACTCGAGTTGATACAACTTTCGCCACTGCTCGTCACTTTCGACATTTTCCTGAATGGTTTCGAGGCGAACGTTCTCCTCGGGCGTAGTTGCCATTCCAAACTCGAGAACAAGGTGGCGGGACCCCAAGGGACTTACGAGCCACGCGGTGTTTGATTGATCCGACGATTGGAGTAGGGAAACGTTGCCGGCGGCATCCTCCAGAAGCGCGCTGCTGGGCTGATTGGCCTCACTGCCGTACATGCCCCGCTCGACGCTCCCGTCGGACGCCAGGATGTAAAACGCCTTTACGTACGTCGGAAAGTTTACCCGTTGCATCTCGGTGTCCACGTGGCTCAAAGCCTCGTTTGTGGGCTGCTCCTCGTAAAACTCGGCGCCGACGCGCAGGAGGGGGGCGAGAAAATTTCCCCGAACCGAGATGAGAGACGATAAGATGGCCTTGGGGGTTGGGTCGCGAACCGCCATCTCGCGGGAGAGGGCATAGGCCTCGCGGAACTGTCCGTTCAAAAAATAAAGCTCTTCGAGCGTGTTTGCGGCCTCTTCCCAGGTAATGAAGGACTGACTGGACCAGTTGTCCACGAGCCAACCGTAGGCACGCATGGCTCTCCACCGAGCCCCAATCTCTAACGCTGAGGATCCACAGTAATACCGAGACTGAAAGCTATCACTCACGTAATCGGAATAAGTCCGACACAGACGATCGGCAGCCTGATATTCGTCCGACCGGTATTCTTGCTGAATGAGAGACTGCACGTGCGATTCAACCTGACCAGACAGTCGAGATCGTTGACTGGACGTCAGATACGTCTGGTTGGAAAGCACGCTGATGTACTGTTGAAGGGCACTGGAGCCTTTGTTTTGGACTGCCCCGAACCATTCATTTAGCACCTCGACCAGCTTTTTTCGCACAAAGTCGCGGTCGCAGTCCTGGGCAGTGCTATTGAGAACTTTGATCGCCCGCGTGAAATTCGACTTCTGAAGAAGACGGTCCGCGAGGTTCACTTGCCGCTTGGCAAATCCCTCACAGTACGACGAGGCATCAGCATCGGTCAAAGCATGCCGAGCTGTCTCAGGAGAGGACGGCTCTGCATGTGTAGTGGGAACCACTAACAGAGCAATGACAAGTGAGAAAAGCATCATGCTGTTGCGATGAAGCATCGGCATCGGCAAAAATAGGGGGGCATCGGAAGAACCCGTACGCGACTGGATTAGGGGACGATGGTGTTTCCCTTAGGGAAATGAATCGGACGGTGTACCTAAGGACGAGCCTTTAGGATCGGATTTACGTATGAGTGCGGACCAGGATAGATGTATTGTCCGTCCCGAAAGGGAGTCCACGAAGCCCCAAACTGGATGGATACATGGAAAATTTACATAGACGGACAAATCATTGACCCGTCCCTGAAATCTATGGCCATCTTTGGGGGAATGCAAACGTTTTGAAGGGAGGAGGCCCGCCGTTTTGTCCTACGCAGGCTCTTCCTCGCGAGGAGGAAAGGGATACGTGCGAACACGTCCGAGTTCCCGCTCCAGAGTGCCGGCTTCCGCAAGAACAGCGGAGATGTTGTCGGTGGAGCCGGAATAGTAAGCGAGAGACACGAGCGATTCGGCCGCCGTCTGGAGGTCCGGCGTGCCGAGCATGTACGATTTGAAGAGCTGTTTCTGGTCCTGCAGCTTGTCTACGATGAGGCCGTCGGAGCAGAGCAGAAAGCCATCCTGCTCCGACAGGGAGTACGACGGAGAGTCCTTCGGAAAGAAGTCCGGCTCGTCCCCCGTTCCGTCGAGGGTCTTGTTGATGATGTGTCCGTACTGCTCGATGAACTCCGGATCGATGTTGTCGCCCCCTGCTTCCTTTTCAAATTCACGGAGGTACGAGTGGTCCTCCGTCACTTGCTTGATTTCCCCGTCTGTCAGGTAGTAGACGCGGCTGTCCCCGAGATTGCCCGCAATGAACTCATTTTCGCATCCGAGCACGCAGGTGAGGGTCGTTCCCATGCCATCCAGGGAGGGGTCCTGCTCCGTGATTTCGCGGATTGAGTCCTGCGCAGCGTCGAACGCACCGCCCAGAATGTCTTTCAGCATGTCCGGCGTGACCTCTCCGTCTTCAAACGCCTCACGGAGGTGCGATTCCACCGTCTGTAAAACGGTCTGGCTCGCAATCTGGCCTCCTGCAACGCCTCCCATGCCGTCAGCGACCCCCAAGAAGAAGGCGTTCGAGGAGGGGTAAAAATGTAAGATGTCGTCCTGATTTACATCCCGGCGACCTGGAAATGTCGTGCCGTGGGCGGAGATTGGTAGCATTACGATGAGCAGCCGTTCTATTGGATGAACGAGTCGGACGGTTGGGGACTGCCCTCCTCCTCCGTTGGGTGGAGGAAAGAGAACAGGGCGGGTAGCACACTCCACACAAACCGCCGTCTCTCTCGGAAACACAAGGTTAAGATGCACTAACACGCACCCTCCATTCCTATTGTTCGACCCCTCGAACGGGGGAAAGGGTGCATCGTTGCAGAGCCACGACTCTCAAGGAAACGCGGCGATGCTCAGCACAAAAGAACCAAATGTGATCGGGAGACGCGATTCGAAGGCGGCCTGTCCGGCCGGAACCCGGCCGTGAGGGAGGCCTGGCGGATTCAGTAGCAGACGCCGGACCACAATACTCTTAAAGATCGTGCCGAGCTTGGATGGGGGAGGGGAAAAGGCGTCAAATTTCGAGGACCTGGTCGATTACGCGAGGGGGATTGATCAGGTTGTCGAGAAGTAGGTCGGGCGCGTGCGGGGAGAGTTCCGATCGGGAAAATCGTCCCGTGCACACGGCCACGGAGCGCGTTCCCGTAGCGTGAGCACACTGAATGTCATGGTGCGTATCTCCAATGATGGTCGTGTGTTCGGGAGAGAAGGAGCGTCCGGATGTCTCCGAGGCCCGCTGGAGGGCCATCGGCGGTAGTGCGGAACGGTCTGCGTGGTCACTTCCAAATGCACCGACCGAAAAGTATTCAGCAAGGCCTGCACACCGGAGTTTGTGGTAGGCAACGGCTTCAACATTTCCCGTCACCAGTCCCAGAAAGACATCGTCCCGACCGGACAATTGGGAGAGCAGAGTCGAGACGCCGGGGAGGATCTCCACGTGGCGGGAGTGGATGGTCTCCTGGGCCGTCTCCGCGTAACGCGCAATGACATCCTGGAGGACGGCGCTCGGGGAGGAGATCCCGCTCTCGTTCAACACGTCCCGAAAGATCGCGAGATCGGTTCGCCCCGAGAAGGGGACCCCGTCGGTGAAAGCCTCTCGTCCAGTTACGCTCGAAATTGCGTGTGCGACCGCCTGGTGGACCCCACCGTTGACTCGGACGAGCGTGCCGTCAATGTCGAAAAGCAGGAGTGTCATGTCAGAAGCCGTAGAAGAGGGCGAAACACCAGCGATAAACAATACTGGGAGGCTATTTAAATGTCACACGATGCTAGTGGTCAGTCAAGCCGAAGGTGTCGGGTGCCGAATTGAATACACCCGCTTGAATGTCACTTCAACGGCCTGGATACCGTTCATTGATCGGGGCTTTACTCGACATGGAAAACTTGACGCACCACTAGTTTGGCAACGACGTGACGATGGCAGATTTGTTGCCTCCCATCGGTACTCAACGCTCCCCCGTCCTTCAAAAGGGCAATGGATGCACAAGCCTGCAGGACCGCGGAGCGATCAACAAAGTACACGGGTTCTGCGCGCAGCGCGTGCCTTCGTTCGCCGGTGGGTGTAGATCAAAAGGGAAGAATCGGGCGCGACCACCGGGCGATTCACACACTTTCTCACAGATCGGCACGAACTAGGGGCGCGCGAAAGAATTGAAATCAGACGATCAGACCCTCTCCGACGAACTGCTGCGCGGTTCGTCTCCCGCTTGCGTCTCCCGCGCGGGTTTGCTTCGTCGTTTCGCCACATTCCGTTCCAGGTTACGTCCCGTCGAATGTCCGAGCCATCTGCCTCCCCGACCGCTGAAGATGAGGGGAAGACCCTCTACCTCATCGACGCGATGTCCCTTGCGTATCGCGCACATTACATCTTCATCAGTCGGCCCCTCATCAACTCCGAGGGACAGAATACCTCGGCGGCCTACGCGTTTACGAACTCGCTCGTCAAGCTGATCGACGACCACAGCATCGAACACGCGGCCGTGGTGTTCGACGAGGGGGAGGAGGACACCTTCCGCAAGGAGATTTACGAGGACTACAAGGCCAATCGCGATCCGCCGCCGGACGAGCTTCTGGAGAACCTTCCGTACATCAAGGAGATCGTGGAGGCGATGGACATTCCGGTGCTGGAGGTGCCGAAGGTGGAGGCCGACGACGTGATTGGCACCTTGGCGAAGCAGGCCGAAGAGGACGGGGCCGACGTGGTGATCGTGTCGCCGGACAAGGACTTCAAGCAGCTACTCTCGGAGCACGTCTCGATCTATAAGCCGGCGAAGGGCGACCAGGACTTCGAGATTCTAACCGACGAGACGTTTCGGGAGGAGTACGAGTTGGATCCCGTTCAATTCATCGACATGCTTGCGCTGTGGGGGGACAGCTCCGACAACGTTCCGGGAGTGCCCAACATTGGGGAGAAGACCTCCATGAAGTACCTCAAGCAGTATTATGACGTGGAAGAGGTCATTGAGAATGCGGACGAGATCGGAGGGAAGCGGGGGGAGAATCTAAAGGAATACGCCGAGGAGGCCCGCATGTCCAGGCGCCTCGTGCGCATCCGTACCGACCTGGACGTGGGGATGGACTGGCACCAACTCCGCCGCGCCAATCCGGACGAAGACAAGCTGCGGGCGCTCTTCCGCGAGCTGGAGTTCGAGTCGCTGCTCGACCGCATGGACATCGACGGCGAGGTGGACGACGAGGACGAGGCGTCGGAGGATCCGGCGCTCGAATTCGACTTCGGGCCGTACGAGGAGGTGCAGGCGCTCGACACTGACGAGGTCGACTACGACTTCGTGCAGAATCGGGAGCAGCTGGAGGCGTTTGCGTCGGAGCTTGACGAGCACGACCGATATGCCTTCGATGCGGAGACGACCTCTACCGACCCAATGTACGCTGCGCTCGTCGGGCTGTCCTTTAGCTGGACGGAGAAGCAGGGCGTGTACGTGCCCACCCCGCTCCCCGACGGCACCGACACGGACGCGGTGCTCGACGTGCTCGGCCCCTTGCTGGAGGACGACACCACGAAGGTCGGGCACAATCTGAAGTACGACCTTCTGGTTCTGCGGCGGCACGGCGTCGAAGTGGAGGGACCGCTCGTGGACACGATGATCGCGCACTACCTGACGGCGCCGGAGGAGAACCACAACCTCGACGACGTGGCGCGGTCGGTCCTCAACTACAAAATGGTGCCCATCTCCGACCTGCTGGGCGACGACGATGACCTGTCGATGCGCGACGTGGCGGTGGAGGAGACGGCCCCGTACGCCTGCGAGGATGCCGACATTGCGCTTCGCCTCGCTGACGCCCTGGAGGAGCAGTTGGTAGACGACAAGCTCCTCGAAATTGCCGAGGACATGGAATTCCCGCTCATCCGCGTGCTGGCCGAGATGGAGCACGTCGGGATCACGGTTGACACCGACGTTCTCGATGAGATCTCTGCTGATCTGGAGTCGGAGCTGCGCGAAATTGAGGAGCAGATCTACGAGATGGCCGGGCAGGAGTTCAACATCAACTCCCGGCAGCAGCTCGCCGAGGTGCTCTTCGACAAGCTCGAGCTCCCCGTCGTCTCCAAAACGCCGACCGGCAAGCGCTCGACGAAGGAAAGTGTGCTGGAAGAGCTCTCTACGGAGCACGAGATGCCGGGCCTCGTTCTCGACTGGCGCTCGACCTACAAGATTAAGAGTACCTATCTGGATGCGCTGGGCGAGCTCGTGCATCCGGAGACGGGCCGCATCCACACCAGCTTTAACCAGACGCGCACCTCGACCGGGCGGCTTTCCTCCAGCGATCCCAATCTCCAGAACATCCCGATCCGCACCCCGGTGGGGCGCGAGATCCGGCGGGCCTTTGTACCGCGCGACGGCTGGAAGTTGATGGCGGCCGACTACGCACAGATTGAGCTCCGCATCCTCGCCTCCATGAGTGGGGACGAGGCCATGAAGGAAACCTTTCGCTCGGGCGGCGACATCCACACCGATGCCGCCGCGCGCGTCTTCGACATCGATCCCGATGAGGTGACGTCCGACCAGCGCCGCAAGGCGAAAGAAGTAAATTATGGCATTCCGTACGGCATCTCGCCGTGGGGCCTCGCCCAGCGGATGCGCATGCCGGTCGACGAGGCGCAAGACCTCATCAAACAGTACCGGAAGTCGTACTCCGGCGTCTCGCGGCTATTGAACGAGCTGGTGGAACAGGCGCAGGAGAACGGCTACGCACAAACGCTGCTCGGGCGCCGCCGGTACCTGCCCGACATCGACCATTCCAACAGCAATCGCCGCAGCGCCGCCGAGCGCGTGGCCGTGAACATGCCGATTCAGGGCACGCAGGCGGACATGATCAAGATCGCGATGAACCGCATCCACGAGCGGCTGGCCGAAGAGGGCTGGGACGCCGAGATGCTGCTCCAGGTGCACGACGAGCTCGTCTTCGAGGTATCGCCGGAGGAGATCGACGACGTGCAGTCGATGGTCGATGAAGAGATGCGCGACGCCCTACCGCTCGACGACGTGCCGGTCGTGATCGACATCGGCGTGGGGGATCACTGGCTCGATGCGCACTGAGAACATTACGTATTCCGTGTTGCGTATTGCGTGATCTTAGTTTTTGGGAGACGAAACACGCAATACGAAATACGAACGGTTTTGAATTGAAGAATACTCTCAACCCCAGCTATATGAACCAGACGACTGTCGCTGATTCTTCGCCCGCCATCCCCGCCGCCTTCGAGTTTGAGGAGGCGTCCGACGGCATCGAGTGCTACCGCCTTACGGACAACGACCTCCGCGTTCTGCTGCTGCCCCAGGAGGGTGCACCGGTGGCCACGTCGATGGTGACCTACCACGTGGGGAGTCGCAACGAGCGCACCGGACACACCGGCGCGACCCACATGCTGGAGCACCTCATGTTTAAGGGGACCGAACGGTACCACAAGCGCAAGGGCACGTCGATTTTCGAGACGCTGCAGCGGGTGGGGGCCAAGGTGAACGCCTCCACGTGGCTGGACCGGACGAACTACTACGAGATGCTGCCGACCGAACATCTGCCGCTGGCGCTCGACATCGAGGCCGACCGCATGCGGGGGGCGCTCCTCGACCCGCGGGACGTGGAGTCGGAGCGGACGGTGATTCTCAACGAACGGGATCGCAACCAGAACGACCCGGTCTCGCGCCTCTTCGACGAGGTGTGGGCCGCCGCGTTCACCGCGCATCCGTACCACCACCCCACCATCGGGTGGAAGAGCGACATCGAGAGCATTACGGCCGACGGGCTGCGGGAATACTACGACACCTTCTACTGGCCGAACAACGCCACCGTCTCGATCGTCGGTCACTTCGACCGCACCGACGTGTTGAATGAGGTAGCCGACCACTTCGGCGCGCACGACGCGGCGCCGCACGACATTCCGCAGGTCACGACCGAAGAGCCGGAGCAGACTGGCCAGCGCCGCGTGACGGTGAAGCAGGACGGGCAGCTCGGGGCCGTGCTCATGAGCTACAAGTCGCCGCCCGCCGTGGAGCCGGATTCGGACGCGCTCGACGTCCTGGCCCGCATCCTCGCCTCCGGCAAAGGCAGCCGACTCTTTCAGCGCTGCACGGACCAGGGCCTCACGAGCGACGTGTTCGGGATGAACTTCCGCCTCCGCGATCCCGGTCTGTTTTCGATTTTTGCCTATCTGGCCCCGGAGACCGACCACGAGACCGTGGAGTCGGCCCTCAACGAGGAAATTCAGACAATCCGCGACGAGGGGGTGACGCAGGAGGAGCTCGACCGGGCCCGCAGCCAGCTCCGCGCGCAGATTGCGTTCGACCGCGACGGGCCGATGAAAGTGGCGTCACAGCTCAACGAGGCGCTGGCCGCTGGCGACTGGAAGCTCTACACGCAGTACCTCGACCGGTTGGAGGAGGTGACTGTAGACGACATCCAGCGCGTGGCGCAAACCTACCTCACCGACGAGACCAGCACCGTCGGCTGGTACGTGCCGAGTGAAGACTGATGCGTGAGAAGTGATACGTGAACCGTGGATCGGTCCGTTGCTCTCCCTTCGATTTCCCTTTTATCCATCGTGGATTCCATGTCCAATTCCAGTCCGAATCTTGCCTCTCAGATTCATGACCGTGAGGCCGGCCCGGGGCGACTGCTCACCCTCCAAACCTCCGTCGACGACATTGTGTCGTGGCGCGGTTCGTTTTTGGCCTATCCCGACCTTGCTGCCGACGACGATTTGCGGCAAAAATTGACGGTTTCGCTCCTCGACAAAGGGACGGAGCAACGGGATCGGTTCGAACTCGCCCGCGTCCTCGAAGACTGCGGCGCCAAGCTCAATCTATCGAGCGACGGTCTCTACGTGGACATTTCGGGTCGTGCCTTGACGGACGATCTGCCGCGCGTAATGGACGTGCTGTCGGAGATGCTGCAGTCGCCGTCGTTTGAGGAAGAGGAGTTCGAGAAGGCCCGGGCACAGGCCCTTGCGAACGTACAACGCCGGATGGAGAAGACGAGTGCCCAGGCTTCTTCTGCACTTACCCGCCGCCTCTTCGGAGAGGGACATCCCAACTACAGCGATGCGCTGGAGGCAGTACTCCAAAAGCTCCAGCAGCTCACGCTCGATGATATCCGCCAGTATCACGCCGCGCACTTCGGTGCCACCGAGTGGACGTTGGCCGTAGTGGGCGATCTGGAGCACGACATGGTCGAATCGGTCGTGGCCGATACGTTTGCGGGATGGGCGCCGCACGACGCCGATCCGTCGCACGAGACGGAGGGAAAGGAGGAAGCGGAGCCTGGCCGGAGTGTGGTGCCGATGCCCGACAAGTCGAACGTGGACGTTCGGATGGGGCACGCCGTTTCCCTCCGACGCGACCACGACGACTATCCCGCCCTGTACGTCGGAAACTATATTCTGGGCGGCGACTTTGCGGCCCGGCTCATGAACACAGTGCGCGACGAGAAGGGGCTCACGTACCACATCAGCTCAGGGCTCTCCGGCGTCTCCACCCGCTACGCGGGCTACTGGCAGACGAGCGTTACCCTCAGCCACGACGCGCTGGAAGAGGGCATCGAGACCACGACGGAGGTCATCCGGCAGTTTGTAGAGGAGGGGGCGACGGAGGAGGAGCTGGAAAGCAAGAAGACCACCATCACCGGCTCGTACGCCGTGGGACTCGCCACGACCCGTCGCCTCGCGCAGTCCATCCTCACCAACGCCGAGCGCGGATTCGACCTCGAGTACCTGGACCGATTCCCCGAGGAAATTGAGGGGCTCACGCTCGACGACGTGAACGAGGCCGTCCGCACCCATCTCCGCCCGGACGCGATGCACGAGGCGCTGGCAGGGGTTGCTCCGGAACCGGTGGACGCCTGACGAGACGGGCGGGGGATTTCAGGCAGGTGTTGAGTTGAAGCGAAGGGGGCAGCAGTAGGGGAATCAGGTTCACATCTCAGTTCGCCCCCCGTGCTCTCGATTACTCAAGGGTTATACTTTCACTTCTTATTGTCCCCTCTGTGGGGAGCCGGTCGGTTTCCCGAAATCTGACAGTAGTGCTGCGCCGAGTTTCTCACCTCTAGTCGATCATTTCGCTCCTACGCTCGGCACAGGTTGGAGGCAGGCCGTTCGGGACGAGCTGCAACACTGGCTGTGAGGGTCTGGTCATTCGTAAAGGGACGTGAGCAGATGAACATCGAAGGGCTTGCGGACACCGGCCAGCCATCACTGCATGAGGCGGATCATGCCGCTTCAGGGCTGTTTCATTTCCCGAAAATGGGACCCCACACGCCGGACTTTTCTGACATTCACGTGTTCTCCTCTTGCGTACTGTTTTACCCTTTTGTACCGTGGGGCATTCCAATTCTACAATTCCTCGCTTTGCCCCTTCGCGATGTCTGATCACGTACGCCCCACGGTTCTTCTTTTTCACCTCACTTCTGCGATTGCTTGTGCCGCGCTGCTTTTGCTCGTTGGATGTGACAGCTTCGCACCGGACCCACCGTTCCAGTCCGAACGGTCCGACCGCTTGCGCTTCTCGTATGCCCCTCTGAACGATAAGGATTCACCGGAGACGCGGAGAAAAGCCGGGACGCCGCCCCCGTCTCCGTACGTCTGCCTCACGAGCGTTCGCACGCCCGAGGGGCCGCACCGGTATCGGTACCAGAAAGTGTATCTCCTGTATCCGGACGCGATTCTGGAAGACGCGTCCGGACCGCCGGTCCATCTGACCTATCGTCTCCACGTGCAGAAAGACAGTAGCAGTCAGGTGGGTACAGATCGCTCTACCGGGCGTATGGCACGTTGTCGCCTGCCGGCCTCTCCGAGGGCAGCCCGCATGCTTCACGAGGCCCTACGCTACCACGGGAGCGGGACGGTGATCGATCTTACCGATGAACGCACTCGGCAGTCTGCCCCGAAGATTGCTGAGGAATCCTCGTCGAACGACTGGAGGGAAGAGCTCTGGGAGTGGGCGGAAGAGAGTGGATTGTGGTGCACGCAGCATCCCGACACTGGGCCGGGTACCGGAGGAATCACGTGTTACAACGATGAGGTGGTCGTCACGCCCGGAGATGGAGGGACGACCGGCGGGGCTGGGGACGTTCCGTCTCCTCCCAGCTCCGGACCGTGGAACGGGGGCAGTGGAGGCGGCAACTCGGGGGGCGGAACGGCCGACCCCTGCAGTTCAGGCTCTGAGGACGGGCCATGTCATTACACCGGCTATCTGACTGATTACCTCAAGGCCAATCCATTTGCGCTGCTGGACGTACCGTGCGACCAGATTCCGAAGTACGTGGATCTTGCCAACTTGAAGGTTCCCCAAAGCGTACTCGCCACGATAGAGGACCTTGACCGCTACGGGATTTCCGGGATTCAGCGACTCCAGAATGCAGCGGGGGCGGTTGTGAACATGGATGAGTTCGGGGTTACGATGACGGTCGGAGACATCCCCGGCGGAAGGACGCCAAGGCAGTTCCTGCGAGAGATCCGGTCCAACCTGAATCAGTATACTGACAGACCGGGTGTTCATTTCACTGAAGTTCTGGGGTCGATGGGAAGTGGGGATCCGCTAGGGACCGTTGTGAGCATTAGCCTAGACCCAACAGGGGGATGGCTAGATGAAGGAACGGTCGTCGTTAGTGACCGGTCGCGATTGCACTGGACGTTTAGCACAGTGTATACGACGTTCGACGGCTACCACCCTGTGAGCGGCAACCGGAGATTCGGGTTCGAGCGCAGCGGAAATAAGGTTACCTTCTACACGCGTGGTATTGATCGAATGACAACCACACTCGACCGTATTGCGAATGTTGGACAACTCGCCTTCGGCCAAGCGGATGCACTCTGGCGTTCGTTCCAGCAAAAGATAAAGGAGGCTACCAATGGGAAGGCAGAGATCGTGAAGCCCCTAACGTATCGTCCAGATTGGTCCGAGGTCGAAGGCGTAATCAATGGAAATACCTCCATTTCAGCTCTTAATGGATGCAACAGAAGCAGAATGATTACGAGGAATATTAAGTAAATTGTCAATTATTGAGTATTTATGTCATAAAAAACGTAATAAAAAATGTTTATAAAAAAAGTAATAGAAATAACATATACAATTGTATTTTTTGCTTCTTTATGTTTATGTTTGTTTGCTATAATTGGGGTAATTTTTGGAGACGAACCGGGATTTTATTTCGTTAATTATGTAAAGTTTTTGTTCGTATATATATCATGGTTTATGGCAATATTTGTAATAAACTATTTATATATTTATATATATAATAGTAATATATTTAATAATAGTTTTTATATGATTAGAAAGATTAATATACTTTTATTTTCTTTAAATGTTTTGTTTGTGGGGGTGATTTTTGTTTCTGCTTACATTGTGTCTTGATGTCTCCCGCAAAGGACGGCGTAGTCATACCCAGTGGGTCACCGGACGTAGGTTTTAGACAGCACCGGTGTCCCGATCATCGTGCGGTGGGAACGAGAGGGAGAAGTCGACAAGCCGGTGCTACTCGTCGACTTCGTACCGAACGGTCGACACTGCCACCTTTCTATACGCGGGGGGTTGACCGTATCTCCATTGATGCGATTCGGCTTGGAAATCTATTTGCGGACGGTTTCAAGAAGGGTGATCAGATCTGGACGAGTCTGTTCAGGAACGGAATAAGGCGCGCCCTGGGAGTGGAATGAGCTTTAATCGACTTCCAGTCGAGGGTGGTTTATTTATTAAAAAAAGTCAATTGTGGTTATATTTTAAGTATATTTTATAAACTAGCAAGTTATTCTGCTCGACTGGGCCATTCTCAATTACAAGGATGTTATCAAACTCAAAAAATGAGCTGTGGGGAAAAGGAATCTCCTGGTTATCCATAGCAATTCTACACCATCTACTCTCTCTAGTCCTTCTGTTTGCTGCAGCGGGGCAATCCGCACGTCGATTTGAAAATGGAGCTCCACAGTCTTTTACCGAAATGGTGATAAGTTTTGGTTTGGATATTTTAACATTTCCCTTAGTAAATCCAGTAGGAGAATTTTTTGTTGGACCGATCTCCGAATTTGTGGGATACGCTCTATGGGTAGTAAACAGCTTAGTATGGGGAGCGGTAATTAATTGGGGGATTTTGCAATTCAAGAAGGGGAGCTGAAAAGAGAGTAGGATTTCGCCGATACATACATCGGCTCTCCATCATCCGCGATGCTTTTTCTACCAGCCGGAAGCTTGTTGTCGGAACGAGAATCCCATCGATCGCCAGTAGAGGATGGCGCAGTCGTACTGTAATCTGTAATGGGGCTACCGATGTAGACTGAGGGAACGGGTGTAGGACGAATTTGCTTAGAGTACCCACTTCTTTCTGAGCGTAGGTGCTCCGGTCGTCGTGCGGGGAGAACGACAGGACGAGCTCGAGAAGCCGGTGCTACTCGTCGACTTCGTCCCGAATGATCGACAGCCGCTCCTCGGGAGACAGGGGCTCCTCCTTGGGCATGGCGAAGGCAAGGCCAAAGTAGGCGAGCACTAGCGGGCCGAACGAGCTGATCACGCCGATGACGAACGCGATGCGGACGAGAGTGGGGTCGAGGTTCAGGTACTCGGCAATCCCGCCGCAGACGCCCAGAAATTTTTTATCCGTCCGCGACCGCGTGAGGCGCTTCTTGCGAGCCTTCTTCGGTTCCTCCACCACCTTCGTCTCGCCGGTGTTGGCGTCCACCGCCTTCTTCGTCGAGCGCTCCTTCTCGTCCGACGAACGAGAAGGGCCCCAGGTGAGGACCCCGAAGCCCACCAGGATGACGAACACCCCGATGAGCCACGGGAGGGCCGCGTTGAGCCCGAGGAGGGCCGGGTCCGCCCAGACCCCAATCTCAGTCAGCAGGTACACGATGCCCGCCAGAATGAGACTCAGTCCGGAAATGGTCTGGACGTTCAAAAGGCTCGACTCCTCCTCTGCGTCGTCCTCGAAGTAAAGCGACTCCAGCTCCTCTTCGGAAATGTCGTCGAGGTCGAGCGTGGTGCGTCCGACCTCAAAAGCCTCATTTTGCGCCGAAGAGGAGTTGGAGGAAGAGCGGGTGCGTTCGCGATTGGCCATGATCCCAAAAGAATTGTAGCAAACAGACAACTGGGTTAAGAAGCTGTTTCAATTTCAAACGCAGCGAATATGGCTGCGCATAACGACCGCAAAACGGTCATTCCAATTGTCGTAAGTAGACACACAAGCGTCCGATTGGCATCCCTATCGACAACATCGAATACGGATGTGGAGACGGTCGTAAATTGAAACAGGTTCTAAGTCGACGAGATCGGAGTGATGCCTCGCTCACTCACGACCGTCGTGATGGGAATGTCGTGTGGATCGGATGGGAGCCGGGGCACGAAGCAGTCGTCGTACACCAGCGCAATCCGAGGCCCGTCCACTGCCTGAAGGAACGCGTCGTAGTAGCCGGCCCCCTGTCCAATGCGGTTGCCCTGTTGGTCCACCCCCAACGCCGGGACCAGAACGACGTCGATCGCGTCGGCCGGGAGGGACGCTGTGCCCGTAGGTTCCCGAATGCCCCACCGATTTTTGGTTGTGGCAGCCAGCCCTTCGTATCTGCGATGCTCCATTTTGGGGGAGGCCGGGTCGTAGCTCGTGACGACCGGCAGCACCACCGTTTTTTCCTGGCCCCGTAGCGCTGCGATGAGGGGACGGGTATCCACCTCGCCCTGTTCGGGGAGGGGCCAGTACACGTGCACCACCGAGGCCTGCACCACTGAGGGGAGCGTCAGCGCCCGACTGCTGATTAGGGCGCCCAGTGCGGCGTAGCGGTCCGGCGAGAGCCCGCGCCGGACGGAGCGAAACTGCGCCCGCCACTCGTCCTTCGACCGGGAGGAGACAGAGGAAGGCATGGCGCGCCGCAGATTTTGAGAAATTCAGTCTGTAACGTGAATGCTTCGGAAGGCGGAAACGATCCTCTACTCCGCCCGAATCCTCTGTCGGTCGATTCGTAACAACGGGGGCCCCAACATGTGGGCGCGCAGGTACGGTTTTCATGGGCATCTTCATGGATCGAGAGAATCGATCGGAGGGGAGATCCCTACGACCGGTTGCCTGGTACAGACGAACCTGTGTGCCGAACTGTTACCGGGAGGCCGGTTGGAACTGTGAGGAGGTCACTAGAACGGGCGGACGTACAGGGAGGGAGAGTCGAGAGAGGAGGCTGTAGAGAAGAAATTCTCCGTTGTGCTTGGGTGGGCAGCGAATAATGGATGAACACCCCTGACCGTCAGGATCGTTTTCGGGTCTTCGTCGCGTATAGGAACCGGATAAGCCGCTTTGTCCCCTAAAAGAAAATGTGAAGGGGGCGAGCGGTTCTTCTATCCGTGACATCGCGTTATTCAGTCGCGTTGGGTGTTCAATCAGTCTCCATTGTTGGATTGGGACGAGTTTTGTCGAAGCCGTGGCAACCAACCAGATTGAATAACGCGATAGCGCTGCCGCTCAGACGGTTGAGGGGAGCGCTGCCGGCACCGTACACTGTGGAAGCGAATCTGGATCTATGTTTGAGAGCCTGTCCGAAAAGCTAGAGGGGGCGCTTCAGTCCGTGACGGGTCAGGGCCGCATCAACGAGGTCAACGTGGCCGAGACGATGCGGGAGATCCGGCGGGCGCTCCTGAATGCAGACGTCAACTACCAGGTGGCCAAGGAGTTTACGAACAACGTAAAAGAGGAGGCTACCGGGGAAGATGTCCTCAACTCCGTGACGCCGGGGCAGCAGCTCACGAAGATTGTGTACGACGAGCTGGCGCGGGTGCTGGGGGGCGAGCACGAGGAAATTGAGATGGCGGAGACGCCGCCGACGGTCATTCTCGTTGCGGGCCTTCAGGGCTCCGGGAAGACGACCTTCAGCGCCAAGCTCGCCCGGCACTTGCGCAAGCAGGGCCACGCCCCACTGCTGGCCGCCTCGGACGTGTATCGTCCCGCCGCCGTGGATCAGCTCAAGAAGCTGGCCGACCAGGTGGGCGTGCCGGTCTACTCGATTGAGGAGGACGGCAAGATTGTGGAAGATGCCGTTCGCGTCGCCGACGAGGCCGTGGAGGAAGCCCGTGAGACGGCGCGCGACGTGGTCATTATCGACACGGCCGGCCGCATGCACATCGACGAGCAGATGATGCAGGAGGTGGCCGACATCAAGAGCGCTGTGAATCCGAACGAGACGCTCTTCGTCGTGGACAGCATGACGGGGCAGGATGCCGTCAATACCGCCAAGGAGTTTAACGAGCAGCTCGACTACGACGGGGTCGTCCTGACGAAGCTCGACGGGGATACCCGAGGGGGCGCGGCCCTCTCCATCCGCACCGTCGTCAATAAGCCGATCAAGTTTGCCTCCACGGGGGAGAAGCTCGACGCTCTGACGCCGTTCTACCCCGATCGCATGGCTCAGCGCATCCTGGGCATGGGCGACGTGGTGTCGTTCGTTGAGCGGGCGCAGGAAGAGTACGACGAGAAGGAAGCCGAACGGCTGCAGCAGAAGATTCAGTCGGACGACTTTGATCTGCAGGACTTCTACGACCAGCTGCAGCGGATCCAGAACATGGGATCCCTGAAGGACCTGATGGGCATGATTCCGGGCGTCGGAAACAAGATCAGCGACCTCGACATCGACGAGGACGCCTTCAAGCACATTGAGGCCATGATCCAGTCGATGACGCCTGAAGAGCGATCGCGCCCCGAGATTCTCAACGGCATGCGCCGTCGCCGCATTGCGCGCGGAAGCGGGGTTGAGGTTCGGGACGTGAACCAGCTCATCAGCCAGTTCAACGAGATGAAGAAGATGATGAAGACGATGCAGAAGCTGACGAGTCAGGGGCGGGACGTCAGCATGTCGAACCTCATGGACAAGCTTACCGGGGGCGGAGGCGGCCCGAGCCCGAGTCCACGGTAGCGTACGATTTGATTTTGCTGCGGGGAGTCCAGAAGTCTCTGGGGCGCCCCTACTTTTGCCTAGAACGTTTTTTCAGAACACTCGACCACACACCAACGTGTCCGTCAAACTTCGACTGCGCCGCATAGGGCGCAAAAAAATTCCGGTTTATTCGATTGTCGCCACCGACTCGCGCAATGCCCGAGACGGTCGTTACATCGAGGACCTTGGGCGCTATTTTCCGCTTCGCGAGCCCGCCGAGGTGCGGCTCGACGAGGAGCGCGCGCTCTACTGGCTCGATAACGGCGCGCAGCCCAGCGATACGGTGCGATCCATCCTCTACCGCCGCGGCCTGATGCTCCAGAACCACCTGAAGCAGAAGGGGGAGCCGGCCGACGTGATTGAGGAGAAGGTCGCCGAGTTTCGGGACCGTATGGCCGAGCAGGGCGATGAGATCAAGATGGCTGTGCAGCCGCGCGGGGCCGACGCGCTGGAGAAGGAGCGTGAGCGGGCCGAGGACCTCGACGAGGACGCGCGCCTTCGAGCCCAGGCCACCCCGCTCTCTGTCGTGCAGGAGGAAGAAGAAGCCGACGCGGAAGCGGCTGACGAATCGGAGGCCAGCGCAGAGGAGGCTGAGGCGTCCGATGCAGACGCAGAGGCCGAAGACGAGGCCGACGCAGAAGCGGATGCCGACGACGAGGAGACGGACGAGGACGAAACGTAACGCCTCTTTTCCGACAGCGACCCCTTGCGAGATGCCGTCCTCGTTTGATCCATCGCCGGACTCGGATGCCACGCCGGACTACGCCGACGTAGCTCCGGAGAGCATGGTGCAGGTCGGGTTCGTCTTTCGACCGCACGGCATCGAGGGCGAGCTCAAAATTAACCCGGAGCACACCGACGATCCGGCCCGGTACGAGGAGCTGGAGACGGTCTACCTCGGAACGAGTCCGCACGCCGTCGTTCAGCACACGATCTCGTCGGTTCGGTACCAGCAGACGAAGCGCGGGACGACCGTCATTCTCGGGCTGGACGACATCGCGTCGCGCACGGACGCCGAGGCGGTGATGAAGCAAAAGGTGTTTGCCGCCGAGGACGACTTGGAGCTGGGGGACGACGAGGTCTTCATTCACGAGTTGGTTGGGCTTGAGGTCGTAAGCGAGGAGGAAGAGGAGCTGGGCACCGTGGCGAATTACATGGAAATGCCGGCCCAGGACGTGTTCGTCGTTACCCGTCCCGACGGGGGAGAATCCATGATTCCGGCCGTCGAGGATTTCATCATCGACGTGGATCTGGACGGCGGCCGGCTGGTGGTGCGCCCGATTGACGGTCTGCTCGACTGATTCAGACGTTTTTTCCTCTGTGGAATATCGTGAGGCCTCTTCGTGCTCGTGGGGCCACAAGCACCACAGGCATGGTCTCGTGTCACTCGGCCCGCGATGCGCTCCTACATCAACCTGAGATGGCCTGTTCTGAGGTGCCATGCGTATTGATGTCATTACAGCTCTGCCCGGTCTCGTGGAGGATCCCCTGCAGTACAGCATCGTGCAGCGGGCGCAGGATCACGGGGCTGTTGAGATCTCCGTGCACGACCTGCGGGAGCATGCCGTGGGGAAGCACCGGCAGATCGACGACTTTCCGTACGGTGGGGGCGCGGGCATGGTACTCAAGCCCGAGCCCATTTTTCGGTGCGTAGAGGCAATCGAGGAGGAGCACGGCGAGCCCGACGAGATTATTTTTTTGACCCCCGACGGCGAAACGATCGACCAACCGATCGTGAACCGGCTGACGATGTACGATCATTTGGTGTTGCTCGCGGGGCACTACAAAGGCATCGACCAACGGGTACGGGACGTTCTGGTGACGAGAGAACTTTCGATCGGTGATTTCGTGCTTAGCGGCGGTGAGTTGCCCGCGCTCGTTCTCATCGACGCGGTGGTGCGGCTTCTGCCCGGCGTGCTGGGGGACGCGTCCTCCGCCCTTACGGACTCGTTCCAGGACGGATTGCTCGACGCCCCGGTCTACACCCGTCCGGCGGAGTATCGTGGGCGCTCGGTGCCCGAGGTGCTTCGGTCCGGCGACCACAAGCGCGTAGAAGAATGGCGGGACGAAAAGCGTCTCGAAAAGACGCGCAGCCGCCGCCCCGATTTGCTTCCGGAGTCGTCATCGACGGCCCCGGACGATTCGTGATTTCGACATTCCCTTTTACTGACAACCCAATCTAGAGCCATGGCCACTGACCTGATGAGCGTCGTCGAGGCCACGCAATTCCGGGACGACATTCCCGACTTTGACGTGGGGGATACCGTTAACGTCCACCTGCGCGTGGTCGAAGGCGAAAAGGAACGAATTCAGAAATTTGAAGGCATTTGCCTCAATCGACGCGGCTCCGGTGCAAGCGAGACCTTCACGGTCCGAAAAATGTCGGAGGGCACCGGTGTGGAACGGATCTTCCCGATCCACTCGCCTCGAATTGCCAAAATTGAGGTGGTCCGGCGCGGCAAGGTCCGCCGGTCCAATCTCTCGTTCCTCCGTGATCGCGTGGGGAAGTCCGCTCGCGTGAAGGAGCGCGTGCAGGATGATGAGTAGTCCGTTTGGCTGAAACGGCCGACCCGCCCTGGAGACTGCCCCCTGCGGGGATGACGTGGAGACGGGAGATCGTGCGTTGAAGAGTTGTGAGGTCTTCGTTCTTGTGTTTAGGAGGGTGGGGGCGTTGCCGATGGTTCGAGCGGATTCCCGAGGGGAGACCCGGCCACTGAGCGTTTTGAGGGAAAGATCCTGTTTTGTATCCCTGAATTGATTTCCACCGCGTATGGAGCTCGCAACCTGGGACTACCCACCGGCCGAGTTTCTCGTCTCCGGATTTACGTCGGGGGCGGTTGAGAATCCGTTTTCAATCAAACGATACCGCCCGGAAGAATGTGCGGCGCGGTTCGTGGAGGATGAGGTGGACGTGGCCCTGCTGCCCACGATGCTGGCCCTGCAGGCGAGTGACGCAATCGACGTCATTCCGAGCGTGGGCCTCGTGTCCTGGGACTACCCGTACGCGAAGCTCGTGTGGGGCGGGGGGCTGCACGACTTTCCCGAGACCATCGCCTACGACCGGCGGGTGGCGCAGGAGCGGGTCGTGACCCGGATCATTATGCACGAACACTACGGGGTGGATCCCACCTTCGTCCCGTACGACGGCCACTCGCCGACCGAGCTGCTGGAGGTGGACGAGGATGCCTCGCTACTGGTCGGGCCGAACGTGCCGTCGCTCCAGACCGAGCCCTTTACGATCGACGTGGGGCAGGAGTGGTACGAGCTCACCAACTACCCGATGGTGTGGGGGATCTACGTTACCAAGCGCGACCAGGCCACCGACGAGATGATTGAGGCGCTCATTGCCTCCGCCCGGGCGGCCGAGGAGAACCGCGACGTGTGGGTGCAGGCACAAGAGACCTCCAAAACCTTGAATGCATTCTATCGGGAGGACCTGCGGACGGGACTCGACAAGCTGGCCATTGCCAGTCTGACCGAGTTTCGGAAGTATCTCTTCTACTACGACGTGACGGAGGAAGTCCCGGATCTTCCGTTTGTCTTTCTTGATGAGGACGAGGAGGAAGAAGAAGAGTCCGAGTCATGAGTTGAGTAATTGACGAAGGGGAGCCGTCAGTGTCGTTTGTCTCATTGAGCCCACCTGCGTGCCATGGCCGAAGGCGTTGAGATTGTTGAGCGCAATAAGAAGGCGCAGTTCGAATACGACATCGAGGAGACGCTGGAAGCGGGCATCGTCCTTGAGGGCTCCGAGGTGAAGTCGGTGCGCCAGGGCAAGGTGAGCCTCGATGGGGCGTACTGCCAGGTGGACCGCTACGGCGAAATGAAGATCCACGGCATGTACGTGAAGCCGTACGATCAGGCCGGGCCCTTTGGCCACGAGCCGCGCCGCGACCGTAAGTTGCTGATGCACGATCAGGAGATTGAGTCGTGGGGCGACATGGCGGAGAAGAAGCGGTACACGATCGTGCCACTGGAGCTTTACTTCCGGGACGGTTGGGCGAAGCTGAAAATCGGGCTGGCGAAAGGCCGGAAACAGCACGACAAGCGTCAGGTCATTAAGGAGCGAGAAGAGAACCGGCGTATGCAGCAGACGAAGCGGGAGTACAACCTCTGACTTAAGTTGATGCGTTGTGAGTCATGAGTGAGTGCTCGTGGTAGTGGACGTGCTGTACCCATTTTCTGATGTCGTCTGCGGTTCGTCGTCTACCGTCTTTGAACTATGGCCTCAGCCAACTTGAGGGGGACTCCCTGTCAAATCATTTCTCACTATCAGGAGACCAGAATACAAACATGGCCTTTCCACCGGTTGACGAGCAGATGGAGGTCCTTCGCCGCGGGGTGGAGGAGCTCGTTCCCGAAGACGAGCTCGTCGAAAAAGTTGAACAGTCCCGTGAGACCGAGACACCACTCACCGTGAAGCTTGGGTGCGACCCGAGTCGGCCCGATCTACACCTCGGGCATACGGTTGTGCTCCGCAAGCTCCGGCAGTTTCAGGATCTCGGCCACCGGGCCATCCTCATCGTCGGCGACTTTACCGGGATGATTGGGGACCCGTCCGGGCGGTCCAAGACGCGGCCCCAGCTCACGCTCGAAGAGACGCGGCGGCACGGGCAAACCTATTACGACCAGGCCACGCGCATCCTCGATCCGGAAAAGACAGAAATCCTCTACAACTCCGAGTGGCTGGACGCGATGTCGTTCAGCGACGTGATCGAGCTCTCGGCGCAGCAGACGGTGGCGCGGATGCTGGAGCGAGAGGACTTCAAGAATCGATATGAGGCCGGGCAGCCGATCAGCATCCACGAATTTCTGTATCCGCTGGCGCAGGCGCAGGACTCGGTGCACATCGAGGCCGACGTGGAGCTGGGCGGGACGGACCAGCGCTTCAACCTGCTGCTCGGACGCCAAATTCAAGAGGCCCAGGGGCAGGATCCGCAGGTGTGTATGATGCTGCCGCTGTTGGAGGGGACCGACGGTACGGAGAAGATGTCGAAGTCCCTCGACAACGCCATCGGCATCACGGAGGCGCCGGAGGACATGTACGGAAAGGTTATGTCCATTTCGGACGACCTCATCTACCGGTACGTGGAGCTCATTACCGACGTGCCGACGGAGGATCTTCCCAAGGTGAAGGCGTTTGCGCAGGAGAACCCGCGCGACGCGAAGGCCCAGCTCGCTCGTCGCATCGTAACGATGTACCACAGCGAGGAGGAGGCCGACGCGGCACAGCAGCACTTCGAACAGACGGTCGTGGAAGGGGGCACGCCGGACGAGATTCCGGAGTTTCAGCCCGACGCCGAGGCCGGGCAGGAGGTGGGTCTCCTCAACCTCATGCGCAACGCTGACCTCACCGAGTCGAACAGTGAAGGTCGCCGACTGATCGAGCAGGGGGCCGTCTCCATTGACGACGAGACGGTGGAGGACACGGGATTGTACGTGGACGTTTCCGAGCAGGCCCCGTTCGTCCTGAAGGTCGGCAAGCGCCGGTACGCCCGCATCGTCTGGAACGGGAGAGAGTAGCGTATTGGCTCCGGCTTCAGAGCACGGTGGGTGAGATGACCTGCGGGCTGTCCTCCACCGAGAGTGGATGCCTAGTCCGGATGTAAACTTCTGGTATAGGGAAGCGCGATCTCGGGCAACGTCAGGCCTTCCTCCCTTTCCTACATTAAATGTTATTCGTGGCGCCGTTGGATTCCAACGGCGCCACCTGATCGACCGCTACTAGCAAACGCTGACGATTGTGACGTCAGGTGACCGACGCTCGAAACCGCCAGAGTAGTTGTGCAAGGTCACTAGCCTCACAAGGTCACAGGAGAAAAGGGGAAGACCGGGATTCACTTCAAGACCATAATCTTCCGGGTTTCCGTAAAGGTCTTTCCCGTGAAACGGAGGAAGTATGGACCACTCGACAGCCGACGACGGGTCGCGTCAATTTGTACGACCCGTTCGAGTCCCTCCTGGACTTCGTTGTTGAAGAGCACGCCGATGTGGCGGCCCAGGAGGTCGTACATCTCGACTCGGACGGTTTGGGTTTCCTTCACCACAAACTGAATGGTCTGGTTTGACGCCGCGGTACCTTGACTCACGGAAATGTCTCTGACCAGTACTGCTTTTTCCTCAGGGATCGCTTGTGGAGACGAATTTCCGGCGTTGTCGAGAGCTTTCAGGGCGAAATGATAGGGCTCTCCCTGTTCCAGGCCGTCTGTTTTTGTTACTCGAACCGTTTCTGTACGCGAACTCTTCGCGGGTTGAGGAAGTCCAGTGACCGGAGTTGCATTTTGGAAGTCCGTTTCGGTCTCTATTGGAGATTCGGCATATCGGAGTTCATAGCTTGAGGCGGTTCCTCGACGCCGATCATCGCCCGTGGCCGTCCACTCAAGCGTCACTTCCAAATCAGTAGTGTTTACGTTCGTAATTCGGATATTCTGAATGGAGGCTGGAGCGATCTTGTCGGGAAGAGGGGTCGCTCCCGTCGTACCAGTCACGGATTCATTTCGGCCGTCGTCGATTGCACGAATGGCAAAGTAATACGTGCTATCGGGAACGAGGCCGGTGACCTCCGTGCTCTGGGTTGTCCCGGCAGCCTTCGGAGAGGGAATGTCTGCCACCTTGATTGCCGACGCAAAATCGTCGTCCGAATCGATGGGGAAGGTGGCGTAGCGAAGGTCATATTCCTGCGCAGTGCCCTGATTGCCGTCGTCCCCAGAGGCCGTCCACTCTAGGGTCATGGAGGTCGTGTCAGTGGAAGAGACCGTCAAATCGTCGATTTTGGCAGGGGGAGTGCTATCATCTGCGTCCACCTGCGGAATGCCGTCGAGGGTTTGTGTGCCCGAGTTTGTTGGGTCCAGCCACTCGGCCAGTGTAGAGCTCTGGTAGTCTCCATTGTCGAAGCCTGGAGCAGCCCGACCATACCAGTCCGGCTCATTGTTGTCCTCGGCATCCCCGTCTCCTCCACACCCGGCTTTTCCGCCTGATAGGACACCAACGATCCGCTGATTGCTATCGAATAGAGGGGAGCCGGACGATCCTCGTTCCGTCGTTCCAATTTCCCAGTCTCCGATGCGGAGGTGGGTGTCCCCTCCATTATTGCCGCCATACGCAGTAATGGTTGACGGGTCCTGGTCAAAGCTAATCCGCTTCCCGTGTCCCTGCGGGTGGTGAATGGTCACACTTTCCTGGGGGGATTGACCTTCGCGGCTCCAACCGCTAAAGAAGAGATCGTAGGAAAAGGGAATCTGGTCGTCGATTTCGACGAGAGACAAGTCGGACTTTCCGGAAATCGTTCCATCTTCGTGAGTGCCTCCATAGCGGGCTCGCAGAATGGCCCCAGAGGACGTTTGGTCCGTCGGGTCGTCGTTCGTGACGGTTCCATTCTCCGTCGTTCCGGGCGTTCGACACGTCGAATTCTGGTAGTTCCAGTAGAAGACCATCGAATTGGCCCGGTCCGAAGAATTGATGCAGTGCTCCGCTGTGAGAAAGTAGGGCGTGTTGTCTTCGTCAGTGTTGTTGACGAGAGAACCACTACAAGAGAACGTGCTTCCCTGGGCTTCAAATGTGTACCGGGCGACTGCGCTGACCTGTTCGCGCCAGGGGTCTGCCTCTTCGCAGGCGACGTCGACGTTACAGGTACCCGACTTGGATGAGGACCTCCCTGAACGAGAGAAAAGGGAGCGATAGCCGTGGACGACCTTGCCGATGGCGATGTCTGTGTTGGAGCGGCGACCGTGAGGCACGTGGAGCTCTACGATGAGTTCGTCGCCCTTCACGATCGGAGTTCGGTGCTGCCCATTTGTTGCATCCTGATGCGTGTAAGGACCTCTCACGATTGTTTGGTCTGGCCCGTAGACAGAAAGGGAAGCACCTCTGGGGATTTTAAAGGTCGTGAACGCGAGACTCAGAGAACGGGCGTCCTGGGAGTGGATACGCAGGCGCCAGAGCCAGTGCCCCCCGGGTAGCCGTTCCCACGTTCCGTTGCGGCGAGGGGTCAGGTTGGTCTCGACGACTGTGCCGTAGCGATAGGGACCAATCTGACCTGAGCGTTCGGCGTCTTCAGTTCGAAGCGCCTCCGTGTCCACGGGGGGAAGGGTGTGGCGCTGGACGGACTGAAGGTCCTGAACGACGTTTGCGTGCCGGTGGGAGGGGAGGGTGGGCTGCTGTTGGGCTGAGGCAGGCCGTATCGCCCAGAACAGTCCAAGAGAGAGACCCAACAGGACAACAGCGAAACGAAGACGCTTCATAAGAACAAACAGGTTGGAAAAAGCTCAGGGAGTCAGTTGCTCGTCGATCGCTCTTGCACTCGCTTGTCCATCTCCGCGACCTTTTCGGTCAAGCTCTCCTTGTACTGGATCATCTGGTCCCGAAGATCCGGACGGCCCGTGCCGAGAATCTGCAGGGCCAGGAGCGCAGCGTTGTCGGCGGCGTTGATGGCGACGGAGCCGACGGGAACGCCTCCAGGCATCTGCACGATGGAGAGCAGCGAATCGACCCCGTTGAGCTTGCTCGTCTTCACCGGGACGCCGATGACGGGGAGAGGTGTGCCTGCAGCAATCATGCCAGGCAGGTGAGCGGCTCCTCCCGCTCCGGCGATAATGACCTCAACCCCTCGCTCGTGGGCGGTCTCGGCGTACTCTTTCATCACGCCCGGCGTACGGTGGGCGGAGAGGACGCGCATCTCATAGGCGACGTCAAAGTCGTCGAGCACGTCTGCGGCAGCCTCCATCACGGGAAGGTCGGAGTCGCTGCCCATGGCAATGCCAACGGGGGGAGCAGAAGGGTCGGACATAGAACGATATCGTTCGTTTGAAGAGACGTTTGCAAATTCAACCAGGGGGCTCTCGTACCTGCGGAGGGAAGCGTGAGAGCAATCCCATGCTGACAATTCACTTCTCCGCTATGCATGATGGATCACGTGCAAGGAGAAAAGAGCCCCGATCGGTCCTCGACGTAGTAGAAGACGAAAAAAGCATCACGTTACAAGTGAATGGCGTCGGCGGCGCGTTCGGCGCGGGCACGGGCACTCTCGACGTCGGTTCCGAGAGCCGTCACGTGCCCCATTTTGCGGCCGGGGCGCACGTCGGGCTTGCCGTAGATGTGGGGCGTTGCGCCCTCAACGGCAAGAGCGTCGGGAAGCGTATCGGACTGGGTGGGTGTGCCCTCCCGGTCCCCGAGGACGTTCACCATGACGGCGGCGGGGGAGCGCAGCGCAGTGCTGCCAAGGGGCCAGTCGAGGATGGCGCGCACGTGGTTTTCGAACTGGGACGTGTGACACCCCTCGATTGAGTAGTGGCCGGTGTTGTGAGGGCGGGGGGCCAACTCGTTCACGAGCACCCGCCCGTCCGGCATCTCAAAGAGCTCAACGGCGATCAGTCCGACCCCGTTTACCGCGTCGACGGACCGCTGGGCGATGGAGCGAGCCTTTTCTTCGACCGCGTCGCTCACGTCTGCCGGTACCTCCACGGCGTGGCAGCGGTGATTCTCCTGCACGGTGTAGGCCACCGGATAGACTACCTGCTCGCCGCCGGGCCGTCGTGCGACCTGCACAGCCAGCTCCCGGGTGAATTCGGCGAAGACCTCGACCATGAGGCCATCGTCCGCCGCCAGGTCGGGCCACGCCGTCCGCAGCTCGTCGGCGGAGTGGACGGTCGCGTTTCCGTAGCCGTCGTACGCGCCCCGGTACTGCTTGAGTACCACCGGGTAGCCAAAGTCATCGGCGACCGACACGGCCTCGTCCACCGTTTCGCAGCACTCAAACGTCGGAACGGGACAGCCGGCGTCGGCCAGATGCCGCTTCTGCACGCCCTTGTCCTTGATCAGCTCCAGCGTGTCTGGAGCGGGCCACACGTCAATGTCGTCGGAAAGAGCGTCGGCCGCTTCCGCCGCGGGGGCCCACTCGCTCTCGACCGTGATCACGTCGCAGTCGGCCCCGAAGTCGCGGAGCACGTCCGGATCGGTCCAGTCGCCGACCCGAGCGTCGGCGTAGGCCTGCATCGGCCCTGCGTCCTTGGGGGAGAGGAGTCGCACGTTTACGCTCATGCGGACGGCGTCGGCCGCCATCATCTTGCCGAGCTGGCCGCCGCCGAGGATGCCAATGGTTGGAAAGGATGCCACGGAGAATACAGACAGTCGAAGAAAAGAATGGTGCAGTTATTCGGTAGCGTCCACCTCCTCTCCCTTTAGCAGCCGTTCCAGCTCATCCTCGCTCTCAACGAGCACCTCGCGGGCCTTTGTGCCGTTGTGGGGACCCACGATTCCGGCCTCTTCGAGCTGGTCCACGATGCGGGCCGCCCGTGTGTACCCGACGGCCAGCTTGCGTTGGAGGAGCGAGACAGACCCTTGCTGTCGGCGGACGGTGACCCGAGCCGCTTCCTCAAAGTGTTCGTCAGTATCTTCTACGCCGAGCGTTTCGTCCGGGCCGTGTCCGGCATCCAGGAGAGAGGGCAGTTCGTAGGGCGTAACCCCCGGCTGCTCCGACACGAAGTCGACCACGTCTTCCACCTCCTCGACGCTGACGAAGGGCCCCTGCAGGCGCCGCATGTCGCTGCCGCTGAGGAAGAGCATGTCGCCATTTCCCACGAGGCCTTCAGCACCGCCCTGATCGAGGATGGTGCGCGAATCGGCCATCGAGGCCACCTCGTAGGCGATGCGGGACGGAAAGTTGGCCTTGATGACTCCCGTAATGACGTCCACGGACGGCCGCTGGGTGGCCAGGATGAGGTGGATGCCCACGGCACGGGCCATCTGCGCGAGACGGGAGATCGGGCCTTCAATGTCGTCCCCCACTGCCATCATGAGGTCGGCCAGCTCGTCGACCACCACCACGATGTACGGCATGTGTCGGTGCCCGTCTTCCGGCGAGAGCTCACCAGCCTTGAACTTTTCGTTGTATCCGTCGATGCCGCGCACGCTCGCCTCGGAGAGGAGGTCGTAGCGCTCCTCCATCTCTTTCTCCACGCTCTTGAGCACCCCGGAGGCCTCTTCGATGTCGGTGATGACTGTCTGGTCGACGTCCTGCGGTTGGGCCACAAACTGCGTTTCGAGGGCGGTGTACTGCTGCAGCTCGATCTTCTTCGGGTCGATAATCACGAACCGCAGGTTCATCGGATGGCAGGCGTAGATGAGCCCCGTGATCAGGGAGTTGAGGCCTACCGATTTTCCGGAGCCTGTGGCTCCAGCGATGAGCAGGTGCGGCATCTTCGTCAGGTCGGACAAGAAGACCTCCCCCTCAATCGTCTTGCCCATTGCAATGGGCAGCGTCATGTCCGTGTCCCGGAATTTGGCAGTCCCCAGGACTTCGCGGAGCCGCACCAGCTCCCGATTGCTGTTCGGAATCTCGACGCCGACGGCCGACTTGCCCGGAATCGGTGCCATCATGCGGACGCTGGGGGCCGCAAGGGC
>JAHENZ010000227.1 GCA_018609755.1 Salinivenus sp. | reverse complement strand
GTCGAGGGTTCGAGGCGCAGCGTCCCCTCGGCGACCGCACGACGGTGACTGGTCGCTTTGTCGCCGACGTCGACCATCTGTGCGTCGCCGGACTCGTCGACGTGGGTCAGGTCGTCGCTCTCGCCCGCGCCGGATTCGGCGTCGATGGCCGTACAGCGCAGGCCGCGCACGTGGCCGACCATCGGGACGACGAGTTCCGAGACCCCGAGTTCGACGGCGTTCCGGCTCCCCGGGAGACAGAAAATCGCCACGTCGTCGACGACCCCCGCCGTGGCGTCCGAGAGCATCGCCCGCGTGCCGACGTCGTCGGCCGAGCGTGCGCGGAACCGTTCGCCGAAGCCTGGAATCTCCCGGTCGAAGATCGCCGTCGCCGTCGGAACGGTCACGTCGTCCGGCGACAGGCCGGTCCCACCGGTAGTGACGATTGCTTGGACCGTCTCGTCGGCGACGGCCGCCTCGAGCCACGCGCGTATCGCGCTACGGTCGTCGGCGACCAGGTCGCGCCTGACGACCTCGTGGCCCGCCTCCTCCAGGAGCGTGACAATTGCATCGCCGCTGTCGTCCTCCGCGATTGTCCGACTCGTCGAAATCGTCAAGACGCCGAAGGCGACGGTGTCGGCGTCGGCTGCGTGGTGGTCGTGGTCGTCGCTGTGCGCGTCGGCGTGGTCGTGCTCAGTGTGGTCGTGGTCGGTCATCCGATCACCGGATCAGCCGCAATTCGCTGTCGGGTCGTTGCCCGGCCACGCGCATAAACCTCCCTTCGTCGAGCCACGGTGGGGCCCACGACGTTTGCGGTTGGCCCTCGAAACGCCGGGTGGTCGCCATCGTGTCGCGAGTGGCCATTCTCCCGCCGGCGACCCGTCCGAACGCGTTCCGCGACCGACGGCGACGGGACAGCCATGGTCGGTGTCAACGCAGTCGAGACCGAAGACGAGTACATCCACGTCCGGTTTCGCGATCCAGACGAGTTCGACGAGATCCGGACGCCAGACCGGGCCGAACAGCCCGCACACTCCGTCTCCCAGGGGAGCGAGGTGCGGATAGGGCGAACGGAAGGGGACGACTGGGCGGTCCAGTCGGTCCTGATCGAGAAACCCGTCGGTGAAGACACGGCCGAAGCCGAGGCGAGACAGATCGTCGAAAAATCCAGTCCTAAATGATTTTCCTTCGTGCGAGAGGTAAAACGGGAGTCCCACCCGCCCCCTTTGGCACCCGCCTCACCGAGCGGTGACCGGCCTTACCACTCCATGCCGCCGTTGACCGCCAGCACCTGCCCCGTCATGTAGCTCGACTCGGGGCTGGCGACGAACCGGACGATGCCGGAGATGTCGTCGACCTCCGCGAAGCGGTCCAGCGGGATGCGCTGGAGGATCTTGTCGCGAACCCGGTCGGGGACGTCGGCGAGCATGTCCGTCTCGACGAAGCCAGGGGCGACGCAGTTGGCGGTCGACCCCTCACTGGCGAGTTCCAGGGCGACCGTTCGGGTGAACCCGAAGAGGCCGGACTTCGTCGTCGCGTAGTTCGCCTGGCCGTAGTTGCCCTGCTGGCCCACGACGCTGGAGATGTTGATCAGCCGACCGTGGTTTGCGGCCTTCAGGTCCGGCCAGAACGCCTTCGTGCAGTTGAACACCCCACCGAGGTTGACTTCCATGACCCGCTGCCAGTCGTCGTGGGTCATGTTGTCGAAGACTTTGTCGATCGTGATGCCGGCGTTGTTGACGAGGACGTCGACCTCGCCGAGTTCGTCGTGGACCTCGTTGGCCATCGCCTGGACGCTGTCCTGATCGGCGACGTCCGCCTGGACCGCGATGGCGGTCTGGCCCATGTCCTCGATTTCGTCGACGACCTCGTGGGCGGGTCCCTCCGAAGAGCGGTAGTTGACCACCACGTCCGCCCCATTTTCCGCCAGTTCAAGTGCGATTCCCCGACCGATCCCCCGCGAGGAACCGGTCACCATACAGGTCTGTCCATCCAGCATAGTCGAACCGTCGACACGGAGTGAGAAAAAACTGTAGCATAGACGACGGCTTTGTGACGTGTCAACCGATGACTAGCTCCGGTTGCTCGTCGAAGTGATATGACCGTCTCACTATCACTCGTATTCCTGATATGCGCCTGCAGTTACTGGTCGGGAGTCAAACAATACGTGATCGAAACGCCTCGCTATCCAAAACAATCAGGACGAGAAATAGCTACCTTCGAAAGAAATTGTCCCTCAGAGCGCGTCGAGCCAGTCCTGGGCTCGGGACTCGGAGGTCTCTGCAATCTCGGCGAGTTCTGCACCGTCGTAGCCCGCCAGGTCGCCAACCGTCTCGATGCCGGCCTCGCGGAGGCGCTCGGCGAAGGTCGGGCCGATGCCATTGACCGTCTCGACGTCTGCCTCGCTGTCCTCGCCCGCTACCGCGTCTTCGGCGTCGGCCGCGTCGTCGCCAGCGGCGTCGGCCGCAGCCTCGGCGGCCTGGGCCTGGATGTTCTCGACGTCCGCTTCGGCGGCCTCGGTGTCCACCGTTTCGTCGTCGGTCGCCGGTTCGGACTTCTCCCAGTACCACTCGCAGACGCGCGACCAGACGTTCTCGTGGGACGAAGACGAGACCGACAGGCCGATGTGGCCGGTCGGGTACTCGATGATCTCTTTGTCCTCGCTCGGGATCACGTCCATGAACGGCTTGCTCGCCTCCGGAGGGATCAGGTGGTCGTACTCGCCGAGGATCTGGAGGACGGGCATGTCGATGTTGTCGATGTCGACGTGCTCGCCGTCGAGGTACAGTTCGTTGTTGTAGAGCTCGTTGTTCTGGTAGATCTTCTCCAGGAACTCGGCGTAGGTGTCACCGGCCATGTCGATGCCGTCGCCCAGCCACTTCTCCATCCGGGCGAAGTTCGCGACGAAGTCGTCGCTCTCGACGTTCTCGAAGAGGGTGACGTACTTGCTGACGTAGTTGTTGACCGGATCCATGAGCGCGAACCCGTCGTCGAGGAGGTCCGACGGCGCGTTGCCGAAGGTGTCCGTGAGGTCCTCGGGGTCGAAGTACTGGTCGTCGCCCCACTGTTCGAGGACGCCGCCGGTCCCGTCGAAGCACAGCCCGGCCGCCATCAACCCGAGGGCGTTGACCTTCTCGGGGTAGAGGGCTGCGTACATCGCGCTCTTTGTCCCGCCCATGCAGTACCCGAGGATGTTGATCGAGTCCTGGCCGGAGCGCTCGCGGACCTCGTCGACGCAGTTGTCGATGTAGCGGTTGACGTAGTCGTCGATGGTGAGGTGCTGGTCGAGCCGCGAGGGCTCGTTCCAGTCGATCATGTAGACGTCGTGGCCGGCGTCCAGCAGCTTGCGGATGACGCTGCGGTCGGGCTGGAGGTCGAGAATGTACGGCCGGTTGATCAGCGCGTACACGACGAGGATCGGCATCTCGTTTTGCTCGTCGGTCCGGGACTCGTAGTGGAGCAGGTCCAGCTTGTTCTCCTGGTAGACGATTTCAGACGGCGTCTGGCCGACGTCGATCGTCGCCATCTCTGCACTGCGTTCGGGGAGCATGCTGCTGCGCCGGGTCGTCTCGGCCCAGGTCTCCATCGTTTCGGTCCCCGCGTCGAGCGCGGCGGTGAATGGGTTGAATGCCATGGCTCACTCCTCGATGGCGTCGAGGATCCGGTCGAGTTTGTTCTCGACGTCCTGCTGGCGCCGTTCCAGTTCGACCAGGCGAGCCCCGACCTCGTCGACGTCGTCGCGGGTGGGCATGCCCATCTGGCTGATCGTGTCCTGGGTCACCTCGTCGACCTCCTGTTGCATCTCCATCAGCTGGCTGACGAGCTGGCCGTTCGCGGACGCGTAGGCGCTCGTGGACATGACCTCCTTGAAGGCCTGGTTGGCCGACTGGAGCCAGATGTCCCGTAGCTCGGTGGGGTCGACGTCCTCGCCCTCGGCCGCGGCGCTCGTGCGCTCGACCATCTGCTCGGCGGCGTCCATCCAGACCTCGTAGGCCTTGTTGTAGCCCTCGATGCCGTCGGCGACGACGTCCTCATCGGGGACGTTGCTCTCGAAGGCATCTGACCAGGACTCCACGAAGGCGGCCTGTGCCTTCATGTTCTGCTCGACGGAGTCGGCCACCGCTTCGTTCATCTGCTCGACCATCTCGTTCCACTCGTCCTGTATTTCGTTCGATTCACTCATGGTATCGTATTGTGTCGCACGCCCGATAAAAGGTCGGTACTGCGGGGTTAGGCCTCGACGGCGTCGGCGGCCTGCTGCTGGACGTCACGGACCTGTTCCTGGACCTGCGCCTGCACGTCCTCGAGCTGGTCCTGTACGTCCTCGAGCCCGTCCGCGACCTGGTCGACAGCGTCGACGGACTGGGCCTCGAACTCCTCGTGGGCCTCGATCAGCAGGTCGATCTGCTCTTCGAGGGCCGCCACGTAGTCACCGGCGAAGTCGTCGTAGGCGTCGGCGCCTTCCTCGAACTCGGCGGCGACGGTCTCGAAGGCTTCGGCGTGGTTCTCGAGGAGCACGTCGTACTGCTCGTCGAGGGCCTCGCGGGCCTCGCTGACCGAGGACTCCGCGCCGGGGACGTTCGCCTCGACCGCGTCGAGGGTCTGGTGGGCGGCGGTGCGGTAGAGCTCGACGCCACGTCGCTGGGCCGACTCGGTGCTCTCGATTCCGTCGAGCACGGCCTGGTTGACGTTCTGCTGGAACTCGACGCCCTGTTCGACGGCCTGGGTGGCCTGCTTGATCGACTGGCGCTGCATTTCGAAGGTCGCGGTGATGGGTGCTGTGTAGTTCATTGTTAGTCACTCCTGTTTCGCTTGACCGGGATCACGACGGTCTGGACGATATCGCCCTCCTCGATGTCGAGCGCCTCGCGCTCGGCGTCGGGGATACTGATGCGGCCCCCGCTCTGCACGCGGGTCTTAAATGTCGCAGTCTGGCTCATCGCGCCCAACTGATTCATGTCCACGCCGGGCATGCCCCCACTGCCGCTCATGAGCTGACGGAACAGCTCCGCCTGGCTCTCGACGGCCTCCTGACTCGTCTCCTGAAACGCCTTGAACATCGCGGGGGGCCACATCGGCCCGTCGTTCTCGTCGGACATCGGTCAACAACATGTAGGCGCCGTGAATAGATAAAGGTTGCGTTGATTACCATCTGTTACCACTCGATGGGTCTAAGTGGCACGAGCCCCTTCCATCAGCCATGAGCCACCACGGCGAACCCGCACTGCGAGCCGGTCACAGCCCGGTCGGCGGCCGATCGCCCGTCACCGGCACGCAGACCCCCCGCGCGAGGGGAGTGCTATCGTCGAAAACACACCGACGGCAGGCAGATCGTCTCAGTATCGCGTCTGACAACTACCCGGACGATTTAAGAGGGGCAAACGCCTACAGTCGGACCGATGAGTTCTGAATCGCATCGGAGCGCGCTGTTGGACACGTGGACTGAAACGTCCTCTCACGTCTTCGACAGCGTGGTGGCCGCGAACCGAGCAGCCTTCGCGGTCATGGGCGTGGACCCCGACGAGACAGTTGGCGACGCGAGTCCCCCGACCGAGCGCATCCAGCCCGCCCGGGACCTCCCCGAGTGGCACGCCGAACTCGCCACCACGGACCGCGAGGAGCTGAGCGTCGGGGACCGCTTCGAGTTCACGAAGACGATCTCGGACGGCGACGTCCGCCGATTTGCGGCGGCCAGCGGCGACACGAACCCGCTCCACCTCGACGAGGAGTTTGCCAGCCACACGCGGTTCAAAGGCCGAATCGCCCACGGGACGCTCGTGGGCGGGCTGATCAGTGCCGCGATCGCGCGCATCCCCGGACTGGTCATCTACCTCTCCCAGGACCTCGAATTCCACAATCCGGTACGCATCGACGACCGCGTCACTGCAAAGTGCGAAATCGTCGAGGACCTCGGCAACAATCAGTTCCGCCTGACGACCCGCGTCATCGACGACGGCGAGGTCGTCATCGACGGCGAAGCCGTCATTATGGTCGATTCCCTCCCCGCGGCCGACGAGTAAGGCGACGTCTTCTCCCGTTTTCAGCAGAGCGGAGCGACAGCGCCGGGCAAACCGTCGGGCAGCGG
>JAHENZ010000226.1 GCA_018609755.1 Salinivenus sp. | reverse complement strand
CGATCAGGCTAATGCACACGTGCGGCTCTTTTAGTGTCGGGTCAGGATAAAAGCGTGCACGGACGGAAAAATGGTTAGAACGAATCACATCGCAGTCGTTACGCGGTGCGAAGAATCCGACGTTTGAAATCAAAACAGTCTCTATACTCCCGCGATTTGTCTCACCCGTTCCCTTCGAACTCATGCCGACCCTCCTTCTCTTCAGCGACGTCCACGGGGATCGAGAAGCCTGCCATCGGATCGTTGAGAAGGCACAAGAGGCTGACGTCGTCGTTGGGGCCGGAGACTTTTGTGTGATGCGACGCAACCTTCAGGCCCCGATCGACGTGCTCAGTCAAATTCGCACACCGACGGTTTTGGTGCCCGGCAATGCCGAGACTGAAGACGAACTCGAGGAGGCCTGTAGCGGTTGGGAAGAGTCGCACATTCTACACGGGGACGGATGTACGCTCGAAAACGTGTCGTTCTATGGCATTGGAGGCGGCATTCCCGTCACGCCGTTTGGGCCCTGGAGCTACGACTTTTCTGAGAGACAGGCCCGGAATCTACTGGAGGACTGTCCTGAGGATAGCGTGCTGGTGTCGCATTCTCCCCCGAAAGGGGCAGTCGACCGCGACTCGAAGGGGGAATCGCTGGGGAGTACAGCCATTCGCGACGTGATTGAAGAGCGGCAGCCCCTCCTCACGGTGTGCGGGCACATTCACGGAAGCTGGGGGGAGGAGGCGACGCTGGCCTCTACGCCAGTCGTGAATGCCGGGCCGGAGGGATGGTTGTGGGACGTGCCCGATGCCGATGTAGAGTAGACCCAACGGTTGTTCACTAGCCCATCCACATCCCCCCACAGCTCCTGCGAGCCATGAACGTCCCCGCGCCCGAACGCGTGTCCATCGACGTGAAGATGCAACGGCTAAACATTGAGTGGGCCGATGACCACGTGTCGACCTTTCCGCTTGATGCCCTCCGCCAGGCGTGTCCCTGCGCCGAGTGCAAAGGCAAATCAGTCGATCATATTACCAAGCCGGGATTCTTACACATCTTCCGGCAGAAGAATCGCTGGTCCGACGTAAAAGTCGAGAAAGCGGGAAGCGTCGGGCTCCGGATCACCTGGGACGACGGGCACAGCGGCGGAATTTACCGCTGGGATCGTCTCCGTGAACTGCAGCCGCCGGAGGAATAGGGACAGTCTACGACGTAGAATCGGTCGGCAGGAGGTCGCTCAGGTACTTATCCTCCTTCGCCCGCATGGTGTTCTGTCCCTCCTCCGTTGCGTCGTCGTATCCGAGGAGATGGAGCAAACCGTGCACCACGTAGCGGTAGGCTTCGCGTTCAAATGAGGTGTCGAATTCCTCGTGTCGCTCAGCGGCCGTATCTAAATCGACGTAGATTTCTCCTTCCACTTTGGCGTCGTCGTCGGTTTCCCTCAACGAAAAGGATAGGACATCTGTGTCGTAGTCGTGGTCAAGATAGGACTGATTGAGACGACGCACAGTGTCATGGTCGCTCAAGACGACACTCACGTGGAGGAGCGAGGCTCCTTCTGCTTCCACCACCTGTCGGATGAGTCGATTCAGAACCTCCTCATCGAGTGCGAGGGAGGGATGGTCCTGCTCTAAAGATATCGCTTCGGGGTACGGCGACGACACGAAAGGGGAGGGGAAAAGGAAAAGAAAACTATTCAGTGGGAACTGGATCGACCTCAGCCGTGGGGTCCAGTTCCGCTGGATCCACCTCGTATTCGGGGTCCGGATTATTGTCAGAAGGCGTCCGGTCCTCCGAGTCGTTATAGGGCACGACGTTGGAGGCATTGAGGCCTTTCGGGCCTTCATTCATTTCAAACTGCACCTCCTGATCGGCCTGGAGGGTTTTAAAATCGTCGTCCGACTGAATGTTAGAGTAGTGAACGAAGACATCGTCGCCGCCATCCGGATGGTGGATGAAGCCGTAGCCTTTTTTCGCGTCAAACCACTTGACAGTACTTTGGGGCATTGCTTTTGGGAGAAGCTCTCAATTCGGGATGCGTTTGCGGGGCAACGCAGGAGGGATGCCTCCAGCGGACGTCTTAGCAAGAGAGGTGACGAGTCCGAAGGCTTCGGGAGCCCCCGAGCGGCCAATTCTGGAAGGAGAACGTACCCAACTGCATCCAGAATATAGATTGAGATGAATAGCCTGTCAAGTCAAGGTTTGCATCAGGCCTCTACGGTCTCAGGCGCCGGGGCATAAGGCAATTCAAACCAAAACCGTGTGCCTCGGCCCTTCGTGCTCTCCACGTGTATGTCCTCGTCGTGTGCGTGGATGATTTGCTGCACGATGCTGAGGCCGAGCCCGGTCCCGCCACTGTCCCGCGCGCGGTCCTCATCGACCCGGTAAAAGCGCTCGAAGATGCGTTCAAGGTGATCCTCGTCAATCCCTTGGCCAGTATCGACGACCTGGATGCGAATCTTCTCGGCACGACGTTGCACGCGGCACCGTACGGAGCCGCTGTTGGTATACGCAATGGCGTTTTCGATGAGGTTCACAAGTACCTGTCGGATCCGGGAGCGATCCGCATGTACGAAAAAGCGGGGGACGTCCGCCTGCAGGTCAAGGTCTTTTTCCTCGGCCTTGGGGCGAAGCATTTCGGCCACCTCGTCGACGAGATCCTTCAGATTGAAGGTCGACCGGTTGATCAGGTCCTCCCGGTATTCCAGCCGGGCAATGTCGATGAGGTCGTTGAAGAGGTTTTGCAGTCGCTCCAGGTTCGTGAGGGCCTTCTCTGCGTAGGATTTGCGCTGCTCGTCACCGAGCCCGGGGGTGCCCAGCGCCTCGAGGTATCCGCTGATGGCGAAGATCGGATTCCGGACCTCGTGGGACACATTGCCAATGAATTCGCTCTGCAGGCGCGTCAGTCGTTCCAGTTCGTCTATCTTCTCCCGAATGGCTTCTCCGGCCTGATTTAGACTTTCGGCCAGGTCCTGAAATTCGGCGGCACGCGAGGTAATGCGGATTTTCCCGGCGAACTTGCCCTCTGCGACTCGCCGAGCGGTTTCTCCGATCCGTGAGAGCGGCGTCTTGACCTGATACGCTGCTACGAAACTCCCAAGCAACGCGAGGATGAAAGCGAGCACCATCCCCAGAATGAGCACCACTTGCGAGCGCTGGACGAGGTGGTAGAGGGGAGGAGCCTGCTGGGTGATCTGGACGATAAGATCCGCATCTGGCCGGTACAGGGCAGCCGTGAAGACCGTTTCCCCCCCAGGATTTCTAGAACGGGTGAAGCGGGCCGTTTCTCCGTCCAACTCACGAAGAGAGGGGGCGCGCGCCAGGGAATCACCGGACTGCGAAGGGCCGGAGGCGCGATAACTGGTGTCCGGCGTGACCACCGCCACGCGGAGGTCCGTAAGCTCGGTCAAATTGTCGACAATGTCTCGTCGACGGGGCGGGTCGGCCTGTTCGACCTGGACGGCAATGCGCTCGGCCTGGTTGCGGAGGGTTTCCTCCATCGCCGTGCGCATCTCGCCGCGAAGGACCAGAACGACGTATAATCCAACGGCCACGACCGCCATCCCCACGAACAGGGCAAACGTAAGCACCATCCACGTCTGAGTGGAGGCGCGACGAGGCAGAAAGAGATCACCGATGGAGCGCAGAAAGGACATGCAGAAAATCCTATAGCCGACTCACAGGCCCGGAGGGGGAGAGCCCGAACGGAAAGAATAGGGAGGACCCTACAATCCGAGTCCTCCCCCCAGAAACGGTTACGCCTCTGCCGATTCTTCTTCCCGAACGAACCGGTATCCCACGCCTCGAACCGTCTGGATGTGCTCGGCATACTCGCCCAGCTTTTCCCGGAGATTCTTGATGTGCGCGTCCACGGTGCGCTCCGTTACCATCATAGCATCCTTCCAGATGGTTTCGAGTAATTGCTGACGGGTGAAGGCCTTCCGCGGGTGACGGACGAGGTAGCGGAGGAGTTCAAACTCCGTAAGGGTGAGCCCCAAGTCTTCTCCGTTCAGCTCCGCACGGTACTCATCCTCGTAGATTTTAAGGCCGTCCACTTCGAGAATGCTACTTTCTTCCACGCCGGAACGGCGGAGCACGGCCTTCACGTGCGCGACCAGCACCTGGGGGGAGACCGGCTTGGTGAGATAGTCATCGCCGCCCAGCATGAGGCCTTCAATCTGATCCTCCTCCTCGGTTTTGGCACTGAGGAAGACGATTGGAATCTCTTCGGTTTCAACGCGAGAGCGGAGCTTGCGGCAGACCTCATAGCCATCGACGCCCGGAAGCATGATGTCGAGGACAATCAGGTCTACGTCTCCCGACGCCATTTCCAGGGCTTCCTCGCCGTCGTAGGCCGCGTGCACGGTGTATCCTTCTTCTTCCAGAAAATGGCCCACGACTTCGACGACGTCCTTTTCGTCGTCAACGACGAGAATGTCAATGTCACCAGGGTCAGCAGTAATCGGCATAGCTCAATACAGGTTCAATGAACGAGACAATATAGAAAGCGTCGCACAGCAGTCGGCGTGCAAGGCACGACGACTGCAGGCATGTATTCAGTCAGATCAACTACGTCATACAAAGAACCAATCTCTCAAGATGCACCAGTTTCCTTAATGCAACGTACGAAGACGTAACGATCATGTCCAAAATCAAAGAACATCGTGAGAAGACGGCGGGGGAGCGGCTGTTTTGGCCTCATTTTCTGATGAGGCGTCCTCGTATCGGCGGGGGACGCGCGGGGAGATGCCACAGCAAATTTCATACGGTATTGTGTCGGCCCACTCCGCCACGTCGTAGAGGGTAGGGTCGGTGGCCCCGAACAGTTCAGCTTTGTCCCCCACCTGGACGTCCGAGGCCGGCAATTGGTCGGGCGGCCCGAGGTCCACCATGCACATGTCCATGCAGATGGAGCCGACGATGGGCCGTTTCTCGTTTCCAATTCGTACGACGGCACGCCCTGAGCACAGTCGAGGGTACCCGTCGCCGTAGCCTACGCCGAGGGTCGCGATGCGGGTACGGCGAGGGGCCCGCCAGTGTGCACCGTACGAAATGGGAGTTCCGGGAGAAACAGTTTTTAGTTGTGTGACGCGAGCGTGGAGAGACATGACCGGACGAAGGTTCAGGCGCGGGGCAAGCTCCGGCCGGGCCGTAAGTCCGTAAAGGGCAATACCCGTTCGAATGAGCGGAGCCCGAAAATTGTGGGCGCGAGCCCCAATGGTAAGGAGCGCCCCGGTGTTTGCTGCGTGAACGTGTTCGGGACGAATGGGGACGGACGTATTGCGAACGTCGGCCAAAACGTCCTGGAAACGGGTGAGTTGCGTCTCAGCAAACGTGCTCTCTGGATCGTCGGCAGTGGCAAAATGGGTCCAAATGCCGGCGATCCTCACGCCGGAGGCCTGGGCCAGTTCTGAAAGGACCGATAGAGCCTCGTCGGGGGACAGCCCGATCCGGCCCATGCCGGTGTCCACTTTCACGTGTGCCCGGAGGGGAGCGGTGGAGGTTCCGTGATCGAGGGCAGCGCGAGCAGCCTCAGTGGACGGGATTGTGAGGTCGAGGTCGTGTTGAGAGTAGACGGCCAACTGGTTGGGGAAGGGAGCCCCTAGGACCAGGATGCGCTCAGAGCAGCCTGCTTCCCGAAGTCGCACACCTTCTGCGGGGCGGGCGACCGCAAAGTGACGGATTCCTTCGTCTTGCAGCACCTCAACGACCGACGCGGCCCCATGCCCGTACGCATCGGCCTTCACGATCGCCATGAGCTCGGCTCCTTCTGCGTGAGCCTGGAGCGTCCGGACGTTGTGCCGAAGGGCGCCGAGGTCAATCGTCGCCGTGACGGGGACGAGAGTGTCTGTACGGGGAGAGGAGCGATCGATGGGTGGGTACCGATTCGGTGATCTGTTCTCTGTCGCGCGCACGCAAGCCATTGTTAAATTCTATCTCTGCCAATGGTTCCGAAGTGGGGCCTTGCGAAGGAGGGGCGTCGACGGATATCTTTCCAAAAAGTTAGGGTGGCTCCAGGTGTACCACGATAAAGATATGCGGCGGTCCCCGACCGACACGTTCGGCCGTCGAGTTGGGGACACTCCCACGAGTGTCGCACAATCGATCAGGAAGTTTATCGGTACTGTTCTGGCCACGTGATCACGAAGGGAAAAATTTAGGGGGACTGCCAGAAATCTTCGGTGCCCGGCTTTTAATACTGAACGTGTTAGGAAAGCGCAGAGGTCCCCTCTTGTCCTCTAATTGTCTCTGGATCCAATCCTCGTTTTCAATGCTGCGTCGTGCATTTCCAGTCTTTGTTTCTCTTTGTCTGCTCCTTGGCCCCCCCGGGGGCTCTAGCCTCTACGCCCAGACGACGGACTCGACCGCCTTCACGTTGGAGGCCATTCACGCCTCTGATGCCTTTTCGCCGGAGTCCTTCGAGGGCGGTCGGTGGGCCGACGAAGGACCGATTATCACCTTCGTGGAGCCGGCAGACAGTGGGGAAGCAACCCATCTGATGCGGTACAATCTGGAAACCGACGAGCAGACCCGGGTCATTGATGGCACAAATCTCTACGCCGAGGATGTGGATCGGGTCGTACCGATTCAGGACTACCAGTTCAGCGAGGACCGGGACAAAGTTCTCATCTACACCGATTCGAAACAGGTCTGGCGGGCAAACACCAAGGGCTATTATTACGTCTACGACCTCTCGTCGCAATCCCTGACGCCGGTGGCCGATCGCGGCGACGGCTACCAAATGTTCGCGAAGTTCAATCCCTCCGCGACCAAAGTGGCGTTTGTTCGAGAGCGAAACCTCTACGTAGTGGACCTAGAAACCGGCCACGAAACCGCCCTCACCACCGACGGCAGTGACGGGACCATCATCAACGGCACGTTCGACTGGGTGTACGAGGAGGAATTTCGGGCGCGAGACGGCTGGCGTTGGAGTCCGGACGGCGATTACATTTCCTTCTTTAAGCTCGACGAGTCCAATACCCGTGAATTTGCCCTCACCGACCACACGACTCGCTACCCCGAGTACAAACGATTCCGATACCCGAAAGCCGGGGAGGAGAATAGCGAAATCAAGGTGGGCGTCATCGAGATGTCGGCCGTCGACACCACGTCCAACGGACAGCCGCAAGCGACCCAGTATTTCCACACGAATACCTGGAATGAGGGCGGCACGACCCACGAGTACCTGCCCCGCATGGAGTGGACCCCGAGCATCGACGGGCGCCATCGGGTGTGGATGTTTCGGCTGAACCGCGACCAGAACCGTCTTGATCTCCTGTACGGGGATCCGAAAAGTGGAGAGGTGCGCACGGTCCTTCAAGAAGAAAATGACACCTACATCGACGTAGAGGAGGGCCTTCTTAGCTTTCTTGAGGATGGGAATCACTTCGTTTTCCAGTCCGAACGCAGCGGATACAACCATGCGTATCTGTACCGCACGGATGGGACGTACCTCGGCCCCGTGACGGGTGGGGACTGGGAAGTGACGACGTTTCACGGCCTCGACGAGGAGTCGTTGACCGCGTACTTCACGGCAACACGAGATACGTCCATTGAGCGGCATCTGTACCGCGTCGGCGTCTCGCTCGGCCGGCACGAAGCGGCCATGCAGCCGGAGAAAATCACGCAAACCCCCGGCTGGCACAACGTCAACGTGTCGAAAGACTACGAATATTACATTGACACGTACTCGACCAGGGATGCACCTCCATCGTGGACCCTCTACGAAACGGACGGGACTACGGTCACCGCGCTGGAGCAAAATGACAGTCTCAAGCAGCGACTCGATCGCCTTGATTTGCCCGCAACCACGTTCACGACGCTGCCGGGGGCGGACGGTACGCCGCTAAACAGCTACATAATAAGGCCGACCGACTTTGACCCGGCGAAGCAATATCCGGTGCTCATGTACGTGTACGGGGGGCCTGGCGTGCAGACTGTGACGGACCAGTGGGGCGGGAGCCGGCACCTCTGGCATCAGTACCTCGTCGAGCGTCACGACATTATTGTCGTTAGTGTTGACAATCGCGGGACCGGGGGGCGGGGCAAAGCCTTTCAGGACGTGCCGTATCAGCGTCTGGGCCAGCCGGAGTCCGCGGATCAGATCAGTGCCGCGCAGGCGCTGGCCGATTCGTCGTGGGTCGACGGGGATCGGATCGGCATCTGGGGCTGGAGCTACGGGGGGTACATGACGCTCATGTCGATGCTGCGGGGCGAGGGGCCGTCCACCTTTGCGGCGGGGCTCTCGGTGGCTCCGGTTACGGATTGGCGCCTCTACGACACCATCTACACCGAACGCTACATGTCCACGCCCCAGGCCAACGAAGGCGGATACGTCAAGGGGGCGCCGCAGACGTATGCGGGCCGACTCAAGGAACAGCAGGACCTCATTCTCGCCCACGGCAGCTTCGATGACAACGTCCACCCCCAGAACAGTATTCAGATGATCGATCAGCTGCAGTCGGAGGGAAAGCAGTTTCAGTTTATGCTCTATCCGAAAAAGACGCATAGCATCGCAGGAGGCACCACACGGCTGCATCTTTTCCGGATGCTGACGACCTTTGTCGAGGAAAATCTGGAAATGCAGAAAACGGGGATGGCCTCATCTCAGTAGGGGGAAGAGAACTGTCCCCCTGTGTGCTGCCGAATTGAGGGACCTAACGGACGGGCGGGCAGCCGTTGGGTTGTAGGTAACTCTTAGCAGAACAGTTATGACGAGACCAGCCTCTAATTCGAGATCCTCTGCACGACGCCGAGAATGGGCGTTTTGGGGAGGCCTCGCAGAAGTGACCGTGGGAGTTGTGCTCCACCTTCCGATGTATTTCAGGGTACCTGCCGCTCACCGGATTCCTTCAATGATCGACTGATTACCCCTCTTTGTGGATACGAATCAACTGAACGTAGGAGTTGCTCTCGGCGGAGTGGCGCCCGAGCACGAGGTCTCCATCATTTCGGCTCTGCAGGCCACCGCGGCGCTGGACCGCGACCGGTATACTCCCGTGCCCCTCTATATCGCAAAGGATGGCACGTGGTACTCTGGGAAGCCTCTCCTCAACGTGGACCGGTACGCCGACCTCGATGCACTGCTCGACGAGGCATTTCGGGTGGCCCTGCGCCCGACCCCTCACGGCCGCATCGAGCTCATTGAACAGCGGGAGAGCGGGGCACTCGGGCGGTTGATGCGTCCACCACGTCGCATTCCGGTAGACGTCATGCTCCTGGGCCTGCACGGCGGGGCGGGGGAGGACGGGGGGCTGCAGGGACTCTGCGAGACGTTCAATGTGCCGTACACCAGCACCGGTGTCTTCGGCTCGGCCCTCGGCATGGACAAGGTCATGTCGAAGCGCATTTGCGAGCAGGCTGGCATTCCGGTGGTGGAGTTCGTCTCGTTTCGGGAGGACCAGTGGGCGTACGATGAAGAGGAGGGATTGGATCAATGCGAGGAGGAAATTGGCTACCCGATGGTCGTAAAACCGGCACGTTGTGGGTCCTCCATCGGCATTGCGCGAGCGGATACTCGTGGGCAGCTGGACGCCGCGATCGAGGATGCGTTTCGGTACGACAGTAAGGTGATCGTCGAGCGGGCCGTAGAGGAAATGCGGGAGATCAATTGCTCGGTGCTCGGCGACGCGCACGAGGCTACGCCCAGCGTGCTGGAAGAGCCAAAGCCATCCGATGAGGACGAGGTACTGACCTTTCAAGACAAGTACATGCGCGACGAGGGGGACGGGGGCGGAGCAAAGGGCGGCGGGGCAAAATCGGCAGAGTCGGCCCCGGAAGGCATGGCGTCGCTCGACCGCGTCGTGCCGGCACCGCTCCCTGACGACCGCACGGAGCACATTCAAGAGTTGGCTCTGCGGATCTTTCACCTGTTCGAATGTGCCGGAGTGGTGCGCATCGACTTTATGATTGACGAGTCCCGACAGCCGTCGGGACAGCTCTACTTCAACGAAATCAACACCATTCCGGGCTCGTTTTCATTCTACCTATGGGAGCCGTCCGGCGTCCCGTTCGATGAGTTGGTCGACCGGCTCGTCCAGATAGCGCGTCGGCGCCATCGGGAGCATAACGGCCGCGTGCGGACCTATGATGTGAATCTCCTCTCCGAGAAGAGCTTGCAGGGGCTGAAGGCCGGGGGAGGAGATGAGGGGTGAGGTCCTTCTCGATGTATAACCGGATAGCTTAGGGGACGGTTGTTCAGCACGTCTGGAGTCCTGAAGGGGGACTTCGTAGGCTTTCTAAGCGGTAGAGAACAGTCGTAGAGGGGAACAGCGGGTTTCGAGCGGTGGTTAGGCACGGTCCATTATCTGCTCCTGCTCTTCTTCAGTTGTATGTATAGTCGCGTCCTTGCCAGCGTTATGGTGTTGCTGGGGACTGTGGCACTTCATCACCCCCTCTCCGCCCAAACGTCGTCCGAGCCTGCGGCCGCCGACCGGGCGCCCTCCACCGTGCTCAACGACCCGTTCGTGCGATCGAAGGGGAAAAAAGGGCTCAACCTGCTTTATAACATGCGCACGGAGAAGGCCCGTGCCCTCTTCCAGCAGATTGATGCACGGTATCCAGAGCATCCCATCGGGCCGTTCCTCCAGGGGCTTAACCTGTGGTGGACCATCATGCTCGACCTCGCAGACACCTCACACGATGAGGCCTTTTTTGAGAAGATGGACGAGGTGATTGCCCGCTGCGACGCGCTGTTGGACGACAATCCGGAAAACTTCGACGCCTTGCTTTTCAAAGGCGCAGCACACGGTTTTAAGGCACGTCTGGCCTCAAATCGCAGCAACTGGTGGAAATCCCTTCAGAACGGACGCAAGGCCATCGGGCCCGCCCGTGAGGTGGCGGAGGAAGCCCCACCGGGAAACGGGGATTACGTCTTTGGAAAGGGACTCTACGATTACTACACGGCCATCCTGGAAGAAGAGTATCCCGCCGTGAAGACCTTCACCTGGATGATTCCAGACGGGAATCGGGAGCGGGGCCTCGAACTCTTACGGAAGACCGCCGAGCAGGGGCGCTACGTCAAAACAGAGGCCATCTACTATCTCACGCAGATCAATTATCTGTACGAGGAAGATTATCACACCACCCGGAAATACGTCCAGAAACTGCGAAAGCGACATCCGAAGAATCCCTACTTCCACAATTTCGAGGGACGCGTGTATGCACGATGGGGGCGGTGGGACCGAGCTCAGTCTGTGTTTGCGAAGGTAGTCGAACGATGTGAGGCGGACGCGCCCGGCTATGGCGTGCACATGGAGGAAATTGCCCGCTTTTACTTGGGGCGGACGTATCTCTACGACGAACAGTACGATCAGGCACTTGCCCAGCTCAATCGCCTGGATGCCCTCACGGATCGTGACGTTGAGGACAACCGCTATCGGATTCTTGGGCGTCTTTACGTGGGCATGGTGTTCGACGCACGGGGGAACCGGGAGATGGCCAAAGCCCATTATCGGGCCGTCTTGCAGATGGATGACCCGGTCGGTGTACACGATCGGGCAGAGCAGTACCTGGAGGAGCCGTATTCAAATTGACCGTCCGTGCTACGCGGGGCCTTCAGAAAAATACTCTTTCAGAAGGGCCGAGAGATGGGAAATGGGCCCGCGTGCAAGATCGTGTTGTGTGCCCGGCAGGATCGAGAGGCGGGCGTTGGGGAGCGTTTCGTGCACTCGCAGAAGGGTATCCACCGGAATCAGTGGATCCTCGTCCAGTCCGACGACGAGTGTGGGGGTTGTTATGTCCGACAGCGTTTCTTTCAAATGGTCGTTTTGGGCAGGTAGGGCGTCAACCAAATCCTGCAAGGCAGAAAGGAGTCGATCTGCGTGTTCGTGGTGAGCGTGGAATCGTTCGCTTTGCCCGGAAGGAAGAGTGTAGGTGTCAAGTTGATCCTTCATCGCGGACACGTATGAGTCGCTCCACAGATCATGCGGAGACATCAGGGCGAGACGCTTCACGCAATCGGGCGCCGCATGGGCACATTGTAAGGCGACGGCGCTTCCGAGGGAAAAGCCGAAAAGGTGGACCGACGATAGATCATAGGCCTTGATCGCGGTGCGTACGTCCTCCACGAAGTGGTTCATCGTCAACGTGCCGCCGGGAGGGAGAGAGGACGCACCGTGGCCGGAGAGGTCGATGCCCACGAGGTGAAATTGAGACTCCAGGTGTCGCATCAGTGTCCCGAGGTCTCGGCAGGTCGTGCCGGCGGTCCCATGCAAGAGGACGAGCGGGGGGGCGCTTTCGTCTCCACGCTCGTACGTCGCGAGGGGGCGATCGCCCCTAGAAACGTAGTGGGGGGACCAGTCTGCGGGCGTCGATTCACAGAACTCGACGAGCACCCCGTGGGTCTCCTTCGGGTGCACGAAAAAAATGCGCTTGTCGTCGGCTCCAGGCCGCGGAGACTCGCTGAGCAGTGTAAACTCGGCCGCGCGCAGCCGCTCCATCGTGGCATCGGCATCGTCAACCTCGAAGGCGAGATGGTGGAGCCCTTCCCCGCGCCGGTCAAGGAAGCGTTGCACCGCGGAGTCCTCGTCAAGGGACTCTAGGAACTCGAGTTTGCCCGACTTGGCGTCGAGAAAATGCGTCCGGACCTGCTGCTCGGCGACGGATTCGGTTTTGTATGGACGGATCCCGAGGAGGTCGTTGAAGCACTCGATTACAGCTTCGACCTCCTCAATCGCGATGCCGATGTGTTCAAGTTGAGGCACGGTCTGCGTCTGGACGTGTGTACGGGTGTGCGCAGGGCGAGTCTTTTTTTACGGATGAGGCTTCGGCCGTTCGAGGACGGAGGGAAGAATGATCGAGTGGCCAGTCAGAATGTGATATAACTCCTGGAGCGAAGGCCGCTCGTTATGCTCATCTGATTGGTTCGAAGACGCCGCGTCGGGATCCACAGGTGATTTTGCTGAATCTGCGGCGGACGTCGTGAACCTGGAATGGAAGTGGCAGGTTCAGGAAAGAGCTATGACCGCTAACGATTCGCACACCGACCGGACCCGAGCCGAAACTCAGCGCGCTCGCCAGTGGGCAATGGGGGTGAGCCTCGCGGTGTCCCTGCTGATGCTGGTGGGAAAGGTCACCGCTACACTTCTGACTGGCAGTACGGCGATTTTGTCCGACGCGGCAGAATCGGTGATTCACCTTTTCGCCACCGGCTTCGCAGGATTTAGTCTCTGGTACGCCGCTACGCCTCCCGATCCGGACCATCCCTACGGTCACGGAAAAATCTCGTACTTTGCGTCGGCCGTTGAGGGCACCCTCATTTTGCTGGCGGCGCTCGGGATTGGGGGAATGGCGGTCCGTGACCTTTTGACGGGAGTCGAGCTCCGGCAGTTGGATCTCGGGCTGTATTTGCTTGGGAGCCTCACCGCCGTGAATCTGGCCCTCGGCTGGTACCTGATCCGCACGGGGCGGCGCACCAACAGCCTCGTGCTCGTCTCCAACGGCCAGCACGTGATGACGGACATGTGGACGAGCTTCGGCGTGATCGTGGGCGTCGGGCTCGTGTGGATGACAGGCATTCACTGGCTCGATCCGGCGGTCGGGCTGCTGGTTGCAGGCAACATCCTCTGGACCGCCACGAGCCTGCTCCGCCGTTCGGTCTACGGGCTCATGGACGAGGCCGACCCCGACGCCACGCAGGTCCTACTGGACGAGCTGACCGAAGCGAAGGCCGACGGGACGATTGCAGAGTACCATCAGGTGCGCCATCGTCGCTCCGGCGATCAGGTGTGGGTCGAATATCACCTCATGTTTCCGGGCGACATGTCGATCCGGGAAGCGCACGCTCGTTCGCACGAGGTGGAGGATCGGGTCGATGCCCTCTTCCCGGACGACGACGTGCACGTCACGGCCCATCTCGAGCCGCGACGCCACGACGACGCCCACCCGGAGGGCCACCGCGAACCGGCTGATCCACTCCGGGAGGTGTTCTACGAATAGGTGTGAATGTATGGATGTGTGAAGGTATGTAGGTGGGCGGGGCCATGTCGAAGGCCCCTACACACCCACATACGTACACACCTACACACCCCCAAAGAGTTAGCCAATTTCACCGGCGTCCCGCAGACGCTGAAGGTCGTCGAGATTGCTGTGGACGTGCTCAGCAGACGTGTCGAGCTGATCCTTTTCCTCGTCCGTCAGGTCCACTTCGATAATTTCTTCGACGCCGTCGGATCCCAGCTTCACCGGCACACCGATGAAGAGGTCTTCGAGGCCGTACTCGCCGTCGCAGTAGGCCGCCGCCGGAAGAATGCGCTTGTTGTCTTTGATGATGGCCTCCGTCATTTCAGCCGCCGCCGCGCCGGGAGCGTACCATGCGGAGGTCCCCATCAGGTCGACAATTTCGCCGCCGCCGCCCTTCGTGCGCTCCACGATGTCGGTGATGGTGTCGTCGTCGAGCCACTGCGTGAGCGGGATGCCGCCGATGGTGGTGTAGCGGGGGAGGGGCACCATCGTGTCGCCGTGGCCCCCCATGAGCAGGGCCTGAATGTCGCGCACCGACACGTCGAGCTCCTGGGCGATGAAAGCACGGTAGCGGGCCGTGTCGAGCACGCCGGCCATGCCCATCACGCGGTTGGACGGGAAGTCACTCGCTTCGTAGGCCACGTACGTCATCACGTCGAGCGGATTGGCCACCACGATAATCGTGCTGTCCGGACTCCCCTCGACGAACTGCTCCGTGACGCCGCCCACGATCTCCGTGTTCTTGGCGAGGAGGTCGTCGCGGCTCATGCCGGGGCTGCGCGGCAGGCCGGCGGTAATGATACAGACATCGGAGTCTTCGGTGGGGCCGTAGTCGTTGGTGCCGGTCACCGTCGTGTCGAAGCCGTGGACCGGGCTCGACTCCAACATGTCGAGGCCTTTGCCCTGCGGCATGCCTTCTTTGATGTCGACCATAACGACTTCGTGGACCATGTCCTTTTGCGCGACACAGTCCGCTACGGTGGCGCCGACGTTGCCGGCCCCGATAACGGTTACTTTTTGCATAACTGAGAAGAGTAGATGTGGGGGAGAAAGCGAAGGGGAGTTTGCGTATTAAAGCAAAGGAGTAGGCGGTACCACTGCCAGCAATATTGTGCGAAAAGCAAGCGGCGAAAATCTGTAGATTGCGGCGCTCCAAAAGTTAGTAAATCCATTTGATCTTACCGCGGACATCTCGTACCCTGAAACCGCTTTTCTCCATGCACTGCCTTTTTCGTCGTCTCGGATACGACTGACGGCAGTGCGCTCCGTAGACGTGTGGACCGCCATTCAGGTGGAGTACGAAGAGACCTATCTAATGAATTGGACCTGTCGAGTCTTTTGTCGCTCATTGTGTTATCTAAAATGATCTCGTTCTCTCGTAGCGTTACGCTAGGAACGTTCCTCCTCGTGGTCCTCCTCGTGGGCTGCTCATCGGAGTCGGAGCCGAAGTCCAATCGTCGCGCGTTTGCTGACACCCTCCGGCAGTCGCTCCAGCAGGATCTACTGGATCCATGGTATCCCCGTGCCATCGACTCGACCCACGGCGGCTATCGCAGCCACTTTGCCCACGACTGGACCCCGCTGGAACCGCAGAACAAATTCATTGTCACCCAGGCGCGGCACGTTTGGACGCTGTCGCAGGTGCACGACGCGATGCCCCGTGACGACTCGCTCTACCTCCGGGCGGCCCGGCACGGCGTGGACTTTTTGCAGACGGCGTTCTGGGATGAGACACGTGGCGGGATTCACTCGCTGGTGAATCGGGCAGGAGAAGTACAGGCTGACTCCAATTCGTTCACGGGCATTAAGACCGCCTACGGTCACGCGTTTATCATCTACGGATTGACCAGCCACTACGCCGTGACTGGAGATACGACTGCCCTGAATCTGGCCCAGCGTACGTTTGAATGGCTCGACAATCACGCGCACGACGACGAGTACGGCGGGTATTTTCAGTCGATGCGGCCGGACGGGACGCCGTACACGGACTGGTACGACGATTCCACGCCGCCGAAGGACCAAAACAGCACCATACACCTGCTCGAGGCCTTTACGGCACTCTATGAGGTGGCGCCCGAGACGCCGCATCTGCGCGACCGTTTGGAGGAACTACTCGTTCTCACGCGGGACACGATGGTTCGGGATCGCGGGTCGCTCCGGCGCTTTTTCGAGCGGGACTGGACGCCGGTGTCCTACCGAGATTCCTCGTTCGCGGTCCGCGACGAAAACTACTACCTCGACCACGTCTCCTTCGGGCACGACGTGGAGACGGCTTTTCTGATGCTTGAGGCGGCCAATGCACTCGGAAAAGATCCGGCGCCGACCCTCAGAGTGGGCAAGCGGATGGTGGATCATGCGCTGGAGTACGGATGGGACGAGGAGGAGGGCGGTGTTCACGACGGCGGCTTCGTGATGGGGGCCGATTCGGTGCAGATCGCTCGCTCCACGAAATCGTGGTGGGCACAGGCCGAAGCATTGCACACGTTCCTCCTGATGGAGAATCGATTTCCCCAGGATCCTCGCGATTATGGGGGGAAGGCTCGAAAAACCTGGCAGTACATCGACCAGTACCTCGTTGATCACGAGCACGGCGGGTGGTACGTGAGTGGTCTCGACGAGTCGCCCGACGCACGGACGGAGCCGAAGGGCACGATTTGGAAGGGCACGTACCACAACGCCCGCGCCCTGTTGAAGAGTGCGGACGTACTGGCGAGGTAAATCGTGATGCGTCAATTGTGAGAGCGGGTTCGCTCTTCCGATACGACACTTTTCACCATCCGCGCAAATCACAGCTCTCCATATTCAGTGTAAGCTTCCCCAGTCGAGAGTCCCCGTGCCATTCCCCCAAACGAATTGGATTTCCCCCAATGGATCGACGTCCGTACGTAACTTCACTGCCGCTATTGGTGGGGCTCGGGCTTGTGGTGGGGCTTCTCGGCTGCCGCGGTCTTTCTTCAGGCCAGGAGGGAAATGAGGATCTGCGGGGCATCCAGCTTCCGGCCTACGTGCCGGGTACCGCGGATTCGACGACGATTCCGCTCCGGGTGATGTCGTACAACATCCGCTACAACGACCCGGAGGACCGCTCTTGGACGGAGCGGGGGCCGAAGGTCGCCTCTATGATTCGCTTCCACGAGCCGGCGGTGGTGGGGACGCAGGAAGGGCAGCTTCACCAGCTGAGGGACCTGACGGAGCAGCTAGACCGCTATCAGCGCGTGGGGGTGGGGCGGAATACGAGTGGGGGCGGTGAGTTTAGCGCGCTGTTGTATCAGGCCACCCGACTGGAGCTCCTGGAATATGACACATTTTGGCTGTCCGAGACGCCGCGAGAGCCGGGGAGTAAAGGGTGGGACGGGGCACTTCCCCGAATCGCGACGTGGGCCCGCTTCCGCGACCGCGTCACGGACGAGGTTTTCCTTCTCGTGAACACCCACTTCGACCATCGGGGCGGAACGGCTCGTGTCGAGAGTGCCCGCCTCCTACAGCGACGACTCTCTGAGATTCGGGGGGAGGAGCCCGTCGTGCTCATGGGCGATTTCAATTCGAGACCGGACGATGAGCCCATTCAGATTCTCGTGGCTGACGATGCTCCAGTGTCCTTGCAAGACACCCGGACGATGTCCGAAACGCCGCCCCACGGGCCGGAATCGACCTACAATGCCTTCGGATTTGAGGTGGAGGAAAACACCCGCATCGACTATATCTTTGCGAGTCCAGGGGGGCGTGTGCTCCGGCACGGCCACCTCAGTGCGCGGTGGGGACGCACATTTCCCTCGGATCACCTCCCGGTCGTGGCCGATCTCGTGTTTGAGTGAGGGCTTTCGGTGGTTCTCTGTCGATCAGGCCTGATCGAGTGCCGACGTAACGTCGTCCACGAGATCGTCGGTACCCTCCAGGCCGACGGAGATGCGCACGAATCGGTCGGTGATGCCCATTTTTTGACGCAGTGCCGGGTCCGTGCTGGCGTGGGAGGTGTGGATGGGCTGTGTGATGAGGCTTTCCACTCCCCCCAGGCTGGGGGCACGGATGGGGAGGGTGAGGTCGTCGAAGAAGGCAGCCACGTCGGTCTCGGGGGTGAGAATGAAGCTCACCATGCCGCCAAATCCGTCCATGAGCGCGGTGGCGCGATCGTGGTCGGGGTGCTCGGGGAGGCCCGGATACCGGACCTTCTCGATTGCGTCGTGATTGTCGAGGGCTTCTGCGAGAGCCAGGGCCGTTTCATTCTGCTGCCGGACCCGCACGCCGAGGGTTTTCAGACTGCGGTGGAGCAGGAAGCAGGCGTGGGGATCGAGCATTCCCCCCAAGAGTTTGTGGGTGTGTCCGATCTGCTCCATGAGATCCTTCGGGCCGGCGACGACTCCCGCCGCGAGGTCCGAGTGGCCGGCTAGGTACTTCGTGCCGGAGTGGAGCGAGATGTCGAACCCGATCTCGGCAGGCCGGAGATTGGCCGGGGACGCAAAGGTGTTGTCGATCACGGTGATGAGATCGTGCTTGTCCGCGAAGTCGACCATCGCCTCCAGATCCGGCACCTCCAGGAGCGGATTGGTGAGTGATTCGGCGTAGAGCACCGTCGTGGAGTCGGTGAGCGCTTCGCTCCAGGTCGACGGATCGTCGGCCTTGGGAAAGAACGAATGCCCCACGTCGAAGCGGGGGAGGAGATCGTCGAAGAGGTCGAGTGTGCCACCGTAGAGGCTCTGCGGCGCGACGAGATGATCGCCCGCGCTCAAGAGGGAGAGGAGGGTCGACGAAATCGCAGCCATCCCACTGGCTGTGACCAGCGCGTCGTCGGTCGCTTCCAGGGAGGCGAGTTTTCCGTGGAGCGCCTCGTGGTTCGGCGTGTTGTTGTACCGAATGTACCGGACCTCGTCGTTCGGGTCCTCGTGCGTGTACGTGGCCGTCTGGAAAATGGGGAGCGAGACCGCACCCTCAATTCGTGGGTCGGGCTCACCGTCGTGGATGGCCCGGGTATCAAGTGTAGGCATGTAGGGGGGCAGTTGAGATTCGAGATAAACGATGGGGGCCGGTCTGGTGTGCTTCTCTCAATCGTGCCGGAACGTATGTACGTACGGGCGTGTGGAGAGTGGAGAGGGCTCGAATGCCTGCGGTATTTAAAAACATCCAAGTACGGTCCCTTGCGGTGTACGAGTGCTCCTCCTGTATAGATTTTGGAGAATGTCCGAAGGATGTTATCTCGGTTCCATCGAGATGCAATCTTGCAGTATTGAACCGTTTTTGATTGACGACAGGCAGTTCCCTCATTGTGAAGCAAAAGGTCCGAAGAAATCGGTTCTCCGTGCTGCGGTTAATCTGATACTCCCCACAGCGGAGGAGAAGATTGGGAAACGTTCCGTTGGCAAGTCAGAGAGAGCAAGGGCTGGGTTCACGCGGCCGCAAACTGCCGGCGCCCATTCTCATAAACGAGCACTTTTAGGCTCCGCTCCCCGGAACGGCAGACTTGCTCAAAACATCACTCTTCAGGATTACGGTGGGCATCCTGCTGTTGTCTTTTGTTTCAGGATCACGAGAGAGACAATAACCGGAGAGGGCAGACGTTCATTCTGTCCGTCAACATCTACTTTCCGATCCCTCTTTGCTTCCGATGACGTTCCGTCCACATTTTCTCAGTACGCTGATCTTTTCCATTCTTCTCGCGGTGCCGGTTCAGGCCCAAACGTCCGATTCGCCGTCTCGGACGGTGCGCGTCAGCGGCGAGGCGACCGTTAAGACTGCGCCCGATCAAGCCACCGTGCGCTTCGGCATCGTAACGCGGGCGAAGACGGCAGAGGCGGCCCGTGCCCAAAACGCAGAGGCCGCAAAAGGGGCGATGAATGCTGTTCGCGAACTGGACGTCCCCGAGTCCAAGATACGGATGGAAATGCTGCGCCTTCAGCCGCGCCGGGAGTACAACCCGAAGACCGAAGAACGTGAAGAGAAGGGCTATGAGGCGAGCCGGCAAGTGGTGGTGGAGGTGAGTGATCTTGAGCAGTTGCCCACGCTGGTGACCCGGGTGGTTCAAAGCGGGGCCAACCGCTTAGAGGGAATTGATTATGGCTTGAGCGATCGTGCGTCTCTTCGCAACGACGCGCTTCGCACGGCTGCTCAGAATGCCCGCGACAAGGCAGAGCTTCTGGCCACTACGCTGGGGGCGGAGCTCGGCCCCGTCCAGCAGATTCAAGAGCAATCCTTTGGGTTCAACGAGCCCTCTCCTCGCGTTCAGATGCAATTCTCCTCCAAATCGATGGAAGACTCTGCCCCCGAACCGGACGCTTACGCGGCAGGGGAAATTGAAGTGAATGCCACGGTTCAACTCGTCTACGTCCTTCAGTAATCAGGGGCTGTCTCGTGCTGTGTGGGTCCGGATAATGGGGGTTTTTGGAGACAACGGACGGGCTACGTGGTTTGCCCCCAACTGCTGTAGGATATCGCATTTGTCAACACCGCCAATCATTCCATGCTTGACCTCTCGCAGCTTCGGGCCCAACTCGACGACTTTCAGAAGTTCGAGGCAACCGTGCGCGACCGGCGGGCCGAGCAACGAACACGAGCCACGGATGCACTCCGCGCCTGTGCTGAGCACTGGCCTGAGGTGCAGGCAGCAGTCGAAGAAGCCCAACCGCGTCGACTCGTCGCCGCTCTGCAGGAGTCCCCAGACCGGACGGTTCGGGCGCCAGACCGCCCCACGCCCATTACTGTCGTAGCCACAGACGGGTCACAAATTTATCCGGACCGACACGTGGACCCAACCTTCTTCCTGCTCAACGTGAGCCGTGTGGGCTTTCAGTATGGGACACAAGAAGATCCGGTTCTTGAGTCCGTGCCCCGCCTCCGCTTCGAAGATGACCTTAGCGAGCACATCGACGAGGTGCTGGGCTCGATGACGACCGAGCTTGTGTCTGCCCTCCGTGACGAAATGGAGCTGGAGCACCTGCTCGCCGTCGCGCAGGAGGCGCAGGTCGAGGGGCGCCCCCTCGTGGCCCTTGCCGACGGGACGTTGATTCGATGGATGATCCGCGGCATGAACAACGAGGCGGTGGAGGAGGCCTTGATCGCCCGCTACACTGAGCATCTTCGGTCCTTCCAGCAGGCGGGGTTGCCGATCGCCTCGTACGTCAGCATGCCGGCCACCACAGAGGTGGTGAACCTGCTCCGCTTTGTCCTGGCCGAGCTCGACGCGGCGGTTCCGGAGAACATCGGCGTTTCGCCCGAGGGGCCCTCGTTGAATGGACTGCTCGACCGTCACGTGTTCGACGGGGTGTTGGCCCCGGGCCATCGGTCGGCCACCTTCGGCTCCACCTCGCACATCCAGCGTTCGTATCCGGAAGGGACGGAGGTCTGTTACTTCTACCTGAAGGTGCCGTCGTCGACCGGAGCCGGGGAGATGGCTCGTGTCGAGCTGCCACGCTGGGTCGTGGACGAACCCTCGCTCGTCGACCGTATCCACGCCACGGTGTTGCGCGAGTGCCAGAAGGGCGACGGCTACCCGTTGGCGCTCTCGGAGGCGCACGAACGGGCCGTCATCCGGGCGTCGGAGCGGGAGGCGTTCTTTCGTCTCATGGAGCGGCGGCTTCGACGGGCGGGACTCTCGCCGACCGATTCGCGCAAGCGCCGGTCGAAGCAGGCGCCGCGTGTGTGAAGCGCCCTGGCCATTCGCGTGAGTATAGTGCTCAGCCTCACGTGCCGTGGATTGCTCAGGTATGTTGGGATGTGTGTCAACGTCCGGGCTGAACAACTTCTCACGTTGAGGGTGAATATGCACGAATCATCGTCTCTCCTTCCATTGACGGGGCATCGGACATGAGCGAGCGGGAGCCCATCGGTGAAGTCATTGAGTCCAGCACACGCCAGTTTGTCGTAGAAGTATACGAGGAGGCGGAGTCTCCGGCCTTCGGGTCGTGGATTCGTGTTGAGGGAGACGGAGACCGTACGCTATTCGGGCTCGTGAGCCACGTGGAGACGGGCAGTTACGACTCGAACCGAGAGGCTGTGGCCCTTGGGCTCTCGCCCGAGGAGCGGGCCGAAGAGATGCCCATGGTGCAAGAGCTGCTCCGTACCACCGTCCGCGCGCAGGTGCTCGCGTGCCGGGACCGCGAGGGACGAATCCGCCAGACACTTCCGCCGCACCCCCCCGACATCCACGACTTCGTTCATCTCTGCACGGACGAGCACGTCCGTACCCTCGACGCCCCATTCGACTTTTTGCGCACGCTGGTAGAACACCCCGATCCCGCTGTGCCCGTCGATGACTTGTTGGTGGCCGTCCTTCGCCGCATCTATGAGGCGAACGGGGGGGAGCACGGCGGACGGGAGGCGTTGGTCGCGGCCGGACGCGCCCTGAGCCGCCTGTTGGATGACGACCACGAGCGCCTCCAGTCCATTCTGCGACGTGTGCTATAGCGCATTGGGAACACGGAGCCCTGCCCGATATTGCGAGTCTGAGAGATTGTTTTGATTTCTGTGCTGGGGAAAGGAATCTCCTGTCTCGAGAGCGGACTGGTTGAGGTCAACCGGTATTCTCGCACAGACGTTTACTCCTTGTCGCAAGCATCAGGGAAGTCACTTCGAGCGGACTTCGGTTCAAGAGTCAAAGCAGTCTTTCAACCTGTGGGTATTCTGCTCTTTTCGTTCCACCCATCCCTCGTCATCTCTATGTCGAATCCGCCAAGTAGTGAGTCTCCCGAGTCGCGAAATCAAATTGTCCGCGACCTTGTTCTTTTTCAGGCGAAGCTTTGGGTCGAAGGGTGTAAAGACTTTGTGCTGATGCCGTTATCCCTCGGAGCCGCCTGCATCGATCTATTATTTCGGCGTTCTCCTGGACGGGGGACATTATACGCCATCATGAGGCTGGGCGATCGGTTTGAGCGCTGGGTCGATCTGTATTCTGCCCTTGACGGGACATCGTCCGATCGACCGACAGGAGGGACCCCTCGTCACCGTCTGGACGATTGGGTGAACGGAGCGGAAGCTAGTGGGCGTGCACAACTGAAAAGCGAGAAATCGCAGATACCGTGACGCTGTTTCCGTCTGTATCTCCTACGCGGAATATACTCGGGATCGACCGCTGTCAGCAAACGGGGACGATTGTGGCGTCAGGGGACCGACGCTCGAAACCGCCAGAGTCGTTGTGCAAGGTCACTAGCCTCCGGAAGAATGGGGCATTCACGTCGCAGGTCCGAAGCCGCCCGACGGAACGGAAGTAGTCGCAGGAGACGCCCCGCGTTCAGAAAATGACGCCCACTCGAACGGGAAGAATGACGTTCGTTTCCTCTTTCCCTACGAAAAGGCTGGGAGCGAACTCCAGGAAGAACGAACTCTCGTTTAGGAGCCACACTTTTCCGAGGCCCAGGTGGGCAGTCGGCCCGCTTGGCGCAGAGGTGTCGCCGAAGGGCACGTAGGCCCCGCCCCCTCCGAGAACGTACAGGCGCTCTTGCCCTGAGCCAGGAATGGTGACGATGAGGGAGGCGGACGGATCAAAGGCGTATGACGCATCGTCCCGACCTTCAAAAATGTAGCCCGTCAGGCCCGCACCGAGACCAAACGATACGTCTCGATTGAGGGGGACGGAGGTGCGGAAGAAAACGCCCGGTCCGATGTTGTTGTCGACCGTCGTTCCCATCATCTGTAACCCGGCCCCGAACCGAGGCTCCTGTGCATGCGAGAGGTTGAGGCTGCCCAGGAAGAGGCCGAAGAGGAGAATGAGTGAGGCAATTCGCATGTGGATCGAACGAGGATTTTGGGAATCAAGCGACGAGAAGGAGCCGTAGCACCGACTCCAAGCTGAGGCCGGGGCCACTCTGTGGGCAGCGTTCCAGGGAACCTAGTTGACTTTCAGAGGATCGTCAACTCTCGGCTCCGGCAATTGGGGGTGAAAACTCATTCAGTACATCAAGCCGATCCGGAGTCGGGAATCGTAACGTCCGGCCCTCACAATTCTTCCTCACAGCATCCTGGTCTCCATGAGCGACGCAGCCACCACCCGTTCCACAAACAATCAAGAGCAGAGTACGGACACCTGGGACCCGGCGGCCTTCGACGCTCCCGACTATTACAATCTCGATGATCTGCTGTCCGATGATGCGAGGGCGATTCGGAACGAGATCCGAGCGTTCGTGACGGAAGAGGTTCAGCCGATCATCGAAAAGTATGCGCAGCGGGCGGAGTTCCCGAAACACCTCATTCCGGCGTTCGCGGAGCACGGCCTGTTGGGGCCAAATCTGCCGGAGGCGTACGGAGGCGGGGGACACAGCAACATCGTGTACGGTCTCATGATGCAGGAAGTAGAACGGGGGGACTCTGGTCTCCGGTCGTTTTGCTCCGTGACCGGCTCGTTGGTGATGTACCCGATCTGGCGGTACGGCACAGAGGCACAGAAGGAGCGGTGGCTGCCGCAGCTGGCGCAGGGGGAGGCCGTCGGCTGCTTTGGACTCACGGAGCCGGAGGTGGGCTCGAATCCCTCCGAGATGCAGACCCGTGCGCGCCGGGACGGGGACGACTGGATTTTGGAGGGGCACAAGCGCTGGTCCACCAATGCGACAATCGCGGACGTGGCCGTCATCTGGGCGAAGGACGAGAATGACGTGGTCCGCGGGTTTTTGGTGGAGACGGACCGCGACGGGGTCTCGACGCCGACGATCGACGACACCTGGTCTCTCCGCGCGGCGGTCACGAGCGAGGTCGTTCTGGACGACGTACGAGTGCCGGATGCACACCGGCTGCCGGACGTGGAGGGGCTGAAAGGACCGCTCTCGTGTCTCACGCAGGCGCGATACGGCATCTGCTGGGGAACGGTGGGAGCGGCGATGGCCTGCTACGACGCTGCTCGTCAGCACGCGCGGAACCGGCACCAATTCGGAAAGCCCATTGGCGGCTTTCAGCTCATGCAGGAGCGGTTGGTGGAGATGGTGCAGGAGATCACGAAGGCACAGCTCCTCAACTGGCGCCTCGGCACGCTCAAGGATCAGGACACAATGCGCCCGCAGCAGGTCTCCCTCGCCAAGCGCAACAACTGCGACATGGCATTGGACGTGGCACGGTCCGCCCGGCAGATGCTCGGCGGAAATGGCGTGACGAGCCAGTATCCCGTTATGCGACACATGGCAAACCTCGAAAGCGTGGTCACCTACGAGGGCACGCACGAGATCCATACGCTCGTCGTGGGGCAGGACGTGACGGGGGAGAATGCGTTTGCCTGATTGGGCACACCCACTTGGATGGTGGGAGGACAGGCCTGTATTATAGCAGCTCCGAAGGATCAGTATGCATTTAATTGCTTCGGTCAGAATGGAACGTCCGTTACGAGGCGCGCCTCGTGACTCTGTCGTTCCGAAATTCTCTCAACAAAGTGCACAACCATCCTCGGTATCTGGTATTAAATGCTGGCTGGGCCGGAAGTCTACCGCCCATGGCGGGCCGCACTAAAGGCTACCGGCGCCGAGAGGGCTCATCCAGCATGGCCATCCGTCGCATGATGGCGTGGCGAAGCGGTTGAAGTTTGAGCGTAAGCCCAAAGAGACGTAGAAACGGCACGAGAACGGTTCCCCGGCGAGCCAGGAGGAATTGGGTGAGCCGGTCGGTGGCCAAAACAGCTCTTGTCTCAATTGCGTCCCGTCGCTCGGAAGCGTACCTCCACAGGGGCGTCGAGGTGCCCTGGTCAAGGGCCCGGTCCAGGGCGCTCACTAGGCCAGCGGCGTCTCGAAACCCTAGATTCATTCCTTGCCCGCCCACGGGACTGGTGAGGTGGGCTGCATCGCCGGTCCACGAAAGTGGAACTGACTCTCTGGTATTAATGAGTGTAGGGCAAGGGGAGCGGTTCACAAGACCGTGAGTCCAGTCATTCTGTGGCAAATGTCGGCGTCGCCGGTTTGTGTATCACACACTATCTTCAAGTAAGTGCGAAACACGTTCGGACTTCGCGTGCTAAGACCATTGCAATCATATTCAATTGACTAATTGAATAATGGAAAATAGCCGAAAGCGCGCCTTCAAGGACGAAATTTACGATCAGTTTTCCCGCATTGGGAAGGCCTTTTCCAGCGCGTCGCGGCTGGAACTCATTGACCTGCTGGCGCAGCGGGAGCGCACGGTTGACGAGCTGGCAGAAGAGACGGAGATGTCCGTGGCCAACACCTCCCGCCACCTTCAGGTGCTGAAAGGGGAGCGCCTTGTGCGCCGTCGAAAGGAGGGAACGCGTGCCTATTACATGCTCGCTGGGCCGGAGGTCTACCGCGCATGGCGGGCCGTTCGTACGCTAGCAGAATCCCGTCTGGCAGAGGTAGAGGAAACAGTGCAGCGGTACTTGTCGGATCGGCAGCAAATGGAGGCCTTGTCGCCGGAGGAGCTGGAAGTGCGCCTGGAGACGGATGACGTACTCGTTCTGGACGTTCGTCCCGAGGCAGAGTACCAGACAGGTCACATTCCGGGCGCTCGCTCGATTCCGATCGATCAAATCGAGGAGCATCTAGATGAGCTGCCGGACGACCAGGAAATCGTGGCTTACTGTCGGGGGCCGTACTGCGTCTACTCCGACGATGCGGTGCGACGGCTGCGAGAGGAGGGGCACACGGCTCGTCGTCTCCAGGAGGGGCTTCCCGACTGGATCGACGAGGGACGACCGGTGAAAAGCGGCACTACCCCTGGCGGTACTTCTTAGGAGTGAGGGAGAGCGACTGTTGAGCAGTTGACCTAGAAATCTCCTCTACGGCCAGCTGAAGTCCGTATCGGAAGGAAGATCTTAGGGAGGACACGTGTCGAATATATTCAATTGTTCAATTGATAACCGTAAAAGATAACTTTCTTCATCCTCACTGAGCATATCTGAGATGAGTGAGTCCAACCGAATTATTGCATCTCGTTCGACACTTGAACCGAATCCCATTCCCGAGTCATGAGATTTCGTTCTTCATTTCTCGCGATCATTCTCTTTGTTTGCGCAGTTCCGACCAGTGCCCAACCGGAGGCGCATCACGTCGATCTTGAGGTCGAACCGCTCGCGTACACCTTCGGCGGCGCCGGCGGCCACGTAGCCGTTCAGGCGGGGGCATGGAAGTACGAGGTCGAAGTCTTCAGCCTTGAAATTCCGAGGTCTCTTCACGGGAATGACCGCTTCAGCGCTTCTCCTTTCGGGGCCGAACTTCATTTCGAACGCTTTTTCGGAGAGAGCCCCGGGGGCTTTTACGTCGGACCGGAAGTCGGCATCGTTCGACTCGACGTGACCCATCGGTCCAGTCAGACGAGCGAAAGGCACCTACGGTATTCCGCTGGGGTGCGTGGAGGATATCAGTGGTACATAGGCCTCGGCAACCTCTACGTGAGTCCGGTGGTCGGGCTCTCGTACACCCTGAACGGGGAATCGATTTCGATTGGTGGGGACACCTTTGAGTCCACTCCGCTCGGGCCGTGGGGGACTGTCGGCATCGGCTGGAGCTTTGGCCGTTGAGAACGAGGGTCGACGCACCCCACCGACGCGCATTCCCGGTGTATTCTACTCATTACTTTTGAAAAAGCGACCAACGAGCAGCCATGACCGATGCACAAACCACAGACGTTCCGGAGGTGACAGTCGACGAACTTCGAAATGCACTTGCGAAGGGCACGTCCGTCGGGGTGCTCGACGTGCGGCCCCACGACGATTTTGAGGACTGGCACGTACCGGGGAGCCGTCACGTGGGTGGGTACCACGCCCTGAAGGCGGGACGAGAGGACGTATTCGACGACCGTGCGATACCGGAGGACGGCCCTGTCGTCACGGTCTGCGGGGCGGGCAAGACGAGTCGAACGGCTGCGCGTCGGCTCCGTGAGCAGGGGGTAGAAGCGTATTCACTACAGGGCGGGCTGCGGGCCTGGACCGTTGCCTGGAATGCTGCCACACGGTACGTTCCTGATGCCGAGATTGTCCAGCTTCGCCGGACGGGGAAGGGGTGTCTCTCGTACCTCATCGGGAGCGGAGAGGAGGCGCTCGTGATTGACCCGGCACTTTCGCCGGAGGTTTACGAAGAGCAGGCGTCGGACCGGGGCTGGACGATCACGGCCGTGCTCGATACGCACGTCCACGCCGACCACCTCTCGCGTGCCCGCCGCCTTTCTGAGGCCACGGGGGCCTCCCTTTATCTTCCGACCCAGGATCGCGTGTCCTTTGCCCACCGGTCGCTCGACGACGGGGACGAGGTCGCGGTGGGTGATGCGATGCTTAGGGCTGTGCACACCCCGGGACACACACCGGAAAGCACGTCCTATCGGCTTGGCGAGAACGCACTCTTTACGGGGGACACGCTGTTTCTGAACGGGGTGGGGCGCCCGGATCTAGACGCTGGTCCGGAGGAGGGACGACGCAAGGCCCGCCGGCTCTACTCCTCGCTTCAACGATTGGCTCAGCTTTCGGACGAGATCACAGTGTTGCCTGGTCACGCGTCCGAGCCAGTACCGTTCGACGGGGAGGTTGTCGGCGCGCCGATGGGGGACGTCAAACGTCAGGTTGAGGCGCTGCAGTGGTCGGAGGATCGGTTCGTAGACACCGTGACCGAACGTGTGCCGCCCACGCCGCCGAATCACGAGACCGTCATTGCCCGCAACGAGACCGGCGATTGGCCGGATGACGAGACGATCGTCGACCTCGAAGCCGGGGGCAATCGCTGCGCCGTGGGATAAGGAGAGGGAAGTGCGATGAGTGATGCGTGAGGGATTCCTTCATGCTTTACGCCGTCACGCATCACAAGTCCCTATCTTTCGGCCTCCGTACTCCATTTTACCAGAATCAAGCCCTACTCACTATGTGGACCCTTCTTCTCATTCTCGCCCTCGTTGCCCTCTGGTTTTCCCCGTCGGCTCGGCGGTCGCTCGCCCGCTGGATTGACCCCGACGACCGGCGGGAGTAGCGGCCGAATGGGCCGAATTCTCGACACTGAACACGAATCATCATCCCAGACGTTCAGGCGTCCATGCAACATCCAACGCAAGGCATTCGAGAAAACTGGAAACAGTTCAGCCTCCAGGTTTTCACGGTTTTCGCCGTCGGGCTCACGATGGGCACCGAACGCACCGTCGTCCCGCTGATGGCGGACGAGACCTTCGGCGTCGAGTCGATGGTCGTGATTGGCTCGTTCGTCGTGAGCTTCGGTCTGGTGAAGGCCCTTCTCAACCTGTACTCGGGGAAGTGGGCAGACGCCTACGGGCGAAAGCCCGTTCTCATCGCCGGCTGGCTGTCGGCCGTCCCGATTCCCTTTCTCCTGATTTTTGCGCCGAGCTGGGGGTGGGTTGCCGTCGGCAACGTCCTGCTCGGCGTCAACCAGGGCGTGGCGTGGAGCATGAGCATGATTTCGAAGATCGAGCTGGCCGGGCCGAGCGAGCGGGGGCTGGCGGCGGGCATCGACGAGGCCTTCGGCTACGGCGGGGTGGCCGTTGGGGCGTGGCTCACCGGCGTGATTGCCGCGTCGTACAGCCTTCGCCCGGAGCCGTTCTACTTCCTCATGGGCGTCGTCGCTCTCGCCCTGCTCATTGCGGTGTTCTGGATTGAGGAAACGCTCCCCTACGCGAAGGCCGAGGCGGGTGGGGCCTCGGGGGAGGATCGGGACGACGCCGACCTTCCGTTCTGGGACATCGTCCGACGGGCCACGTACGAAGATCCGACCCTCTTCGCCGCCGCGCAGGCGGGGCACGTCGAGAACTTTGTCGACACGCTCGTGTGGATCGGATTTCCGCTGTTTCTCGCCGCGCAGGGCCTCGACCCCGCCCAGATCGGGGTCGTCGTCGGCGTGCACAGCGGGGCCTACTTCCTGCAGGTGTACACGGGACGCCTCGGGGATCAGGTAGGGCGCAAGCCGCCCATCGTGGCGGGACTCCTCCTGGCCGGCGCAGGCGTGCTCGGAATGGTTCTCGTCGAGGGATACGCCCTCTGGATCCTCTTCTCCGGGCTCTCGGGCGTGGGCATGGCGCTCCACTATCCGAACCTGATTTCGGTGGCCGGCGACGTGGCCCATCCACTCTGGCGCTCGACCGGCCTGGGCGTCTACCGCATGTGGCGGGACCTCGGCTACGCGGTGGGGGCCGTCCTCATTGGACTCACCGTCGACCTCTTCTCGATCGAGATCGCCTTCTACGGCGTGGCCGCCGCGATGCTCGTCTCGGACGCCTACGTGCTCCTCCGGATGGAGGAGACGCATCCGGAGTTTGGAACGCACGCGTCCGTGACCGCACCTCGGTCCACGGAATCCGTGCCGGAATAGTCCGGCTCCCTCTTTTCCACTTCACTCCATCACAACGCACTTCAGCGACCATGTCTCACGATGCCCAAGAATCTTCCGCCCCGACCGACCTTGCGCGCTGGTGGAACCGCACCCGATACCAACTCTACGCCCCGATCTACGACTGGGTGGCCCGACCCATGGAAGACGGACGCAGGCGTGCCATCGAGCGGCTCTCCCTCACCGGAGACGAGCGCATCCTGATTCTCGGCTCCGGGCCCGGCTCCGATCTCGAATACCTACCGGCCGAGGCGTCCATCACAGCCCTCGACGCCGCCCCGGCCATGGTGCGCCGCACGCGAGAGCGAGCCGAGGCCCTTGACATGGACGTGGAGGCCCGGGTCGGGGATGCCCAAACCGTGCCGTTTGACGACGACGCGTTCGACGTCGTGCTGCTTCACCTCATTCTATCGGTCGTACCGAATCCTACGGCGGTAGCTACCGAGGCGGCCCGAGTTCTGACCCCCGAGGGACGTGTCTCCATCTACGACAAGTTCATTCCAGAGGCGACAGAGCCGTCGTTCCTCCGCCGTGCGCTGAATCCCGTTGCTCGGTTTCTGTTTTCCGACCTCACGTATCAACTGGAACCGATCCTCGCCCACGCCGATCTTGGCGTCGTGGATCCGAAAGAGTCGGCGCTCGGCGGGCTGTACACGATTGCTCAGGCCGCTCGGCGTGAGGAAAAGACAGTTCAGCGAGCCAATTCTTCCTGACGCCCACCGTCGCCAGTATGGAAACCGAGTCCGTATTTGATCCCGATTTTCCGCAAACATCCAGTCTGTCATGCGCCTTCCCGCAAAAGTAAGGTTGCTCCAATTGAGGCTTCTTACCATCATCCTCACATTTGTTGTCGGCCTCTCGGTTTGGGGGTGTCAGTCCGGATCCCATGAGGAAGCACCAGAAGAGACGGCCCTTGTCGACTCGCTAGCAGAGGGCTATGAGTGGCTCAAGGACCAGTACGCCCAGATGGGGACCCCAATGCCGTCTCCCATGCAAGGGATGCGGGGACGAATGCAGGCCATGCACGGACGGATGATGGCGAGAAAGGATTCTATGATGAACGGGCATGGAGGAGGAGAGATGATGGGTCGGATGCAAGGGCGAATGGGTCGGGGGGGAATGATGGGACGGGGAGGGAATTCAGGGGAAGACACAGCCGTCGATTCCCCCCGCATGGGACACGGGGACATGAGCGCCATGCACGAAACCATGGCTCGCATGCACGCCGAACGGCAGGGGCGGATGGCTGCCCGGCATTGGAAAATGGCTCAGTGGCACGAACAGATGATGGGGGAGTCCGCTGCGCTCCAGTCGGGAGTGTCAGGAGAAAACCCACAAATCCCGGACGACGCAGTCCGCGATGGTGCAACGTTGTTTGACCGCCAGTGTGCGAGTTGTCACGGCCAAAATGGGCAAGGGATATCGGGGACGTTTCCGCCCCTCACCGATTCAGAGTGGGTGATCGGTGACGTTTCTGTGCTTGCACGAATCGTTATTCACGGCCTCGAGGGTCCGATCGAGGTGGAGGGAAGACGCTATGACGGCGTGATGCCGGCCTTCGGCTCCCGACTCTCCGATCCCGAACTCGCGGAGCTCCTCACCTATGTGCGGACCTCGATCAACGAGAACGAGGGCACGGTCGAGGCGAACGAGATTGCCGATATTCGTGAGAACCACGCCGACCGTCGCCGAGCCTGGACCGCCAACGTATTGAAATCAGATACGACACGTCCGTCGACGAGTGGGGACGGAAATTGACCATCCGAGTCGTTCATTTTCTCGACACCAATCAAGCTCTACAGATAGAACCATGAATCACTGCTGTTCTCGACATACCTCCAGACACTCTCGATCGTACAGTGGCTCCTGCAAACAGTGCGGGTGTCGTTGTAGCAACCGATGTGACAACTGCGGCTGTTGCAAGGGCTGTTGTAATTGTCGGCGGTAACCGAACAGGAGCTCGACCAGTCCCACTTTCTTGACCCTTACGAGATCCGAACTGAAACGAATCCTCATTCGCTCATGGCTCCCCTTCTCGACGTCCTCAAGCAGACCCAAACGATCGCCATGCTCGTCGGGCTGGTGGTCCTGATGCTCTGGGAGACGGCCCATCCGTTCTTCGAATACTTCCAAAAGGCCCCAAAAGAACGAGGCAAGCACGCGCTGCGCAACCTATTGCTCGGGGGCCTCAACGCCGGTTTGATCTCCGTCGTCTTCGTGGGGCTCTGGGGCGCGGCGGCACTTTGGGCCGATCAGCAGGTCATCGGTCTGCTCCACTGGTTTGGAGCAGTCGGCCTTCCAAGCTGGGGACACGCCCTCGGCGCGCTGCTCTTGCTCGACGCCTGGATGTACGTGTGGCACCGCATCAACCACGTGATCCCGTTCCTCTGGCGCTTCCACCGGGTCCACCACAACGACCCAAACATGGACGTAACGACGGCCAGTCGCTTCCACGTCGGCGAGATTGCCATTTCCTCGACGCTCCGTCTGGGGGTGATTCTTCTGTTCGGGATTTACCTGTGGGAGCTGGTGCTCTACGAGACGGTTATGTTTGCCGTAGTCCAGTTCCACCACGCCAATGTGGGGCTGCCGGAGTGGGTGGACCGGGCGCTCCGGACGGTGATCGTGACGCCCAACATGCACAAAGTGCACCACTCGCGCTGGCAGCCGGAGACGGACTCAAACTATAGCTCCCTCTTTTCCTTCTGGGACCGCATCGGGCGGTCGTTCCGGCTGCGCGACGATCCCTCGGCCATCGAGTTGGGGCTGCACGGGTGGGACGCCCCTGAAGACCAGAGCGTGATGGGCATGCTTCGAGCCCCGATCAAGAGAGCTGACATTGCGTCCGTTGAGGCTCCGTCGGACGAATCAGAAAAGGGGGAGATCCCAGTATAGCTCGTATTATTCATCCTCGTTCACTCCACCGTTCGAGAGGACAACGACCGCCAGCAACCATGAACCCCCCACTTCTTCAGAATAAAATCCACGACGAACCGTCGGTCTTTGCCCCCGAGAACCTGCTTCGCGAGGCGCGGCGGCAGAACGACGTCGAGCACGGACCGGTGCCGGACGTGTGCCTCCTCGATCCGGACGGCGACATCGTGGATCGGCTGCGGGCGGCCAATCGGGCCGAGCCGCATCCCCACTGGCCCGGCTACCACACCACGCTCTACGAGACGGAGCTGAACGGCCGCTCGATCGGGATCCTCGGGCGCGCCGTGGGGGCGTCCTTTGCCGTGCTCGTGGCCGAGCAGCTCTTTGCCGCAGGGTGCGAGCTCCTGCTGAGCATCACCTCCGCGGGGCAGATCGTGCCGCAGGGGGAGCCCCCCTACTTCGTTCGCATCGATGAGGCCCTCCGCGACGAAGGGACCAGTTACCACTATCGTCCGCCCTCGACGTACGCGACACTTCAGTCGGATCTGTGCGATTGCCTCGACGACGCGTTTTCGTCCGTTCCGGTGCCGGTGCATGCGGGACGAAGCTGGACCACCGACGCGCCGTACCGCGAGACGGAGACCGCTATCGCAGCGGCTCGGGACGAAAACATTCTCGCCGTTGAGATGGAGGCGGCCGCCCTCTACGCGTTTGCCGAGGCGCGAGATCGCCCGGTGGTCTGCTTCGCCCACGTCACGAACCAGATGGCCGTGGACGAGGGCGATTTTGAGAAGGGAGAAGCCGACGGGGTGCGGGACGCCCTCGCGTTGACGACTGCGGCCGTCGATGCGTGCGACGACATTCTACCTAAGTCTCAGGATGCGTGATCGGATGGCAAAAACAGCTCCGTTCGACGCACATCCAGACCGATACGACGAGTGGTTTGACCGCCGGGCCGCCGCGTACCGGTCCGAGCTCCGGGCCGTCCGCGCGCTTCTGCCCGAAGAGGGAGAGGGGCTGGAGATTGGTGTAGGCACCGGTCGGTTTGCCGCTCCGCTGGGCCTCAAATACGGGGTCGATCCCTCGCCGGCGATGCGAGAGCGAGCACGCGAGCGAGGGGTCGACGTCCGAGATGGCATAGCCGAGGACCTTCCGTATCCCGACAGGCGCTTCGACGTAGCTCTTATGACGACGACGCTCTGCTACCTCGACGATCCGGCGGCAGCCTTCTCAGAGGTCCGCCGAGTGCTTCGCCCCGGCGGCGTCTTCGTGGTCGCGTTTATCGATCGAGACGGACCGCTCGGACGACGCTACGAGGAACGGCAACAGGAAAGCGTCTTTTACGAGTCTACCCGGTTTCATGGGGTCCGCGACGTTGCCACGCTCTTTGAGGAGGCTGGATTTGAGCATCTGAAGGCTCGGCAGACCCTTTTCTCCGATCCGGAGACGATGACCGAGCCGGACCCGGTGAACGAAGGGTATGGAGAGGGGAGCTTCGTGGTGCTTCGGGGGAGGCGTCCGGTGAAGGAATAATCTCAAGCCGGAGCGAGGGATCGAGGGGTACAACATTGGGGTCCGAGACGCGGACCTCAGGAAGCGGGTGCCTCGTCGCGCCGATTGAGGGGGACGGTGCAGTGCCGGTAGATGAACTCGAAGTGGAGCGCTGCGCCCAGCAGCACGAGCACGTGGAACACCTCGTGGGCACCTACCACGTCGGACCAGAGAGTAGGCCACCCGACGGCGTACACGACGGCCCCGACCGAAAAGGCCACGCCGCCCCAGACAAACAGTCGGATGGAGCGGTCCTCCACCGATCGCCCAATGGCGACCACGCCCCCACTTCCCAGCCATCCCACGCTCAAATACACCCCGGCGGTGAGCCAGTCAGGCATCGACCAGAAGGCGAGCTTGAGGATAATCCCCAAAAGGGCACATCCCCACAATGCTTTCATGAGATGCGGGGACCATTGGGTCTTGAGGGCCGCGTAGATCGCCGTGCCCGTTCCCGCGATCATGAGAAAGATCGCCACGTGGTCCAGCTTGTTGTAGAGCTCAAATCGGGGCGAGGCGCCGTCCACGTAGTGGAAGAGGGTACTCGCGGAGAACGCCAGGGTCATCAGCAGGCCGTACGTGCCGGCCCCCAGGCCTTTCATCCCGTTTCGCCGAGCACGCCGTACGAGGACGACGGTCGCCACCAGGCTCAAAAGCGCACCCAGCAGGTGGCTCCCCATGCTAAAAGGGTCGCGGGCGAGCGAAAAGAACCAAAGGGCGAGGGACATTCCGCATCCAGAACGGAAGGAGAGTGGCGAAACGAACCGTTCATAGAATAAGGGTCACATTGCCCTGCCACGTATACAGACCGGACCGTCGGATGTGCTCTTTCAGAGAAGTGCCTTCAAAAGGGGGCTGAACGGGCCCTCTCCGTTTGGGAAGAAAATGCCGTTCAGAGTAGGACGGAGAGCTCTTCTCGGGTCACGTTGCCGGGACGGGAGAAGTGGCGGCAGGGGGCGTGCCGAGTTTTTTCAGCATCCGGTAGTGCGAGCGGATGGACTGCCAGAGGGTGGGGTGATGGTGATAGGGAATCCCGTGCTCCTCCGCCACCTCCTCCACGATGCCGCTAATGGCCGGGTAATGGACGCTGCAGATGCGGGGAAAAAGGTGGTGCTCGATCTGAAAATTAAGGCCGCCGACGTACCAGCAAACGAGCGAATTCGTCCGCGCAAAGTTCGCCGTCGTCTTCATTTCGTGCACGAGCCACGCGTCTTTCATCATGTCGTTGCCCTCAGACGTATGGTGCTCAGGGCCTTCGACGACGTGAGCCAATTGAAACACCACACCGAGAATGAGGCCTGCGGTCAGGTGCATCGCCACAAAGCCGATGGCAAATTGCCACCACGTGATGCTGAGCACCAGGAGCGGCAGTACGATCATGTAGCCGTAGTAAAAGAGCTTCATGCCGAAGAGGGTGGCTAGATCTTCCCAATCATGGGAGATGTCCTGGTACGGGCCGAGATCTTCCTCCAGAAGGTACTTGTAGTCCTTCGCAAACACCCAGAAGAGGGTCGAGAAGCTATAAATGGCGAAGCCGTACCAGTGCTGGAACCGATGGAACCAGTAGTGGTCTGATTCGGGCGAGAGGCGGAGCAGGGGCGACACCTCCAAATCTTCGTCGATCCCCTGGATGTTCGTGTAGGTGTGGTGGATCACGTTGTGGGTGATCTTCCACAGGTAGCTGCTGGCGCCCAGAAGATCGAAGGTGAGGCCGAGCCAGTAATTGACGGTCTTGTTGGACGAATAGGCCCCGTGGAGCGCGTCGTGCGAGATGCTGAACCCGCAGCCGGCAATGCCCACGCCCATGACGAGGGCGAGGCCGAGCATGGCCCAGACGCCGAAGCCGCCGAACAGAATGAGGAAATAGGGGACGAAGACCATCGCGAGCATTGCGACCGTCTTCACGACCATTCGCGTGTTCGCGTGCTTCGAGAGATCGTTTTCCTCAAAGTACGCGTCGACCCGATCGCGAAGCTCGCTCGTAAATTCTTTCGACTTCTGGTTGTCGAAAGAGACGGTAGACTGAGCCATGAGGGTGGGGCGCAAATGTGAAAGGAGCAGCCGAGGGGCAGTGTCGGCAAATGGCAGTGCCCACTACAGGTATTTCACAAATATACAAAACAGGAGCACCGGTTGCGAACGAATTTTCCAGTCGAGGTCTACCGGTTCAGTCGTGCTCTTGAAAGACTGTTCTGAAAGAAGACGTTCTGGTCCGCAGGGCTGCTCACCAGCAGGTAGAAAGGTGCCTGATGGGAGGAGGGAGGCTGCTCCAGGGAAGGCCCATGATAGCACGCAACAAAAAAGCGGCACCGCGGACTTCGCCCACGATGCCGCTTATACTTCTAAAGGTGAGCGCATAGCGTATGATGCGGAGCAGCGACGCTCGACACGCACATACACCCATACGCACACAATCACACACGGAATTAGCTCATATTCTCCACGACCGCCTGGCCGAACTCACTGCACTTCAGCAGCTCCGCGCCCTCCAGGTTGCGCTCGAAGTCGTACGTCACGCGCTTCTGGCTGATCGTCTTCTCCAAGCCGTCGAGAATCGCGTCGGCCGCTTCCTGCCAGCCCATGTATTCGAACATGATTCGTCCCGACAGGATGAGGGCCGAGGGGTTCACCTTGTCCTGCCCCGCGTACTTGTTGGCGGAGCCGTGCACCGGCTCGGCCAGGCAGGACGCTTCTCCGAAGTTGGCGCCCGGCGCTATGCCGAGGCCGCCGATCTGTGCCCCGCAGGCATCCGAGAGGTAGTCGCCGTTGAGGTTCGGCATGGCCAGCACGTCGTACTGGTCGGTGCGGGTCTGAATCTGCTGGAGCATGTTGTCGGCAATTCGGTCGTTGACGACAACAGCGTCTTCGGGCGGCTCTCCATCGCGCTCCTCCCACAGGGTGTCCTCCGTGATGACCTCGTCGCCGTACTCCTCGCGGGCCACTTCGTATCCCCAGTCGCGGAAGGCGCCCTCGGTGAACTTCATGATGTTGCCCTTGTGCACGAGCGTAACGAACTGTTTATCGTCGTTTTCAAGGGCGTAGTCGATCGCCTCGCGGACGAGGCGCTTCGTGCCAAACTCGGTGATCGGCTTGATGCCGATGCCGACCGGCCCGTCGTGGATGGT
>JAHENZ010000225.1 GCA_018609755.1 Salinivenus sp. | reverse complement strand
GCCGGTGGCTGAGCTGGAACGGCTACGCCTCACGGAGCGCGGGGCATCGCGACCGGCTCGCATCCGGGCCATCGTCGCCAATCTTCCGCGCCACATCGCCGAGCGGGAGATCGCGACGCTGCGGGAGGCTCTGTCCGTTGATGTCGGCGAGACGCGCATCGAGACGCCCACGTCCCCGAGTGCAGGCAACGCGCTGTTGCTGGAGCTCCCGTTTCGGCACGTGACCGAGGTGGTAAGCGGCATTGGGGAGAAGGGAGTGCGCGCTGAACAGGTGGCGATGGACGTGGCGGAGGAGGCAGAGTCGTATTTGAACGCTGACGCGCCGGTGGGTCCTCATCTCGCCGATCAGCTGTTGTTGCCACTGGCGCTGGGCGGGGGGCAGTTTCGCACCACGACCCTCACGGCGCACACCCATACGAATGCGGCGGTCATCGAGCGTATTCTCGGCGATCGGTTTTCCATCGAAGAGGCGGAGACCGGGTGGCTCGTGTCCGTTCCCTCACAGTCGTGAGACGGATCAAGGGAGATCAACGGAGTCGGGAAGGACCTCTTGAAGCGTATCGACGAACGCATCCACGAGTCGCTGCTTGTGGCGGCGGCGCCCCACGAGGCGTACGTCGCGCGTCGGGGGCGGATCAGCGAACGGCACGACGTACTGTTCCCGCTCCGCGTCCGGCATGTGGTGCGTAGCGAGGCGTGGAAGGAGGGTCATGCCCCCGCTCTGGCGTACGAGGTGGACCAGCGTTTCCAGTGAGCCACTTTCGAAGCGGGCCGGCACGTGAGCACCGGTGGGCGTGTGGCCGCACACCTGAAGCACCTGATCCCGAAAGCAGTGGCCCTCACTGAGGAGCCAGAGGTCGTCCACGGAAAGGTCCGACGGGTGAAGCGTCTCCCGGTCGGCGAGCCGGTGCGGGCGGGCCACGTAGCCCACGAACGGTTCGGTAAATAACACAGTGTCGTAGAGGTCGGGCCCGGCCTCGTCGGTGGCGATGAGGCCGACGTCCAGGGCATCGGTGTGCAGGGCATCAAGCACCTCGGCGGTCGGCCACTCTCGTAGAATGAGCGTAACTTCAGGATGAGCCTCCTTCATTGCCGGGAGGACGAGAGGGAGGAGGTACGGGGACAGCGTGGGCAGCATCCCAATCCGCAATGTGCCGGAGACGCGATCCTGTATGTCGTCGGCGAGGGTCGCCAGACGGTCGCGTGCTGTCAGTACCGTTCGTGCCTGTTCGATGAGGCGCTCTCCCTCGGCGGTCGGCACGACGGGCTGGTGGCTCCGGTCGATGAGTTCGACGCCCAACTCGTCCTCTAACTTGCGGAGCTGTGTGCTGAGTGTCGGTTGCGACACGTGGCAGGCTGCGGCGGCCCGGCCGAAGTGTCTGTGTTCGTCGACAGCGACGAAGTATCTGAGTTGGGCGAGGGTCATGGGCGAATCTCGGATTCGGTGATCAGTGGTCGGAGGAGGCGTCCTCACGCAATACGCATCACAAAACCGCCTGACGCGGGATGTCCGCTGTTTAGAAAATCCCTCTCTGTGATAGTTTTATCCAATGATGAAGATAGAAAAGATCGATTTGGATAATCAAGGCGTGACGCCTACCTTTCTAACCGTCACGTTATTCCCCCAGCAACCGCCTCATTTCTGTATATGTCAAAGGAACTTGCAACGGAAGGCACAAGCGAAACCAACGGGTGCCCGGTGATGCACAACGGCTCGGCGGAGGCGTCGGCACGCACCCCCGCCGCGAAGCGCGAGTGGTGGCCGAGCAGTCTGGACATTGAGATTCTCGACCAGAACGTGCAAAACGTCGGTCCCTGGAACGGGGACTTCGAGTACCCGGACGCCTTCAAGCAGCTCGACTTTGAGGCCCTGAAGGCCGATATCGAAGAGGTGATGACGACTTCGAAGGACTGGTGGCCCGCCGACTACGGACACTACGGGCCGCTCTTCATCCGCATGGCGTGGCACGCTGCGGGCACGTACCGCACCACCGACGGTCGGGGCGGCGGCGCCGGCGGCCGGCAGCGGCTGGCGCCCCTCAACAGCTGGCCCGACAACGCGAACCTCGACAAGGCCCGCCGCCTGCTCTGGCCGGTGAAGCAGAAGTACGGCCGCAAGATTTCGTGGGCGGACCTGATGCTGCTGGCCGGCAACGTGGCCATGGAGTCGATGGGCTTCAAGACCTTTGGGTTCGGCGGGGGGCGCGAGGACGATTACAAGCCCGACGGCTCCATCGACTGGGGCCCGGAAGACGAAATGGAGACCTGGGATCGGTTCAATGAGGACGACGAACTGGAGGGGAACCTCGGCGCGACCGTGATGGGGCTCATCTACGTGAACCCCGAGGGCCCGGAAGGCGAGCCGGATCCGGAGTGGTCGGCCCGGCGCATCCGCCAGTCCTTCGGACGGATGGCGATGAACGACCGGGAGACGGCGGCGCTCATCGCCGGCGGACACACGTTTGGGAAGGTGCACGGCGCCGCCGACAGCGACGAGCACGTTGGAGCGGAGCCCGAGGCAGCGCCCATTGAACAGCAGGGGCTTGGCTGGAAAAGCGACTACGGCTCCGGGAAGGGGGGCGATACCATCACCAGCGGCATTGAAGGGCCCTGGACCGATGAACCGACGCAGTGGGATTTGGGCTACCTGGATCTTCTGCTCGACAATGAATGGGAGGTGCACGAGGGCCCCGGCGGCGCGTGGCAATGGCGCCCGAAAAGTGACGAGCTGAAAGGGATCGCGCCGGACGCTCACGATTCGTCGGCGACGGTGGACCCGATGATGCTCACGACGGACATTGCCCTGAAGCGGGATCCGGACTACCGGGAGATCATCGAAGACTTCCAGGAGAATCCGGATGAATTTCAGGACGCGTTCGCGCGGGCCTGGTTCAAGCTGCTGCACCGAGACATGGGGCCGAAAGAGCGGTACCTCGGTCCGGAGGTGCCCGACGAGGATCTGATCTGGCAGGACCCTGTCCCCGACGTCGACCACGAGTTGATCGGGGACGAGGAGATCGCCGAACTCAAAGACAGAATTCTTGATACCGATTTGTCCGTCTCCCGCTTGGTAAAAACCGCCTGGGCGTCGGCGTCGACGTATCGAGACAGCGACAAGCGCGGGGGTGCTAACGGGGCACGCATTCGCCTCAAGCCGCACCGGGGCTGGGAAGCCAATGAACCGGGCGAGTTGTCCCGCACGCTGGAGGTCTTTGAAGAAATCCAGCAGGACTTCAACGACTCTCGCTCCGATGACATCCGGGTGTCTATGGCCGACCTGATCGTCCTGGGCGGGGCCGCCGCCATTGAGCAGGCCGCGGCGGATGCCGGCCACGATGTGGAGGTGCCGTTCCACCCCGGCCGCACCGACGCTACGCAGGAGCAGACCGACATCGAGGCGTTTGAGTGGCTGGAGCCGAAAGCCGATGGCTTCCGCAACTACCTCGCGGACGATCCGGGACGCGACGGCACACCGGAGGAATTCCTGATCGACAAGGCGGACCTGTTGAACCTGACGCCTGCCGAGATGACGGTGCTCGTGGGGGGCATGCGTGCACTCGATGCCACCCACGAGCAGGCCGATGGCCACGGGGTCTTTACCGACCGTCCGGAGACGCTGACCAACGACTACTTCGTGAACCTGCTCTCAATGGAGTACGAGTGGGAGTCGGTGTCGGAGGCGAAGCAGGTTTTTGAGGTGCAGGACCGAGACACTGGCGAGGTCGAGTGGACGGCGACCCGCGTGGACCTGATCTTCGGATCCAACTCTCGCCTTCGTACCCTTGCAGAAGTGTATGGAGCCGACGACGGCGAGGAGAAGCTCGTCCACGACTTTGTGGATGCCTGGACGAAGGTAATGACCCTCGACCGGTTCGACCTTGAATAGACAGACCGAATCGGTCGTTGGCCTCTAACGATTCTTTGGGCTCTGCAGGGGCGGGCGAAGCCTCTTCACTCGGCCCATCAAGTACTACTACAATCCGGAGAGGGGCGAACCCCGCGTTCGCCCCTCTTTCGTGTTTGGCACTCGCACATCGTTTCCATACGACTTCCTACAATTGCATGACTGATTCTGCCCGCTCTGATCCCCACGCGATTGCTCGTCGGGGCAATACCGAGGCCATGGAGAAGATCCTGGAAGACGGATTGGCTCCCAACGACACGAACGAGCACGGACACAGTCTCCTCATGATCGCCGCCTACAGCGATCAGCCTGAGATGGTGGAGTTGCTGGTTGAGTACGGGGCCGATCCGAACTTGCCAGAACCCAACGGCAACACCCCCCTCATGGGCTGTTGCTTCAAGGGCTTCGTGGACGTTGCCGAGGTGCTCATTGACGCTGGGGCCGACGTGAACGCGACCAGCGGCGACGGCACCACGGCGCTCATGTACGCCGCCACGTACGACGAGCCGGCGATCGTGGATCTGCTGCTGGCGCACGACGCCGACCCGACGATGACAAACGAGCAGGACCAGACGGCGGCCGATCTTGCGTCCGAAAACGGGCACGAAGAGTTGGCCGAACGGCTGACGATGGCAATCAGCGACGGTGAGGGTTCCTAGTGGGCTTGCACAACTGAAGCGCGCGAAGTCGCAGAGAACGTGACGCTGTTTCCGTCTGTATCTCCTGCGTGGAATTTGCTCGATCGACCGCTGCCCGCAACCGCTGACGATTGTGGCGGCAGGGGACCGACGCTCGAAACCGCCAGAGTCGTTGTGCAAGGTCACTAGCCAACGTCGGGGGATATTCGACAGTCGGATTGCGCTCCGTTTGGATCTCCTCCAGACGGGGCGCTATTGTATTCTTGTGCAGTTGGGACTGCTCAACACGAACCGATCGTTTTCCTGCATAGCCCTATTTGGTCTACATGTCCCGTAAATCTCTCGGTCTTCCGGATGACCTCCACGAATATCTGCTCTCAGTCTCCCTTCGCGAGACGGAGGTCATGACCCGGCTGCGGGAAGAAACCGCCGAGCATCCGCGGGCCCACATGCAGATTGCGCCGGAGCAGGCGCAGTTTCTCCGGTTCCTCGTCCAGCTTATCGGGGCACGGCGGACCCTGGAGATTGGCGTCTTTACCGGGTACAGTGCCCTCGCCGTAGCGGAGGTGCTGCCGCCCAATGGTGAACTCGTGGCGTGCGACATTAGCGAGGAGTACACCGAGGTGGCCCGGCGCTACTGGCGAGAGGCGGGCGTCAACCATCAGATTGATCTGCGCATTGCCCCGGCTGAAGACACGCTTACCTCCCTGCTCGACGACGGGGCGGCCGGTACATTCGACTTCGCGTTTATCGATGCCGACAAGGAGACGTACGACACCTACTACGAGAAATCTCTACAGTTGCTGCGGCCCGGCGGCGTGATTGCCATCGATAACGTCTTTCGTGGGGGGCGTGTGACGGACCCGGCGCCCGACGACGAAAGTGTGCAGGTCGTTCGGGATCTCAACGAGAAGCTCCACACCGACGAGCGCATTGAATTGACCATGCTTCCGCTCGCCGATGGGGTGACGCTGGCGATGAAGCGGTGAGGTTCGTTTCTGAATGTGGAGGGCGGCTGCTCGATGGTGTTGCCAGTCCCTCATTCGGTTTGCGAAGTGAGGGAGGAGATCCACTCTTGTGCGAGAGAGGCTGTGAGTGCGAGGAATAGAGCGTTCACTGTAAAGCGAAATCGGGAAAGCTCCACGCCGCTTTCGATGAGGCAGCTCACGGCGATCACGTACAGCCCCGTCCCGGCCAGGAACAGCTGCAGCCCCCCTCGCTCGTCCTGCCCTCTCCGCACGTTCCGGAGCCCCCAGAGGACTCCTCCCGCCAGCACAATCGGAATGAGCAGGGGGATCCCGATCCGGTCCCCGAGGCGGAGCGGATAGAAGACGGCGTTTACGGCGCGCTCGTAGGAGCCGAGCACCGATCGATTGCCGCGGAACGGGGAGCCTTCGGGGTCGCGGGGGTGCCAGGTGGTCGTGGGACTCAGCCAGTGTAAAATGTTGCGGAGCACCGTCCGGCAATAGACGAGGGGGCAGTGCCACATGACCGTAAGCGCGTTTTGCAGCTGGGCATCTGCGGCTACGGGATAGATGCGGTGGTTATAGTTGGGCCTGCCGGAGCGCTTGCGGCGCTGGTCGAGGGCAGGAATGCCGGTGGGGGATGGTTGGTCCACGTAGGGCACGTACGCGTCGGGGCCGGCGAATGGGTCGACCTGTGCAGCGGGCGTCAAGCGCCTCTGCTCGATCCAGGCCGATCGGGTCTCGGCGGGCAACTGGTCGACCGTGCCTTTCGCTAGACTAATGCCAAGCCAGGAACTCGCTCCGAAGACGCCGAAGAGAACGAGGTTTTTGGCGTAGAGGGCCGTGACCGCTGTCGTGGGGAGAGCGGCGGTGCTCAAAATTCGCACTCGCTGCCCGCTGCGCAGGGTGAGGGCCAATCCAACCAGGCCCACCAGCCAGACGAGGTGATACAGGCTCCGCATGTAACAGAGGAGCATGCCCAGGACAAAGCACGCCCCCCACCATCGGCGGCGTCCAGAGGCCAACGCTCGTCCGAAGCAGGCCGCTGTGGCCGCGAGGAGAGCCGCCGCGGGATACGTGTGGTAGAGGAAATTCTCGAACAGTAGGACCGACGGACTCACGGCGTACCCGACCGTGAGCACGAGCACGAGTTCGCGTGGAAGGTCCAACTGACACAGCAGGTCGGCCAAGCTCACCGACAGCAGGACGCCGAGAGCGACGAAGATTCCCGAGAATACGAGTGTAGACGCATCGCCGGCAGTTTGAAGAACGACCCCGGCCCCGAAATTCATGAGGGGCGGTTTGAGGTGGAGATGCCAGACGCTCTGAAACAGGTCGGTCCGGAGCAGCGCCGGGTCGAGAAACGGCATGTACCGGTCCAGCTCCTGGTCGTAGAACCGGACCCCCAGGAGATAGACGAGACCGCGACTTGTGAGCACGAGGATCGCCACACCGGTGAGAAGCTGTCTCTGGGAGAGCGCTCGTAGGGGGGACCGGAGCGTCCTGGCGAGCGCCGGGGACGAGGGCAACCGAGGCATAGCGGGAGGCAGACGGGCACTGGAACGCGGACACTTCCTGTACGGTAGCAGCCGCCCCTGTTCCGTTTTCAGAAGTGTCGTGCGCCTGTGTCGTTTCTCAACCCTTTCGCGCTTCTCGCAATGGCGGCGGTGGTCGTCCCGTTGTTTCTTCACCTGTTTAACCTGCGCCAGCCCACTACGGTCGACTTCAGCTCGTTGGCCTTCGTGAAGGAATTGCAGGAAACCGCGGTGCAGCGCGTCCGGATCAAAGAGTGGCTGTTGTTGGCCCTTCGGATGCTCGCGATTGCGAGTCTCGTCATGGCCTTTGCACAGCCCACCCTCACCGGCGACCTTGCCGGGGTTGGCTCGTCGGTGCGGACCGCCCACGCGCTCGTGGTTGACAACTCGCTTTCCATGCAGGTGGAGAGTGGACAGGGGGGCTCGGCCCTCGATCAGGCGAAGGGGCAGGCGCAGGGCGTCTTGGAAACAGTAGGGAAGGGCGATGAGATGATGGTGTGGCCGACGGCTCGGGAGGGAGAGGGCACGCCCTCGCTGGGCACGAACGTCGGAGTGGCGCAAGAAGCACTGTCCTCACTGGAGCCTCGGGCGGGGGCCACGTCATTGGCCCGGGCCGTCGTGCGAGCCGGCGAAGCCGTCGCCGAGTCGGACGCTCCCCGCCGCGTCGTCTACGTGGCGGGAGATCTCCAGCGGAGTACCCTCGGCGACTCGGTTGCCACGCAGCTCCCGGACGGAGTGCAGGTGCGGCTCCTGCCGGTCGAGACCCGTACCGCAGCCAACGTGGGGGTCAAGGACGTCACGGTGACCAGCCGGATCGCGGAAGTCGGGCAACCCGTCCAGCTCGAGGCAACGCTCGTCAACTACGGTACAGACCCACTCTCTGAGTACGTTGCCAGCGTCTATCTGGACGGACAGCGTGTGGCCCAGTCCACCACGACCTTAGAGCCCGGGCTCGAAACCACCGTTTCGTTCACCGTCACGCCTCAGGAGCGCGGTTGGCTCCGCGGGGCCATTGTGACGGAGGACGACGACTTTCCGGCCGACGATCGTCATCACTTTACCCTGAATGTACCAGAGGAGCGACGGGTGCTTGTCGTACGGGGAGAGGGGCAGCAGACGCGGTACGTGGACCTCGCACTGTCGTCGGAGATGATTGCCGACCGGATTGCGTTTCAAACGACGAGCATTGAGGAAACGGCACTCGTCTCGGCGGAGCTTGGAAGCTACGACACCGTGATCCTGGTGGGGCCGCGCACGTTGTCGAGTGGAGAGGTCGATGCGCTGGTACGGTACGTGGACCGTGGGGGAGGGGTATTGCTTTTTCCGAGCGGACAAGCGGAGGCCGAATCATACAATTCCCTCTTCTCTTCGCTTCGGGCCGGGACCGTTCAGGGGTTCAGCGGTACGCCCGCCGGGCAGCAGTCGATCGCCTCCTTTGAGCGTGTGGACCTGGAGCATCCACTGTTTGAGGCCGTCTTCAACGAGGAGCGGCGGCCGGAGGCAGAGGTGGAGCAACCGGAGATCTACTATACGATGAACCTGCGGCCGTCGGGCCGCTCGGGCCAAACCCTCATCGAGCTTTCGAGTGGCGTTCCGTTTCTGCACGAGATACGACATGGGGGCGGGGCCATGCTCTGGATGGCGGTGTCGCCCACGCCGAGCTGGAGTGATTTCCCCGTGCGCGGCCTCTTCGTCCCGCTGCTTTACCGGTCCGTCTATTATCTTTCCGCGGGGACTTCGGTCGCGGGCGAGCAACTCGTGGCCGGGACGCCCGGCGAACTGCGCATCTCGGGACTCGCTCCGGGCACCACCCTTCGACTCGTAGGCCCGGATGGGGCGGAGGTGGCGCCTGAGCAACGGAGTCTCTTCGGCGCCACCCTGTTGGAGGTTGGGCGTACGCTCGACACCCCGGGGATCTACGACGTACGAGCAGGTGAGCAACTCGTGCGCCGGGTGGCTGTGAATGTCGATCCTGCGGAGTCCGACCTCCGAGTTGCCTCTGTGGACAGTGCCGCCGCTCGACTTCAGTCCATTTCTAGAACGCCCGTGCAGTCCGTTTCTGGCACCGGATCGGACGACGTGGCGGAGACCCTTCGCACCCAGCAGGCCGGCACCGAAATCTGGAACGTCTTTTTGCTCCTGGCGTTGATTTTCCTGACCACAGAGATGCTGTTGGCGAGCCAGTGGCGCCCCGAAACTGCCGCGTCCGAGTGACCTTTCGCAACGACTCTGGTGGTCTTGAGCGTCGGTCTCCTGACGCCACAATCGTCAGCGGTTGCTGACAGCGGTCGATCCCGAGCATATTCCGCGCAGGAGATACAGACGGAAACAGCGTCACGATCTCTGCGATTTCTCGCGTTTCAGTTGTGCAAGCCCACTAGCAGCAACAAATTGGGGCGTCCTGCTCCACGCCGACCTCGTACCGCTTTGTTTATAGTCGGTCCGGTCGAAGTAGTCGTGCGTGGAATTGGAATCCCCTTCCGTTGCTAATCTGTCGTCCCCGAAGCTTCTTGATGGCAGAACTCTTTCCGACCCGCAACACTTGATGAGCTACTCTTCCTCATGCCCTCGATCGCCGACGTGCTCGCGGCTTTTCACGCAGTGGCGCTCATCCTCTTCGTGGGGGGGACGTCGGTGTCTATGCTCGCGGCCATCGTGAGGTGCCTCCGGATCCAGCGCCCGATGCTCGTCTGGTGTGCTCATGGCGTAATCCGTGTCCCCATTGGTCCGTCTCTCTTCCTGCTGCTTCTAATCCCTGGACTGGCGTACGCTGAGGCGAGTGGGATCGACGTGCCCCCAACAGCCCTGGTCGGCTATCCGGCCGGTGGGCTGTTCTGGTTCGTGGCGACGTGGCTGGCCCGGTCGACCATCGTCACCGAGTACGGGATCGTGCCTACCCTCTCGTGTCTCAATCAGGCTGTGGCCTGGAGTCAAGTCGTGGAGTACGCTGAAGTGTCGAAAGACGGTCGTCCCCACTTCGTGTTCGTCTATCGCGATCGTGAGAATCAGGAGCACCGCCAGTTGGGCCTCCCCGTTCCGGAGCGTTGTCTTGAAGAGTTCCGAGACATTGCCACGACGAAGCTTGAGGCCCGACAGACGTTCGCCGGTGCATCGGCGTTCACTGAGGCGATAATGCAGCAGAACGATAATTCCCGTCAGGGAGGATGACGTAGCATTTTCTCATGTCATTCTCTGCCTCTGGCGTCAAGTCGCCGTTCCGGACGATCGCAACTGGGGGCCTGCGGACGTGCAACACCAATTCGGCCTGTTGGTATAGGACAATGCAGTTTTGTTGAACCTCATGTTTGAACGCGATCGCGCTCTCCCTTCATAAGTGTTTGCTGCCGTTGTTTACACCTGAAGAAAAGACGAAAGACGCCGAATCCGCCATCATCGTGGGCATCATCACGCCCCAAGAGTCGCGCTTTGACGTCCGCGACCACCTGAATGAGTTGGAGCACCTGGCGAACACTGCCGGTGCCGAGGTGACCGACCGTCTCACGCAGTCGCTCAACAGTCCGGACCCGGCGACGTTCATCGGCTCCGGAAAAGTAAACGAGCTGGGGCGCCTCACGAAAAAGCGGGATACGGACCTCGTCATTTTCGACGACGAGCTTAGTCCGGTGCAGGTCAAAAACATCGAGAAGCAGATCGACTGTAAACTGCTGGACCGGTCGGGACTCATCCTGGACATCTTTGCCAGCCGGGCACAGACCCGCGCGGCCAAAACGCAGGTGGAGCTTGCTCAGCTCGATTATCTCCGCTCGCGACTGACCCGGCGCTGGACTCACCTCTCGCGTCAGGAAGGCGGGATTGGCACGAAGGGACCGGGAGAGAAACAGATCGAGATGGACCGGCGGATGATCGATAAGCGCATGGCGAAGCTGCGCGACAAGCTCGACAACATCGATCAGCAACGCCAGACTCAGCGCAAGGGCCGGAACGAGCACACGACTGTCTCACTGGTTGGCTACACGAATGCCGGGAAGTCGACGCTCCTCAACGCCCTGGCCGACGAAAACGTCCTTGCGGAAGATCGCCTCTTTGCGACGCTCGACGCCACCACGCGCACCGTGGAGCTCGACACCAACAAGGAGGTGCTGATGTCCGACACGGTCGGATTCATTCGCAAGCTGCCCCACCGACTCATTGAGAGTTTTAAGAGCACGCTCGACGAGGTGCGGGAGAGCGATGTCCTCGTGCACGTGGTGGACGTGACGCATCCCAACTTCGAGGAGCAGATACGGGTCGTCGACGAGACGCTGGGGGAGCTTGATGCCGATGACAAGCCAACCCTCGTTGTGTTTAACAAGGTGGATGCACTTGAGGATCGGAGTCTTCTCCGGGCCCTTCGCGACGAGCATCCGGATGCGTCCTTCATTTCGGCGCTTCGAGGGATTGGGCTGGAGCAGCTAAAGGAAGATCTGCTCAACCTCATTGAAAAAGATTACGTGGAGCGCGTGACTTACGTCCCGGTGACTGAGCCAGAAGCCATCGCTAAGATCCACCGCTTGTCGGATGTGCTAGACGAAGAATACATGTATGCTGAAAATGGGGCAGAGGACAGCCCGCAAGCTGTTGCGCGCATGCGCTTCCGCGCGTCGCCCCGGAATGACGATCGGCTGCAACAAATGCTGGAGTCCTTCGCGGACCTTCGACCTGTCGTAGATGACGATGTGGCCGTCCAAGAGTCGTAAGCCACACGTTCCAGCTCACGCCAGACGTGACGGTCCTGCAATCATCCTGCGGATCTGGCGTAGTGCCGGTAACGGCATGGCCCTTGCATCGTACGTCAACAGTGCAACGGGGCAATGTCCAATGCAGCGATGCTGGCCCGTGAAGGCGTACAGAGACACTGGCTCGCGACAGCAGGAACAGCTCGTCGCCTCGCTCCGGTGATCTTACGGGTTCCTCCACGGATCGGTAGCGCGCACCCTTTCACGCAAACCCCCCCAGTCCATGAAAGCTCGAGACGCTACGAATCCGTCTATATCCACCCTTGAGGTGTCCGACTCGGTCGAAACCGCGTTGGGACGGCTCATGGAGCACCACGTCAATCATCTCCCTGTGGTTGATGACGAGGGGGACCTTGTCGGCGTGCTTTCCGAGACCCGCCTGATGGATGCAAACGGTCCGGATGACGAGGTGGGGGAGTTGCTCGTTGGACGGCCGGTGAGCGTGCCGCCCGAGGCTCACATCTTCGATGCGGCCCGAACCATGGTCGACCACGACCTCAGCACCATTCCAGTGGCCGACTCGGAAGGAAATTACTACGGCCTCATTCAGCGACACGACATTTTCGACAAGTTTGCCCAGATGCTGTCCACCCAGCAGACGGGAGCCATCGTGGCCCTTGAAGTGGATCCCCGGGATTACGCGCTGGCCAAGTTGGTTCACCTCATTGAGCAGAATGACGGAAAGGTGCTGGCCGTGGCTTCCGAATCGCCCGAGCAGGCGTCCGGAAAAATTCGGGTCACACTCAAACTCAACGTGAAGGACACGTCCCGTATTCGGCACGTGCTCGAACACAATGGGTACCACGTGGTCGCTTCCTTTGGGGAGACCGAAGAGGAGTTGGAAGAGCTGGTCGAAGAGTTCGTTCGGTACCTTGAGGTGTAGTGAAGGGGAGACATGAGGCGTGAAATTGCGAGGGATAAAGGCATTGAAGTCATGCTTCACAAATGCCTTTCGAGTCGCGCCTCCCGATTTTCCCTGTCCTCTGTCCTACTCATTTGTTTTGAGCTGTCACTCCATGAGTGAGAAGAGCCCTGAGGAGGGGACCTCGAACGGCAGCCCCGATTCGGCTGCCGTTTTGCAGTCCATGACGCTTTTGGCCACCTTATCGACCGCAGAGGAGGTACGCGAGTCGGTAGCCGAGCGTCGGGCCGGTCGTGATCCGGCGGCGCAAACCCCCAGCGATCTCGCGACCGCCCGGTTGTTGGAGGCGCGAAAGACACTGCTGGAGCTTTTGATGCAACTGGTGCTTGGCCGCGTTCCCCTTGAACGGGACGAAGAGGGCAAACTGGCACATGCCGTGAGACACTTCGACCTTCTCATGAAGCTCCGGCGGGCCGAGCGGTTGGTGAAAACCATGCATCAGAATCTCCTCAGTCTCTATCCCGAGGTTTCAGAATCACTCTTGGAAGAGGCACGAGAGGTGCACCAGGAGATTCGAGCCCTGCTAGACGTGGAGTCGGCGGAAGATGAGAACATTTCTGCTCTTCCTGACCTGCTGGAGCGAGGAATTTCTTTTGCCGTTTGGACGCGTCACGAAGTGTGAGTCATTGGGTTAGGAGGTTCGCTCAAGCAACGTCTCGTAGGGGGGAAGGTCGTCGAGAAAGGCGTAGTCCTGCTCCTCCAGGTCGATACGACAGGCGTAGTGCTCCTGACCGTTCGTGACGACGAGATACGGTGCATCGAGCACGAGATTATAGCGGGCTCCTTGATCGAAGGTGTCCTGATGGAGGGACACACTGGGGGCCTTGCACTCCACGAGCAATAGTGGGGTCCCATCTCGACTGTGCACGACAATGTCGGCCCGCCACGGCTGTCCTTGATACTTGAACGATGCCTCCGTCGCCACCAGTCCCTCAGGCACGTCGAGGTCCTGGATGAGGTACTGCACGAAGTGCTGGCGCACCCACTCTTCCGGCGTCAGACGGACGTACGTCTGACGCACGGGGTCGTAGATGACACGCTTGCCTTCCTTCTCCGTCGTTCGAAACGAGTAGGGCGGCAGGTTGAGACGCTCCATCGGGGGCATCCGGAGGTACGGGTCAAACATCAGTCGAGGGCGATCCGGGTGCGAGACCCCCGGTCGTCGCACGGGTACGCTAGGGAACGCGAGGGGGCTCTGTACGTCGTCTCACGCGACAGGAAGGGCCTACTGTCCAGTTGCTCATGAGCATAGTGTTCTCCATGGAGACGATACGGACTTCTTCTTCCGCAGATGCCGCCGCGATGCTTCGGCAGGGGCGCCTCGTGGCGTTTCCGACCGAGACGGTCTACGGTCTTGGGGCCGATGCTTTCCAGCCTAAGGCGGTCGAGGCCATCTTTGAGGCCAAGGGACGGCCGGCGGACAACCCGCTCATCGTTCACCTTGCCGGTCGGGCACAGGTTCCGCAGGTGGTGGCGTCGTTGTCCGAGACGGCCGAGCGGCTGCTGGACCGGTTCAGTCCCGGACCGTTGACTCTCATTCTTCCGAAGCACCCGGATCTCCCGGAGGTCGTCACGGCCGGGCGGGACACTGTCGGCGTGCGGATCCCAGGGCACGATCTCGCGCAGGCGTTTCTCCGGGCCTGTGAGACGCCCGTTGCGGCCCCGTCGGCCAACCGCTCCGGCCGACCCAGTCCCACCAGCCCGGAGGCGGTTCTCGAAGATCTGGAGGGCCGCATTGCCTGTCTTCTCGACGGAGGCCGGACGGAGAAGGGGGTTGAGTCCACTGTGCTCGACTGTACCACCGATCCTCCGGTCGTTCTGCGTCCGGGGGCCGTCTCTGTCGAAGCTCTCAAATCCGTCGTTGGGGCGGTACATATGGAAGAGCAGGGGGAAGGGGATCGCCCGAAAAGTCCGGGTACCCGCCATCGACATTACGCCCCTGCCGCTCAGGTCCACCTCGTCCACGAGCCAGAGGAGGCAGAGCCTACGTCTGCGGCCGGGTACATCGGACTTCGGGCACCGGAGAACAGTTCAGTCTTTCGGCACTGTCGCGTCGTTTCGGACGTGGAAACCTACGCGCAGGATCTCTTCCACTTCTTCCGGACGTGCGACCACGCCGGCTGCGATCGAATCTACGCGCAGGCGGTACCCAACGACGGGTTGGGCCGTGCGCTCAATGATCGAATCCGGCGCGCGGCTGCCCGATAGAACCGCCTGTGCGATTCCGCGCAGGAGATACAGACGGAAACAGCGACACGAGAGCCGCGATTTCTCGCGTGTCATACCGAGTCCGCCTGCAAAGTTCAGGATTGTAGATGTGACGGTACAGATGCAAGCGTATGGGGCGCACGTACATACCCACACACTCCCATACTCATATACCCAACGGAGCTTGCGGGTATCATTGAAAGAAAAAGGACGCCTGTGGTGGCTACGTTGGAGTGAACGGGCTCCATAAAACCACCACAACCGTCCTTATGACTACAGCATACCTCGGGCTCGATTTACACGCAAGCTCCTCGACGCTGGGCATCATGGCGGAAGATGGTACCTACCAGGGAGATCAACAATTTTCGACTGCTGAGTCGGAGCTGATTCCAAGGGTTGCCTCAGTGGAAGCGTCGGAGACGATGTTGGCGATTGAAGCCAATTCCCTGTCCCGTTGGGCCGCCCGCACCCTCGACGCCTACGTCGACCGCACAGTCGTATGTGACCCTCGGGAAAATTACCTCATCAGCCGAGACGCTCGCAAAAGCGACCGTGCCGACGCCTACAACCTGTGTCGGCTTCTGCGACTCGAAGAGTTGAAGGAGGTTTATCAGGCCGAAGAAGACCACCGTGCGGTTTTCAAGGCCAGTGCGCAGCACTACCTCCGATGCCGGAAGCAACAGGTAGCACTCAAGCAGAAGATCAAGGCCACTTTCCGCCGCTGGGGTGTGCTCGATGTCAGTGGCGATCGGATTTACAAAAGCAAGGGGCGAGAGCACTACCTCGACCAGCTCTCGAGCCCGGAGGTCGAACGACAGCTCCGCGGCCTGTACCAGATGCTGGACACTGCTCTCGATGCGCAGTCCGATGCAAAAAAGCAGATGCTGGATCTCGGCTCCAAGTATTCGGAGATTGCGGAGTTTCAGGCGGTTCCCGGCGTGGGGCCGATCGGTTCGCACGTGTTTGATGCCCTGATCCAGACGCCCCACCGGTTTGCCACCAAACAAAAGCTGTGGCGCTACTGCCAGCTTGGGATTCGAAGCCAAACCTCCGACGGCAAACCTCTCGGGCACGAAGAACTTGATCCTCAAGGAAGAAGCGAACTGAAGCAGGTCAGCTACCAGGCGTGGCTCGGAGCTCGCAAAGAAGGGGACAACGAAGTGTCTCGCTTCTACGAGCAGTCCCTCAAGCGCACCGGCAAGAAGACCAACGCTCGGCTCAACACACAACGGAAGATCTTGGCTACCCTTCACGCTCTCTGGAAACACCAAAGCAGTTACCGACCGCAGCGATTTCTCGGTTCCGCTTAGGCGCGCGTCCACGACGGGAGTTTCTTCCCGTCACGGGATCTCTTGCGGGATCTCTTGCGGGAAAACACTGCAAGGCTCGACCCGTGACTGAGCGGATCGAGGGACCGGGGAAGCCTCCTATACCAAGTTAGTCGCCTTGGCGAAAGCCGGGCAGACTCCGCTTGCGGGATAGGCCCCCGGTCTTCAAACCCTATGTGACGTTAGGCCGTGCCGGCGGTCTTCGTCTGAGGATTTTAGTATTGAGTACGAAGCTGTCGGCACGAGTCTCCCATACAGGAATGGTTGAAAAGACCCATCCGGTCACAAACGATCCTTCCTCAGCCCTGTCGACCTTGAGACATCCTTTTTCGCACTCACTCAACGCGTTGCCAAACCGCAGGCGTCCTGGAAAAATCAAGATTTCAGGCGCATAGGAGACCTGTGTGCTTGATCTTTTCTTTCATACAGTTGGTATCAGTTGTGCAAGCCCACTAGTGGTCAGTCAAGCCGAAGGTGTCGGGTACCGAATTGAATATGCCCACTTGAATGCCGTTTCAACGGCCTGAATACCGTTCATTGATCGGCGCTCTACTCGACATGGTAAACTTGACGCACCACTAACCACGGGTGGACCGAATTAGCCAACGGGCCAGAGGGGGAAGGGCACGGCAGGCGGTGAGGAGGGCCGTCGTCGCCGCGGGACGGAAGGCAGCGGCGTGGACCCATCGGCCGAGTCGGAGGCGACGTCGAAAGCGCTCGTTCCACGCCTGCTGGTAGGCAGTGCGAAATTCCGCCGCCGTTCGATGGCCCGACAGAAAATCGGAGGCAAAGGGAGCCACGAGGTCGGCGGCCGAGAGCGCCATCGCCATCCCGTCGCCACAGAGCGGCGCAATCATTCCGGCAGAATCCCCCACCATGCAGACGCCGTTCACGAACTGATCTTTCACCATCAGCGGGACCTGACTGACCGCCTCGAAGCGGTCACTCACGCGGGTAAGCGATTCCATCCGCTCGTCGAGGGACGGATTGCGACGAAGGGCATCGTCCAGCATGGCCTCGGGGGCACCGCCGGCGGCCGTCAGCGCGTCCGTGTGCCCGATCCAGCAGACGCACACCCGGTCGTTCTCTACGGGACCCACCCCACAGTAGCCCCCGGGGGCGGCGTGCACCTCAATTGTCCCAGGGCCTGAGGGCGGCGGTCCAGTATAGTGTGCCTTGAATCCTACGTACGGAGACGATTCCTGGAGAAATGCACGGTCGAGTTTTTGGTCGAGCAGACCGCGCTTGCCGTGTGCTCCGATCACGAGCCGACCCTCCACGGCCCCGGTGTTCGTCTGTACCGAAAATCCGTCCTGAAGGGAGCCCCGGACGTCGGTGGCGCGGGTTCCCTCTCGTCCCTCAACCCCCGCCGTACAGGCCTGCTTGAAGAGGAGTTCGTCGAGCCGGTAGCGGCTGAGGCCCAACGCCGGCTCGGGCAACGGGTGTTCAGTTTTCCAGCCGCGGGGGCCCGTGAGCGTTGCCCGCGTGATGGAACGGGCGCCCGCCGAATTCACCGCATCGAGAACGCCAAGGTTCTGAAAAGAAGATTGGGCCTCCGGGGACAAAAATTCACCGCAAAGCTTGTGTCGCGGATAGGTCGCCTTCTCCAGAAGTACCACGTCGTGATTCTCGCGGGCCAGCTGCAGGGCCACGCTGCACCCGGCCAGCCCCCCACCGATGATAATCGCGTCGTGTGACATGAGCAAGCGTCTGATTGTAAGAGTTGTGGTTGAGGATCCGACTCTTCCCTTGAGGCAATTCGCCACTCATCATTCGCCACTCGAAATTGTGGAGAGGGTCCACCGGAATGCCCAGTGCCACCGAGTGCGGGGAGACTGAAGATGTGCGTCGGAGGCGAAGGCTCGAAGCTCAGATCGTTTGAACCCACGACGGACCGACATCGGTCCATCGTGCTGGACCATCGGCGCAAGGCGGAGAATCCGGCTCAGGACCCAGATTCCGATGTAGGCCAGGAGGTGACGGTGCAGGTCGTTCACCACGATCCCGAGCCGGCTCACCCGTCGCATTTCGCGGAGCAGGCCGACGGCGTCGGAATCGTCGAAGTGATGCAGGAAAAGGGCAGCGTGGGTCACGTCGAACGCATCGTCGGGATACGGAAGGCGGAGAGCGTCCGCGACGTCGATCTGTCCTTGGCGGCGAAGGGACGGGGACAGGCGGGCATCGAGGTGAGCACGTCCAAGTCCCACCGTTACAGGATTGAGGTCCACCCCCACAGCGTCGACCTGACAGTTGCAGCGGACGCCCCGTCGGATTAGATGAACGAGGTAATCTCCACTTCCAGTCCCTACGTCGAGGACGCGGAGCGAGGGCTGTCGTCGTAGCACCGGATCAAGGACGGCATTCGTTGAGCGGTATCCGCCGAGAAGCCGATTGATGAATCGAAGGTCTCGAAGCGCAGCGCGCAGACGAGCGTCGGAAATTGAAAAATCGTCCATCCACTCCTCGGCCTGGCACCGGCTTGAGAGGTCCGGGGGCGAAAATGAAGCGGACATGCTGACAAGACGGGCAGTTTTGAGGAGACAGTTTGAGTCGACGACCTGTAACTGACGTTATATCGACAGGGTTAATGTGTCTAGCAACTGGAATTCAATTGCTGAAAATAATCTACCACGTAATTACAGGTATGCGTTCAGCGCTTCCAATTCTGTGTATTTTTTCGGCTCTTTTCCTCCCAGTTTCGTCGGTTGCCCAGTCCAGTGCTTCGGAGGGCGACGTCATCATTTCCGAGATTATGCCAGATCCAGACGCAGTGAGCGACGCTGACGGGGAATACATCGAGTTGTTCAATACGACGGGGCAAAGTATTTCGATCGACGGCTGGGCCATCTCGGACGCCGGTGGAAGTCCTTCGTCCATCAGCCAGGTGACGATCCCGGCCGGTGGATTTGTGGTCCTCTGTCGGAATGCAACCACGTCGGAGAACGGGGGCATCGACTGCGCGGATTCGTTCTCCTCGGCGGTGAACAATGGAACGGAAACCATCACCTTGCAGGACGGGAATGGCGACACCGTGAATCAGATCACCTACGATCTCAATTCGGGAAATTGGCCCGATCCGACGGGGGCGTCGCTAGAATACACGGGTGCACCCGGAGACGATAACAGTATGGAGTCGCACTGGCAGAAAGCGACGACCCGAACCGGCGATTTTGCCGGGGACGGGGGAGATTTCGGTTCGCCCAACGCGAATGCGGAGGGGGGACAACTGCCCGTCGACCTGGCGCGCTTTTCGATCCGAGGGCAAGGACACCGAGCGCTTCTCCGTTGGAGGACGGTTACAGAGACCGACAACGCCGGCTTTACGGTGCAGCACAAGGGACCCCAGGATAAGCATTGGAACCCACGAGGATTCGTCGAGGGGGCCGGGACGACCGCCGAGGTTCATGACTATCACTTCAGGACGAAGAGTCTCGGGGCGGGCCTCCACGTTTTTCGATTGAAGCAGGTGGACACAGATGGTACGGCGCACTACAGCGAACGCCAGTCGATTCGTATTCGAGCGGAAAAGCGCCTCACGTTCTCTGGGCCGAATCCACTTGCGGACGGGCAGTCCGCGACCGTAACGGTCCGGGCGAAAGACGCACAGCGAATCACCATAGCAGTCTTCAACGCGCTCGGTCAGCGGGTTCAGACGGTGGCGTCCACATCCGTGTCGGCAAATGAAACTGTTCGAACGCGGGTATCCACAGAGTTGCTTGGCAGTGGCGTGTACTTTCTCCGCGCAATCGGACCGTCCATTCACGAAGTTCGACAATTCACAATCGTGCAGTAGCTGAAGGTGTTTTCCATACTGCGATCGTGTCGAGACACCTTCCATACTGATCCGTGCACAGGTAGGTAAACATTTTTCCCCACGCGGAGAACCGTGTCATACCGTAGTTGGAATCGTCTTTAGAAATCCATTCACGTATCAGTAAAAGCAACATTTCGAGAGGGCCTCGAACATCCGCAAGTTCAGGGGCGTTGGGATTGTCGAATCGGCTCCAGCCATCCTTCGCGTACTCATGACACTGCTTTCGCTGGAAGGGGTCGGCGTCGAGCTCGACGAGACCAATATTCTCCAGAACATTGGGTTTTCGCTTGAGGCGGGCACGTGGACGGGACTCATTGGCCCCAATGGAAGTGGGAAGACGACCCTTCTCCGCGCCGTTGGGGCTCACATCCCGTACGACGGGCGGATTCTGCTCGACGGGTACCCGGTTGCAGACTGGTCTGCTCAGGAGCGCGCCCGGCGGCTTGCGTTCGTCCGACAGGCCTCGTCGCTCACGTTCGACTTTACGGTGGAAGAATTCGTTCTGCTGGGGCGAGCCCCGCATCGGGGATGGTTGACGGCGTACGGGGGCGACGACCGTCAGCGTGTTCAGGAGGCGTTGTCTCGCGTGGATCTCGACGGCTTTGCGTCGCGGTCGGTCCTGTCCCTCAGTGGAGGCGAGCTGCAGCGGGCCTTTCTCGCGCAGGCACTCGTGCAGGAGACCGAGTTGCTGATGCTCGATGAGCCAACGTCTCACCTGGACGTCTACTACCAGTTTTCGTTCATGGACCAAGTGGAACGGCTGGTGCAGCGGGGGCAAACCGTTCTGGCGGTCTTCCACGACCTAGAACTTGCGGCCCGGTACGCGGACCGTCTCCTGGTCTTGCAAGAGGGCCGGCTCGTCGCGGACGGACAGCCCGCAGAGGTACTGACGTCGGCCTGCATCGCAGATGTCTTCGGCATGCAGGCGCGCATTCATCGGCGCCCGGACGGGACCCTCCGCGTCGAATATCTTGCTCCGGTGTCGGGCGCGACGAAAAAGACGGCAGATCCCCAGGTGCCCTCTCCAGCGTCCGGATAATGGGGCGACGAGCCCGTCTTTTCCGTCTGCACCAGCACGCTTCATGAGCCTCCTCTCACTCATTCGATTCCCATTCTTATGCCCGATCGCATTTACACCCGCACCGGCGACGACGGTACCACTTCGCTCTTCGGCGGTGAGCGCGTAGGAAAGGGGAATCTCCGGATTGACGCCTACGGCACGGTCGATGAGGCCAATTCAGTTGTCGGGTTGGCCCGGTCGCACCTTCAAGACGGACCGGGGGCCGAGCGCCTCGATCCGGTACTCGGAGATGTCCAGGAAGAACTCTTCGTCGTCGGCGCCGACCTGGCCACGCCCGTAGACGCCAAGCCGGTGGTGCCTCGCATCAAGTCTACACACGTCGAGCGGGTCGAAGATCGGATTGATGCGTTCGACGCCGACCTCAAACCGTTGAAGAAATTTGTTCTCCCAGGGGGGTGCCCCACCGGTGCATCGTTGCATTCCGCCCGTACCGTGTGCCGTCGGGCCGAGCGGCTCGTGGTGCAGGCCAGTGCCACCACGCCCATTAACGAAGACACGAAAGTCTACCTCAACCGTCTCTCCGACCTGCTCTTCGTACTGGCCCGATGGGCGAACAAGCAGGCGGGTGTCCGTGAAGATACGTGGACGCCGAAAGAAGAGTCCTAACGGTACGCATTTCGAGTATTGTCGGCATTCCGGATTGCCATGGCTGCAAAGGAGAAAACCCCCGATCCCGACGGCTCGTTCTTCGAGCGTGTATGGGCAGTGGTTGCAGAGATTCCCCCGGGTCGCGTGACCACGTACGGGGACATTGCCGAGAAATTGGGACGACGAGGGGCGGCCCGGTCGGTGGGCTGGGCGTTGAATGAGGCTGCGGGTACTGATCTCCCCTGTCACCGCGTCGTGAATCGCTATGGGGCGCTCACAGGGAAACGTCACTTCGAGACCCTGCACGTGATGGAGGAGCGGCTCCGAAGCGAGGGCGTGACCTTTACCGAGGACGGGCGCGTCGACCTCGAACAGCACCACTGGACGCCCGGGGAGAAGGGAACGACGGACGGAAATTGAGGCACTCGTCAACGGTGGGCGACTCCCATGTTGTTCATCAACTTAGATACTTCGAGAGAGTGGGGGCATCAGGTATTTTTGTCCTCACCTGCAGCCGCGTATATGTGGTTTTCAGAGCAACACGAAAAAGCCCTCCCCTCCGAGACGGAGGAGAGGGCTGTGATTTTTTGTATGCGGAGAATTGCATTACGCCGGTGTTTCCTCGGCCTCGCGCGACATGTCCTCCAGGGTGCGACCCTTCGTTTCCTTTACGAAGGCCCGCACGAAGAAGTAGGCCACGATGCCGAACGCAGAATAAATGGCGTACGAGATGCCAAGCCCGATCGAGTCCAGCATGATTGGGAAGGTCATCGTGATGGTGAAGTTGGAAAGCCACTGCACTACGCCGGCGAGGGCAAGCGCCGCCCCCCGCATGCGGTTGGGGAACATCTCGCCGAGCATGACCCACATCACCGGTCCCCAAGAGACGGCGAAGAACGCCACGTAGGTGTTGGCGGCGACCAAGGCAGCGGTGCCCATCGTGGGACCGAGTTGCAGGTTGCCGGAGGCCCCTTCTGCACCGGTGCCGAAGATCACGGCCAGCACCCCCAGCATGACGGCCTGGCCCAGCGCCCCGACCAGCAGGAGCGGCTTCCGGCCGAGCCGGTCGATCAGATACAGGGCGACGAGCGTGAAGCCGATGTTCACCACGCCGGTCACGACATTGCTGAAGAGGGAAGTCGATTCCGTGAAGCCGGCGGCCTGCCAGAGCGTGGCACCGTAGTAAAAGACGACGTTAATGCCGGTAAACTGCTGAAGCGCGGCTAGGCCGAGACCGATCCAGACCAGCGGATGAATCTTGCCGGTGTGCTTGTGAATGATGTCCGACATACTCGGGCGACCGCTCTGCAGGGTCGAGCGGATGTCGGCAATCTTCTCGTCGGTATTGTCCGCGGTCGAGAGAGTATTGATGACGGTTCGAGCCTCGTCCTCCTTATCGGCTGCTACCAGGTAGCGAGGCGACTCCGGGATGAAGAGTAGCGAGCCGAAAAAGAGGGAGGCCGGCAAGATTTCCACCCAGTACATCCACTGCCAGGCATCGAAGCCGAACCAGAATACCTCGTGCGCACTCCCGGCGGCCCCAGCAATCAGATAGTTGCTCATGAAGGCCATGAAGAGGCCGATGACGATCATGAGCTGTTGGAGGGTGCCAAGGCTGCCACGGATGCCGGCGGGGGCAATCTCACTAATGTACGCCGGAGCGAGGATGCTGGCTGCTCCTACCGCGAGTCCTCCCGTGATTCGAAAGAACACGAATTCCACTGAGCCGCTCGAGACGCCTGACCCCCACGCACTGACGATGAATGCCAGGGCGGTGACAATCATTGCGGGGCGACGTCCAAACTTATCGGCAATGTTTCCCGCAAAGAACGCTCCCACGGCACACCCCAAAAGCATGGACGCCACGTTGAAACCGGTTCCGACGTCCCCGGAATTAAATTCGGCCTGGAGGGCATCGACGGTTCCGTTGATTACGCCGCTATCGAAGCCAAAAAGAAAGCCTCCCAGCGCGGCGACGAGGGAAAGGAAGAGAATTTTGCCTACGTTGTCACTATCCAAGTCGGTAAGACTCTTATCGGTGTCCGGTTCTTCCATCGGTTCAGCCACGAATCTGTGCAGGTGTAAGGAAAAAGCGCTGCGGAAACGGTGTGGTGCAGCAAGGACGACCTGTATTCACGCCGCCCTTATGATGGGTTGAAACGGCTAGAATCGCAAACCGAATCCGCGAAAAGTCGTAAAATCACTTTTTGAAATAGGTGAAGCCGAAGATGGATTCCCATTTCGAATCGGTCGGTCAAAGGGACACCCATGAAAACCGTTTCACTCCTTATGGTTTGTAGGGTGTATTTCAGGTTATGACTGTGAATGTATATTCTTCTGGAGAGGGAGTTAGGAGGGGCGGTCCTTGGCGCACCGGAAGCCGACGTGGAAGAGAGACGTTTCGGGGGTGGAAGAGGAGCGGGAGAACAGATAGTATCCTCCACATTCATTGCAGATGAACGAGCCTCCTCGCTGTACCCGCTGACTCTGCTTGGTGGGAGAGAAGTCGGTGCCCCGGTCTTCGTACGGACGCTTCCAACTTGCGGTCCATTCCCACACATTTCCACTCATGTCCTGTAGGCCGAGCGGAGTTTCCCCGAAGGCTCCTACCGGCGAGGTATACCGATAGCCGTCCGCAGCGGTGTTTTGTACAGGAAATTGCCCCTGCCACGTATTCGCGTTCGTGAGGCGGGCCGACCGTTCGGTGCAGGAGCCCTCCCAGGGACAGAACGTACCGGATTCGAATCCCGTCCGTGCGGCGTGCTCCCACTCCACCTCCGTCGGCAACCGCTTGCCGGCCCACTCGCAGTAGGCCTGCGCGTCGTTCCAGGACACCTGTGTTACGGGATGAGTGTCCGGCGCAGCCGACTGGTTCGGCCCCCGTGGATGGTGCCAGGTCGCCCCCGTGACGAGTTGCCAGCGACCCTGTCGCAGGACGGCTCCGTTCCCGAAGTTCTCGGCCTGGGTCGTGTAGTCGGTCGAATCCACAAACGCGCGGAATTGCGCGACGGTCACCGGATGGACGTCGAGAAAGAAGAACTCCAGGTAGGTCCGGAAGGCGGGGTGCGCGTCTCGACCGAAGAGGTGCCGGGGGCCGGGCGGCTGTTGCGCCTTCAGCCGGTTCCACGTCTCGCGCGAGATGCCGATGCGGGTGCTGCCGCCGGGTACGTAGACCATTCCCTCAGGGACCGTGACGCCCTCTGGGGGCATGAAGCGGGCGGAATCGGCGGTGGATGAGACCGCGGGATTTGCGGAGGAATCTGCTATCGTAGAATTGGGGGAGGACGTCGATTTGGGCTCGGATTGGCACCCAGCGACGAGAAGAAGCACGGTCCCGAGGATGACTGCAGGTGCTCTCACGATATCGTAGAATGTGCTGCTGAAAGGGAGTACGAACGCGGGAGAACGCATCACGGGAAGGGGCCTAGTGGACCGTTACAGATGAGATCGCTTGGGACGCTAAATGACATGTAACAGTCCACTGGGCACGGTTATGCATCGGAAACGGGGAAGGCTGGTCACGGACAACAGTGTGTTCTCATCTACCCTCAACGGGACCATCGTTGATTGGAGCGGTCCAGGTCCGGAAAGTGTTCTTCGGGATCGATGACGACGCGCTCGATGGAGGGAGTGGAGGGGACTGTCATCGTGTGTCGGTCGGCGCCGTTCAGCCATACATCCACTGAAATGGTGTGCCGGTCCGTCGATCCGTCTGCGCGCTCAATCTTGAGAAGGACTGGCATCGGAGCACGGTTTTTGTTCGACACGGTAATGGCCGTCGAGTCGTCCGTCGTTTCCACAGATACGAGCGCCTGGTCGAGGGTGGCCGTGGTGTAGAGCCACGTGTGCCAGAACCAAGACAGGTCACGCCCCGTCACGTCGGCAAACGTGTTGAACAAGTCGTAGGGCTGCGGGTGCTTGCCCCACCAGCGGTCGTAGAATGCCCGGTACGCCCGCTGAAATGCGGCGTCTCCCACCACGCCCCGGAGCGCTGTAAATACCTGTGCGGCCTTGTCGTAGGGCAGATCAAAGTACAGGGATCGGGGAATGTCGTCGCCGGGTCGCATGAGCGGCACCTCGTATCCACGCTGGGCCCCCTGCAGGTAGGTCGCACGCTGGCCCGTTTCTGAGTCGTTGGCCCGACCGCTGGGACGGGGGCCGGGGCCGTAGAGGCGTCGCATGCCCCGGGCGGTATTGAACTGGGTCATGCCCTCGTCCATCCACACGTACCGTTTTTCGTTTGTGCCCACCTCCATCGGAATCCACATGTGTCCTACCTCGTGCATGAGGTCGCCCGCCAGCTTGAGCGTATCGGCCCAGGGCTGCATGATGGTGACCTGCGGATACTCCATACCGCCGCTTTGCAAGACCCCCTCCATCGCCGTCATGGACGAGTAGGGATAAGGGCGGTCCAGGTACGCGGAGAGTACCTCTACGGCATTGCGGGTATAGCGAGCCCCGTGCGGCCAGGCCCTCGCCGCCTCGGTGGGACGGTAGAAGCTGTGAATGAGCACGGTGTCCGGAGCCGCATCAGAAGAGTTTGAGGACGGGGTCCCGCGCCGGTCGCTCGGGGGGACGAGGGCTCGGGTCGCGTCCCACAGATAGGAATTGCTCGTTCCCCAGGCAAAGTCCCGCACACTGGTCGCCGAGAAGTGCCAGGTTGCCATCGAGTCCGGGCCGACGGGAGAGCGAGTGGCACGCCCCGTGCCGCGCTCTCCTTCTTCCAAGATAGGCACGACCGTTCCTGTTGCTCTCGCCCGGGCCAGTCGGCGGCACGAGCGGGCGGAAAGGACCTCATTCGGGTTTTGTAGAGTGCCCGTTGCGCCCACCAGCCAGTGGGGAGGGACCGTCAGCCGCACGTCGTAGTCGGCCTGGCCCATGTAAAACTCGGCCTGTCCGGTGTAGGGCGCGGCGACCCAGCCGTCGACATCGTCGTACACGGCGAGCTGCGGGTACCAGTACCCGTGAAAATAGACGTTGTCCTCGTAGCCCTGTCGGCCGTCGGCGGGAGCGGGGGGAAGAGAATGGGACCACTCAAACGCGAGCGAGACGCTGTCGGCGGGGGGAAGGGGGCTTGGCAGGTGGAGCCAGGCCACCGTGCCGTCGACAGTGTACCCGACGTCAGGTTCTGCATCTGACCGACGGAGGACCCGGCCGTCCGCCTCCACGTGGTGCAGCGTCATCCCGCCCGTGGTAGGCACAGAGGCTTGCGGCAGTACGTCTTGCCGGAAAAGATTCTGCCGGAGGTGTACAGCTATGCGGGAGAGCGTATCGGGGGAGCGGTTCAGATAAGTGATTTTGGCTCGGCCCGTCAACTGATTTGCCGAGGGGCGGAGGGTTGCGCGAATGTCGTAGCGGGCGTACTGCTGCCAGTACTTGGCCCCGGGCCTCCCGCTCCGAGTCCGTGTGCCGCGCCGTACGGCCCTCGTGAACGACGAGTCCTCGTAGACGGCGTGCGGGGAAAGTGCGGAGGAAGAAAAAGCGGGAGCAGGCCGCGTTTGTGCCCCGGTAGAGGGGGCTGTGCCAAGAAAAAACAAGCCGATCACAACGACAGAAAATGCCGGGCGGTAGAACGCCGGGACGGAGCCAAGTGGAGACAGTGTCGGCACAGGTGATGAAGGGCAGTGCACGGGCAAGGAGGCACTCGTTCCCACGCGTATTGTCCACCACAGTTCGGCGACTGAACCGTACGCCGCGTTCCCCCTCGGACTCCTCGATTCTTTCCCGCACGAATTGGTCCACAGGGTCAGGCTCTTCAAGAGGGGCTTTATTCCTCCCGGGTAGTCATCTTTAGGTCAGGTGTACACGTTGACAATCGAGAACCTCCCAGTGTTTGGCTGTGGCAAGAGGTCGGAATTCGCACAACGGCGGTTCACTGTAGGATCGACTGCCGACCCGCAAAAATTACAGGGGGACACATCTGAATCGTGCGGTTCAAGTAAAAATTTTGGCTCAGTTCCGTAATCTCTCAATCCAACATGTTGGGAATGAGATTTGTTGGTTCCTTTTTGAACAGTACTCTTGCTATCTTTAGACCTGCACCCAACCTCCCATTTGTTTGGAACTAGTGGTGCGTCAAGTTTTCCATGTCGAGTAGAGCGCCGATCAATGAACGGTATTCAGGCCGTTGACGCGTCATTCAAGTGGGCGTACTCAATACGGTACCCGACACCTTCGGCTTGACTGACCACTAGTGGGCTTGCACAACTGGAACGCGAGAAATCGCAGATATCGTAACGCTGTTTCCGACTGTATCTCCTGCGCAGAATATGCTCGGGATCGACCGTTGCCGGCGAACGGGGACAATTGTGGTTAGGGGACCGACACTCGAAACCGCCAGAGGAGTTGTGCAAGGTCACTAGGACTCAGTCCCGACGATTTTGACGGTAATGGTTTCTCGACCCACGTTCGGAATCTGCCTCAAGCGGACGGAATTCATCCGTTGGAGACAGGACTTCTCGTCGCGATTATTATGTCGCAGTACTAGATGTTCAGTCAAGCTGAGGGTGTCGAGTGTCAAATCGTACTCTGTATCTGGAGCGTGACGCAGTACTAGTTCGTGGAGGTTCTTTTGAAGAGTCACTCATTTCAACGGGGATAGCACGTCCATTCTTTCTCTCTGACGACTCCGTGCGAGGACATGAGCACTTCCAATTCAGATCCAGAACCGAAGGAACCGACCCTCTATGACCCATCCGACGAACGGACGGAGAGCATTGATAACACGTCGTCTGAGGAGGAATTAGAGGAAGAACTGGAGCTAGAACTTCCGGAGGAGTTGGCCCAGCGACTCCTCGAGGTGGCGGTGCATCTTGGACTCAATCCGTCGGTCGTGGCCTCCCGGGCCATTGACATGATCTGTGAGGAAGTTGGGCTGATCGAGGAGGAAGATCTCACGTCGAACACACTCATCAAGAAGTACCAGACGCGCCTCGATCTTCTTCACACCCTCGATCTCGACGTGGAGGAAGAAGAGTCGGACGAGGGGGAGGAGCGCGACGAATGGGCGGCCGTCGATGAGATCATCGAGACCGGTGAGCAGTCAAGATAATCGTCCCTCCGTTCAGTACCCTCGTGTCATCTACGATTGCAGAGCAGTGACGAGCGTCCGGCAAAAAGCTGGAATGTCCTTTACGACGCGGCCCCAGACGAGATTGCCGTCCTGAAATGCCGCCTCGTCGACCCACTCCGCTCCGGCATTCTCAAGGTCGTCTTTGATGCCTTGACTTCCTGTGGCCGGTCGTCCCTCGACAATTCCTGCCGAGATGCCCACGAGTCCTGCGTGGCAGATCTGTGCCACAATTTTGTTTTGAGCGTCCATCTCGCGGACGAGAGACGTTACCCCTTCATCTCGTCGGAGCTTGTCGGGCGCCCAGCCGCCGGGTACGACAACAGCATCGAGGTCGTCGGCCTCCAGATCCCGAGCGGCAACCACGGTTTCGGCCGTGAGCCCGTGCTTGCCCGTGAAGGTCGTTTCGGCCTCCCGGCCGGCAATGATGACCTCAGCACCGGCTTCACGGAGACGCATGACCGGGACCCAGAACTCTAAGTCTTCAAACGACTTGTCGACGAGGACGGCGATTCTGTGATCGGAGAGTTGCATGAAAGGGGGCACGTTTCGTAATTAGAGGAGTGGACACATCACACTCGGAAGGAAATACTCTTGCCTGTGGTTCCGCCGAAGGGGCGAGAGGTTTCCGACGCCCACGATTTCTTTTTCTGCGTCTACACTTGCTCGGCACCGTGCTTTTCAGCGGCAGACGATGCCTGCCGTCTGCTTCCAGAAGGCTTGCCTCCGCTGGGGCAACGAGCAAATCCTCTCCCGAGAATCCTGATTCAAAAGACCGATGATGAAACCGGTTTCTTCCGCCTCACTTGCCCCATCCAAATTACGAGTCCTCCGTTTCGTGAGTAATCTACTTTCCAAGGCTGTCGGCCTCGTCGTTCTTTCTCTTCTTGGCTCCGGAGTGGCCCCCGAAGCGACCCGAGCGCAGCAGGCGAGTGACCGCATTCGGCTCAATCAAGTCGGCTTCTATCCCGACGCAAAGAAAGTCGCTGTTGTCGTGGGGGCAGATGCGGGGTCGTTTGCTGTCGTCGAAACGGCCACCTCGGACACTGTGCACCTCGGTACCCTTAGCGCTGCGGAGCAGTGGGATATGTCCGGAGAACAAGTCCGGCGGGCCCCGTTTTCTGAGGTCACGGCTGCCGGCACGTACGAGCTTCGTGTAGAAGGCCTTGGCGTTTCGTACCCGTTTACGATCGAGCAGAATGTGTTTCGGCCGGTGGCCCGCGCCGCGCTGAAGGCCTATTACTACCAGCGGATGTCCATCCCGCTGAAGGAAGAGTACGCAGGCCAGTGGGCGCGGCCGATGGGGCACCCCGACGACGAGGTACAGGTGCATCCGTCGGCGGCGTCCGAGGCACGCCCCGAGGGCACGACCATAGCAGCTCCGAAGGGGTGGTACGACGCTGGGGATTACAACAAGTACGTCGTCAATTCCGGCATCAGCACGTACACGCTCCTTGCTATCTACGAACACTATCCGGAGGGGGCTGAAGATCTCAGTCCGTCGATTCCCGAGTCCGGGAACGACGTGCCCGACGTGCTGGACGAGGCGCTCTGGAATCTCCGCTGGATGCTGGACATGCAGGCGCCGGACGGCGGCGTGTACCACAAGCTGACGCATCCTTCGTTTCAGGGCATGGTGATGCCCCACGAGGTGTCCGCGCCGCGCTACGTGGTCCAGAAGAGCACAGCCGCCGCCCTGGACTTTGCCGCGGTCATGGCCCAGGGCGCCCGTCTCTACGACGACTATTCGGATGCCTTCCCGGGCCTCGCCGACTCGATGCGCACGGCGGCGCTGCGGGCCTGGACCTGGGCGCGCGCCCATCCGGACGTGCCGTACGACCAGCAGGCCATGAATCAACAATATGATCCGGACGTCGTCACGGGCGCTTACGGAGACGATACATTTGCGGACGAGTTTGCGTGGGCGGCAGCCGAGTTGGCCGTCACGACGGAAGCGGACAGCTTTCTCGCCGTAGCGTCGCCCCTCGACCGGGCGCCCACAGTGCCGAGCTGGGGAAACGTGCGTACGCTCGGATGGATGACGCTCCTGGAGCACCGGGCCGACGTGGCCTCGGCCGTCGACACGAGCGCCCTCACCCGTCGCTACCGCCGGTTTGCCGACGAATTGGTGCAGGCCCGGACGGACGTCCCCTATCGCACCGTGATGGGACGAGAGCGGAGCGACTTTGCGTGGGGGAGCAACAGCGTGGCGGCCAATCAAGCGATGGTGCTCCTCCAGGCCGAGCGGCTGACGCACGATCCGACGTACGTGCAGGCGGCCCTCGCCAATTTCGATTATCTCTTGGGTCGCAACGCCACCGGCTACAGCTTTGTCACGGGCCACGGGGACCGGTCGCCCATGCGCATTCACCACCGCCCGTCCGAGGCGGATGGCATTACGGCTCCGGTGCCGGGATTTCTGGCCGGAGGACCCAATCCGGGCCAGCAGGATGCCGGTCACTGCGACCCGGCGTATCCCTCGGACCATCCTGCGACGTCGTACCTCGATGCGCTCTGCAGCTACGCGTCGAACGAGGTGACGATCAACTGGAATGCGCCGCTGGTGTACGTCGCGGCGGTGCTCGGGGCGGAGTATGGAGAATGAGTCCGCTTTCTCAGGTAGGATTTCGGTTCACAAACGGGAGACCGGGAGTGGGTGAAAAAGGGACGGAATGCGGGGCGGCGAGGAACTGTGATTGTGCCCTGGCGTGCGACGGGCTACCAATCATTCTACATCCCTGCTCTCGTGGGCTCCGGTGAGGCGACGCGTGCTTCGCAGTTGCTCACAACGGACGAGCGGGTGTTCTACACGACAACACGGTACATCAACATGCAACAGGGAACGATCAAGTGGTTCGATAGCGAGAAAGGATACGGTTTCATCGAACCCGACGACGGAGGAGAGGACGTTTTTCTCCATGCGAACAACATTACCGGCGGCACCATGGGCGACGACCTGCGAGAGGGTCAGGATGTGGCCTTTGAGACCGAGCGCACGCCGAAGGGATTGAGTGCCATCAACGCCTCGCCCGTTGGGTAGAGCGGCGGCAGGTCTCGTCAAAAAGTCGAACGCCCGTCCCGCCTTGGGGCGGGCGTTTCTATTTGAGGAAAGCTGAGTGCTGGAGGGGGGAAGACGACGGCAGATCCTCCTCGGATGGATTCTGAATCGATTGGGGGATCGAGGCGTAAGGGACGGTCGAGAATCGTGAGTGTTCTATTGCCCCGGTGGCGGAACTGGTAGACGCAACGGACTTGAGTGCAACTTGAGCGTCCAATCGGCAACGGTTGGAATGACGCTCCTCAAATTCAGGGGACCCTGTAGAATGGCAACCCTGAGCCAAGCCCGAACGGGAAGGTGCAGAGACTTGACGGGGAGTGCCCCGATGGCATTCGGGGTGAAGAGAAAGTCCAGCTCACAAACGGCGAAAGCCAATGTGAGACGAAAATCCGTTGGTGCACACGCACCGTGTGGGTTCGAGTCCCACCTGGGGCACTTTACCACTGCTGGTGTCCGATGACCGCGGGCCTGGGATCGTCCATTTGCTGAGAGGGGTGGACGCCTGCCAATCCAAACTTTTGACCGGAGTCAGGCCCACGCACGTCACTTGGTGCGTCGCCACTGCACGCGGTCGCCTTCCACGATGCCGTAGCTGTCGGCGAAGCCCGCTTCGGTTTCGAGCACGTATTGGGCCGGGGCCTGCGAGGGAATGGAGGTGGCGCTGTTCGGCTGTGCGTACTTCTTGACGCGCACGATCTGCGAGTCGGCGTTGATGAAGAAGAGATCGAGGGAGAGGGGCGTATTCGCCATCCAGAAGCTGCGCTCCTGTTCCTCGTCGAACGGAAAGAGCATTCCACTCGTCTCGGTCGGGAAGCCCGTGCGCTGCATCATGCCGCGTTTGCGGGCGGAATCGGACTCGGCAATTTCGATGTCGAGCATAACGAGCGTGTCACCGTCCTGCACGAAGGCGAGCTCTCCTTCCTTGTCGAACGGGATGGTCGTCGTGTCGGCGGTAGCAGGCGATGGGGCGTCGCCGTTGTCGCTGGTGCAGGCCGGAAACAAGATCAGCAGGAACGTGAGGAGACTGGGGAGAAGGAGTCTAGAGGCAGGCATGCTCGGAGTCGACGGATGAGGTGCGGGCAAGTCCTGAGTTATGAGAATGTACGGCTGACCTTTTGGTCAAAGGCAGGGAGAATTACTGCGTACGAGTCCAGCGGATGCGCGTGCTGTCGGTGAGGCCGAAGCGGTCGGCAAACCCGGCACGCACCTCCACGACGAATTTTCGTGGGGCCTCCGGCTTGATCGTTTCGTCGGAGAAGGGCGTCGTGCCCCGGGCGACGTTGATGACCTGCGAATCAGGGGCGACGAACACGATGTCGAGCGGAAGGGGCGTGTTTCGCATCCACATTCCGCCCTCGTCCACGGTGTCGAAAATGAAGAGCATCCCGCGGTCGTACCCGAGGGAGCGCTGCCGCATGAGCCCCCGTTTTCGCTCAGGGTCGGAGTCGGCAATTGCGATGTCGATGGACGTGAGCGTGTCGCCGCTCGGTTGGACAAACGCGAGGGTGCCTTCTTGAAACGAGATCTCTTCAGGTTCCGATCCGCTCTCCTCGGAGGTGCAGCCAAACGGGAGGAGAAGGAGGAGGAAAACAGGAAGGAAGCGAGAACGCATTGGTGTGGAGGGCGGTGAAGAGGACGGAGGATCAAAGGAAGACAGACCAAACGCTACAGCTCGCGTTCCATGTACACGACGTCCGGCAAGGGGTTGTGGTAGTAGGCCGAGCGTTCGTTGAAGCCCAGCGATCGGTAGAGGGAGCGGGCGGCCGTCATGGACTCGACGGTGTCAAGCCGCATCACGTCGTAGCCCAACTCGCGGGCGGTGTCCAGGATCGCGGTGCCGAGTGCACGCCCAATCCCTCGGTTTCGGTGTTCGGGCTGAACGTAGAGTCGCTTCATCTCGCAGACGCCATCTTCGTCGAGCGGCTTCACAGCGACCACGCCGACCGGGCTGTCGTCCACGTCGGCGAGCAGAATGGCCCCGTCTGGGGTCGCATACGGACCGGGAAGCGCGTCCATCTCCGCCTCAAAGTCCTGGAAGTCGAGGGCAAAGTCCAGGCCTTCCACGTATTCGCGAAAGAGGCGCCGGGCGGCGTCCAGGTCCTCGGCACTCGTAGCACGATGAATCTCGGGCATGGGGGGCTCTTCCGATCCGTGAGTTTGTAAAGATCGTTTTTGCTCAAATGGTGGACAATCCTGGGAATCTTGTAGGCTTGCGAGATTATCTCCGGGACGCCATTGGCTTTCTCATCGAGAGCGGGGAGCTATGCTGTAAAATTCTGCCACCTTCGAAGACCTGTTGTTCATTTTTGGATAGATCCAAAAACGAACCAAAAAGATGCTGTGTTGCTGAGTGTCAATTTCCGGGATGAAGCGACGCGTCGAACGGGGTCTGATTCTTCAACACGCCGTAGCAAATGTGAAGGAGTTTCCGCATGGCAGCTCCAATGATGACCATGTCTTCTTTTCCACGCTCGGCGAGCCGGTCGCCGAAGGCTTTGACCGCAGCGTTGCATCGAAGGGCCGCCATTGCTGGAAAGTACAGTGCTCGTCGGAGCCGAGAACTTCCGACTTTTGAAAGATGAGGTTTTCGATGAACCGAACTTCCCGATTCGTGATGAGCAGGCGTCAGGCCGGCGTAAGCGGCCGCCTGGCGGGCGCTCTCGAAGCGCTCGTGGTTACCGAGCTCCGCGAGCACCAGCGCAGCAGCCGTCTGGCCGATGCCCGGGATTGTTTCCAGGAGGTCTCGGTTCCGGGCGAGGGTGTTGGAGCTTTCGACGTGCTGGTCGATCGCCTCTTCGAGGCGGTCGATCTGCTCGTTGATGCTCTCAAGAACCGACTCAAGCGAGCCGGTGACCGTCGGGTTCTCCGATTGGTCGATCTGGTTGTTCAGGCGGTCACGCTCTTTTTTGAGCTGGTCAAGACCGCGGGTCAGCTCCTTCAAGCTCTTTTGCTCGGAAGAAGATGGCTCCCAGCGTCTTGGCTCCTCTTTTTTGCAAAACCGCGCCAACAGGCGAGCGTCGACTCGGTCGGTTTTCGATCGGTTGAGTTGACTGTCAGCGTAGGAGCTCGTGCGCTGGGGATTGATGACCGAGACGAGCAACCCGCGCTCGTGCAAAAAGCACGCAACGGGGTGCTGATAACCTCCGGAGGCTTCGAGGCAGACGTGAACCTGCTCCGGACGTTTCTCCAGGCCGGCGTCGGTCTGTTTTTCAAGCCATCCGATAAGCTTCTCGAATCCATCTTCGGTGTTGGGCACAGTGTGGGACGCGGAGGTCTCCTCCTCAGGTCCGATCAGGGCGATTTCCAGGGAGGCCTTGCTTACGTCGATCCCCACGCTTGCAGAGGAAACGGACTCAGGCGAATTCGAACGATCAGGAGCGGTCATTGCGAGATCCAGACTAATGAATGCAGGCTCAACGATGAGAGCATCGAAGGCGCTCAGATGCTGTTCGGATTCGAACGCAATGAAGGGAAGGCAGGGACTGCTCTTTTTCTCGGGCTCATGGGAAAAATCCCAGGCCGGAATCACGGCACAGGTTGCCCTGCCTTCCAGCTCCGAGCGTCCTCGGAGCAAGTTACAAGCTACCAGTTTCGAACTACACCGAACATATTAGATCACGGCTGCGAAGAAATCGGCTGAGATCTTACGGACTCCACTGAAATTCGCCAAAACTCCCGCTCCGCCCTGGCGGTTGGAGCGGTCGGACAAGGCGAATTTCGATCGTTTCTGGGAATCTGGGATTCCCTCCCTTCAGATCTCCGAGACGCCGATTTCTTCGAGGCCGGAAAGAGCATGTTTCCATGTCGAAGAGCCTACTGACATCAGAGATCTCGTCCGGCAATTAATCTCACAAAGTCACAAGATTCCCTTACGTGCTTGGGAAAATGTTTAAATGCTATCGCACGGATCGGGATGATCAATCGAAGGAGAGCAGGCGCTCTGCAATGCCGTCGGTGAGCAGGCGTCCGCGATTCGTAAGGTGCAGCCGATCGTTCTCCACAGCGAGTAGGCCGTGCCCCTGGAGGCTCTCAATCACCTCGTCCTTAGCCGCTCGCAGGTCCAGATCGTACTGCTCTTGTAGATGCTCCAGGTCGAGGCCCGCGTGCGTCCGGAGGCGGAGCAGCACGTACTCCCGCGCCAGGGCTCGCCGGTTGAGCGTCTGGCGGTACGTCACCGGCGGATATTGTTTCCGCAGCAGCTCCGCGTAGCGGTTCACGTCGCTCACGTTGGTCCACCGCCGCCCAACGGCGGCCGGGGTCCGATCGGTCCACCAAAACGACTCGGCCGACGGGCCCACCCCTAGCTGATTGTCGTGGGCGTAGTAGTGTTCTTGGTGAGCCGACCGGTGGCCGGGCTGGGCAAAATGGGTGAGCTCGTATTGCTCGTAGCCTTCCGACTGCAGGAACGTCATAGCATACTCCAACCGATCGGCCAGGGCCTCCTGTGCGGACTCCGTCGTTGGGGACGAAGAGGATTCCAAAAGGGTAATGTGGGGAATCTGCAGCTCCACGGCCAACTGGAGCGTTGCGCGCCAGTGGGCGAAGGGCTGCTCCGCGTCGAACCGAAGGTCGACGGTCAGTGCGTCGAAGCCTGCCGTCCGGGCCTGACGAATGGCAAAAATTGCGTCTTCTGCGGAGTGAGGCGCGTCAAAAGCATCCAGGGTTTCGGGAAGGAACGAGAGCACGTCGAGGTTGAGCCGGTCGAAGCCCATGTGCCGAAGGCCGTGCAGGTAGGCTGGGGTGGCGTCCGCCGGATTGACCTCGGCCGTTGCCTCTTCGAAGGCGGAGGCGTCGAACACCTCCACGACAGTCGTGAGGAGGTCGTGGATCGTTTCCAGTGGCAAGAGCGAGGGCCGTCCGCCGCCCGCGTACACGGTCGTCATCGGCTCTTCCGCGGCGTATTCCCGGGCGTAGGCCCGAAGCTCGCGCTGGAGGGCCGTTTTGTACTCGCCGAAGTCCGTTGCGTCGGTGACGACGTAGTAGCTTTCGTCGAAGGGACGGGTCGCACGACGAAACGGAACGTGAACGTAGAGGCCGGCCATACCGATCCGTTAGAGGAGTTGTACGTGGCGTTTCTCGATAGCTGTGGACCGTGTCACGGCGTCGTCGGAATGTTCTTTATGGACGTCTTCACGTATCGGTCGGACAGCAGATTACGGAGACGTGAGAGGGGAATCGGCAGAGGGCGTGTCTGAGTATTTTTCCTTCCACGCTTTGATCTCGACGTGCTCTTTGATGACATCGAGTGATTGGAGGACGATCGACCGGGCCAGCGTATTCAGTCGCTGATCGTACTTCGGGCTCAGCAGGGCATCGGTGGAGATGGACGTGACCTCGGCGATCACCCGATCGTTTTCGAGCGACGCCAGGTCCGCCACCATGCGATCGATGACGTTGAACACGATGTCGCTGATGGCACTTTCCAGCAGGGAGGCGACCGGTCGACCAATGCCGGGAAGGGATGCGATGGTGCTGATCTCACGGTTCCGCTCGACCGCCTCGGCAATCACGCCGTCGAGGTAGTCGTGGAAGTCGTCCTGATGACTTGTGTAGGCCACGGCGGTGGCCTCTTGAAGCCGGTGGGTGATGGACTCGATGAGGGCCTCCCGCTGCGGTTCGATTACCTCCTTCGCGATGCGGTCCGTGACCGGGCGACTCCCCCGAACTTCCTTCTGCAGGCCCTCGATGATGCGGATCGTCACCCGGTCGCTGATCTCTTCGAGCACAATCTCGCGGTACTTCTCAAACTTTCGATAGACGTAGGTCTGTTTGAGGTCGAAGAAGCCGAGGCGCTGCATCTTGGGGATCATCGCGATGACCCGGAACAGGCGCAGCGAGCGGAGGGAGCTCACCGGGATGCAGCCGAGCACGTCGTACCAGTGCACGAACGGGTAGAAGAACCACCGGTGATAGCGCTGGCGGTAGATGGCCAGGCCCCAGCGCACCAGAATTTCGGTGACGAAGATGGCGACGAACGCCAGGTCGTAGAAGAGGAAGTGCTGGTGGATGGTCTGGTCGTACCACCGGTGCACCGAGGGAAGGTAGGCCTGCAGCTGTCGCTGGACGATGATGCTCTCGAACCCCCAGTCGATAATGATGAGGGTAAGGTTGGCGATGATAAGGACCAGCATGATGAGGTCCACCGCCAGGCCCAGGAGCTCACGTACTCGCGTTCGGTCCATCAAGAGAGGGGAAATCGTTGTGGAAGTGTATAGGGCTGTAAAACAACATCAGGACCAGCGGTCGGAAACTCGAAGACCGGGACGCTCGAATTCCAAACCGATTGGCAGGTTGAGAACTCGCCTAGTAATTATCTGACGGGTTTGGCTGGACGTGGGAGCGGCTGGCTTTTCCTGAGTTTGGGGAACGTCTGGTGCCAGGTCAAAACGTGAGGGGCCGATCTTGCTGATGGGTGGATTGTGCCTATGTAGGATCTTTGGTCATTCTGGGGGAGGTGGGTGTAGTAGGAATACATCGCTGCTACAGGTTCTCGAGTCAGTTTCGTTATGCGCACAAAGCACTGGAATATTCTGAAAGGGGCATTCATTGTTCTTCTATGCTCGTCGTGCTCCCTTGTGGGCAGCAGTGATAGCGGGCAAAACGGGTTAGAATCCAACCGTCAGCTCTGGGAAAACCACCACCTTTCCGGATACCAATACATCCTGGATCAAACGTGTTATTGTGCGGGGTGGGTATATCCGGCGATGATTAAGGTACGCGCCGACACCGTGGCGGCGGTCATTGATCCGGAGACTGGTGATGTACTCCGCCATCCAGCCACGGGAAGGCCAGCTCTTCAGGAAATCCCCGAGATCTACCACACTGTTGAGGGACTTTTCGACATTGTCGAACGGGCGCAAGAAAACTATGCTCGGCTGGAGGTTCGCTACGACGAGGAGTACGGCTACCCGGCAGTAATTGACTTTGATATGTATGAAGGTGCGGCGGACGATCAAGTGCGCTATGAGGTGAAAGCATTTCAGTCCCCTTACCCCCAGCGAATTAACTCCCATCTCGAATGAGGGGCTAACAGTGAACACTTCGTGAGAACCTGCGCCGTCGGATCTTTTCGGGAAGGCCCGTCGTGTAGAGACACAGATTTTTTGACATACCTGCCCGTAGCTCAGTCGGACAGAGCGCAGCCTTGCGGAGGCTGAGGCCGGGGGTTCGAATCCTCCCGGGCAGGCGACCCACCCTCCTGGATTTCTGTCCGGGAGGGTTTTCTTTTTGATGCGTGAAACGGGAGTCCCGTCCGGGGGCAACTGCATTTTCACGCTTCACCTCTCACGCTTCACGTCTGGACGTCACTCGGCACTCGCCAACGAGACCGGCGGTTCGTCCAGCGTTTCCAGTTCCTCGTTCAGAAGTTCGACGCTCCGGGTCGTGTCGATCGTCGGCTCCAACTGGGTGAGGAGGTTGAGTAGGCCCACCAGGGCTTTGTTGAGGAAGATAAAGTGCGGGGAGCCCACCACCTCGCGCAGGCGGGAAGCCTCCTGGAAGCAGTCGTGTAGCCGCTCGTTGAACCCGGGATCGCCGAAGTCGAAGGACGACGCGCGGTACGGCTCCACGATCAGTGAGCCGTACTGATCGAAGAAGGCACGGACCTCGTCCCGGACCGAGTCGGACAGGTCGTCGTGCAGAATGTCGAGCTCATGGAGGAGATGATCGATGGCTGCGTCATCATCCGCGATGCGGGCACGGTAGAGACGCAGCATGTCGTCGCGGAAGTCCTGCGGAAAGGTCTTTACGCACCCGAAGTCGATGACCCCGAGCCGCCCGTCCTCACGGAAGAGGAAGTTGCCGGGGTGGGCGTCGGCGTGGAGGGTCCGGTGGTTGCTGGCCACCTGCTCGTGGAGGAAGTCCCACAGCAATTGGCCGAAGTGGTTGCGGGTGTCCTGATCCGGATCCTCCTGCAAAAACTCTTTGAGGTGCTGTCCCTCCACGTACGTCATGGTGAGCACCGTGTCCGAAGAGTATTCCCGCACCGCACGGGGCACCACGATCTCATCAGTGTCGTACTGCTCCGCAAAGAAATCGATGTTGTCGGCTTCGTTCACGTAGTCGGTTTCTTCCCGGAGCCGGTCTCGGACCTCGCCAAAGTGCGATTCGATGCTGCCGCCCCGCACCAGGCGCTTGAAGAGCGTGCGGGCCACGGTCAGGTCGGACTCGATGGTTTCTCGCACGTTCGGATACTGCACCTTTACCGCCACGTCCCGCCCGTCCTTCAGGCGCGCCCGGTGCACCTGCCCAATGGAGGCCGCCGCCATCGCCTCCAACTCAAAATTGTCGAAGAGCAACTCCGGCATTTTGCCCAGGGCGTCGCGAATACGCTTGCGGACGAGCGCCCGGTTCATGGGCGGCACGTTGTACTGCGCCTCCGCCATCACTTCCATGAACTCGTCCGGCATCATGCCGGTGTCCATACTCATCGACTGCGCCATTTTGAGCGCCGTGCCGCGCAGGCGAGTAAACTCGCGGAAGAGATCCTCGGCGTTCTGTGTGTTGAGATCCCGCTTCCGCTCCTCCGCGTCCCCACCGCGGCCCGTGACGCGATCGGCAAGGTACTTCGCGTAGTTTTTCCCCACCTTGAGTCCCGTCTTCGCGAAGATCTTGCTCCGCTCCATCTTTGAAGCGGGAAAGCTCTCCTCCGAGTCATTTTGCTCGCTCATGAGGGTGCTGCTGAATCAGTGAAAGAGAAGCCAGGGACGTTGTATTGCGTATTCCGTGTTTCGGATTGCGTACGCGGAAGACATACGAAATACGCAATACGACGTGTCCCGTCAGGGGCAGGTTACTCCGGAGAGGGCGTCTCCCGTCCAGAGAAGAGTCGACCCAGAAGGGGAAGCCGCCGCAGGCCCAGCGCGTCGTTTTGCACGAGGTGCCAGGCCAGATCCACACCGCGTGACACGCCGCGAAAGGTGACCAGTTCGGAGACGAATGCAACGAGTTTGTCGACGAGGGCAGTGGTGGCGGCCTGCTGCTCGCTCTCGTCCGACATCCAGTGCCGAATGACCATGAAGGTCACGGTGGTCAGCACCTCGTGGACCGGCCACGTCCCCGTCACGAGACGGTTCGACTGCGGAATCCGATCGTCGGTTAGCAAGTCGCGAAGGACCGATCGCACGTCGGCCCGAAACGACGAATCGTAGCGGATGCGGGTGTCGAACGTGTCCTGCACGAACGCTCTGTGCTCGCCCAGCGTGTCGAGGAGGATGTAGTAGAAGGACGCCATCTGTTCCTCGACCGAAAAGTCCTCATACTCTTCGGTGGCAGAAGACAGCAGCCGGTACTGGTCGACGGCCAAGTCATAGAACGTGGGCAAAATCTCGTCGGCGTGGTCGAAATATGCGTCGTACACGGACTCGTCCACGCCTGCTTCGGCACAGATCTCCGTTACGGAGCGGGGATGTTGGTGGGCGTCGAGACGGATCGCGGCCTCCACGAGCTGCTTCTGGTCGGCAAAGGCGTTGGGATCGGGAATGGGCGGGGGAGAGGGACGTGAGGGAGAATACGTACATCCGCGCTCTTATATGGCGAGGGCAGCGGTTCGTGCCGGAGGACGCGTGGCCTGGTTATGGACGGACGGTCCGATTTGCATCGGAGGACACGTCCAGTTAACTAACGCAAGTTGCGAAGTACAGACTGTTAAGCTAAACGGACGGCCGACCGCGGACGACGGACCGCCTCAAGCGCTGTATTCGGCGGTCTGCGGTCTGTCGTCCGCCGTCGATTCAAAAAGGAGCATGTAGGTCGCAACTTG
>JAHENZ010000224.1 GCA_018609755.1 Salinivenus sp. | reverse complement strand
TGGACAAATGAACAACGATCGTTCGTAAATGATGTCAGGAGAAGAGCGGAACAGCTTGTTTACGCCTCCGAAAAGTCCCGGTGCCCAAAGTAGTGGAGGACGTACTTGATTTTGGAGGCCTTCGCGGGGCCGAAGCCGGGCAGGTCCTGCAGGCGCTTCTCGATGGTATCGAGGTCGGCGCCGTCGTTCCACATGTTGGCGGCGTTGCCGTCGTACTCCTCCGCGATGAGCCCCGCCACCTCCTGTGTGTTCTCCGCCATCTTGTTCGTAAAGCGGTGGACGGCGGGCGACTCCGAGAAATGCTCTTGGAACTCCTCGAAGTCCATCTCCGCGATTTTCGCCATGTCGAGGTGCCCCAGACGGTCCTTGAGGCGGAGCGGGCCGGTGAAGGCCGACTCGGCCCGGACCCGCTGGTCGTACAGCAAGCCGAGAAGCGCGGCGTTCGGATCCTCGCGCAATCGATCGTCCTGCTCAATCTCGCCGGTCAGAGTGCCTTCCTCCTTGAACCGGTCCATCATGCGGACGAGGCCGCCGGAGAGGTCGCTGTAGTCGATGTGGGAGATCTCGATAGCCATCGTTGAGTAGGATAGGGATAAAGCAAGAGTACGGTTGCAGCGAACAAAGGCAAAACGGGGGCGCACCGCGGAAGGTGCGACCCTGTATGTCACACTACTGGACGATGTAGGAGAATCCGCCGTTGGTGCCGACGTACGTGAAGTTCTCCGGATCCTGGAAGATGATGTTGTACTTCACGTTGAGGTCCAGGTCGATGCCTTCAGCCAAAGGGAGGCGCAGGCCAACACGCGGAACGGCCCCGAATTTGGTTTCCGAGCTACCATTGCTTAGGAAATACGGACCCACCTCACCACCGACGTAGGGCTGGACTCCGGTGATCGAAAAGTTGTACTTGAGGGCAAGGTGGATGGGGATGATGTTGAGGTTTCCAATATTCCCCTGACCCTTGAACTGATGGTAGCCGCCGGCAATGCCGACAAAGCCAGTGCGGGAGGCCCGAAAGTAGTAGCCACCATCAATCGCGAGGCCGGTTTTGTACGCGTCACTGGCGTTGCCCGTCACGAATTGGGGGCCGGCGTTAAAGTAGACCTGATGTCTCCAGGTCGGTTGGGCCTCGGCGGGGAGGCTGGTAACGAAAAAGAGAGCGCAAAGTGCAATCAGAAGACGCTTCATGGTCGTTGGATTGGTGAAGATGAGAGTAGAGTGGAGAAATAAGATTAGCGAATCCAGCGGGCAGCCGATTCCGCAAAATAGGTGAGAATGAGGTCGGCCCCCGCTCGCCGGATGCCGGTGAGGGCTTCCAGTGCGCATTTTTTCTCGTCGAGCCAGCCCTGCTGAGCGGCGGCCTTAATCATTGCGTACTCGCCGCTCACGTTGTACGCGGCGACGGGCACATCGCTGTGCTGCTTTACGCGGTGGATGACGTCGAGATAGGGGAGCGCGGGCTTCACCATCACCATGTCGGCCCCTTCGTCGAGGTCGAGCATCAACTCCCGAACGGCTTCCTCGCCGTTGGACGGGTCCATTTGGTAGGTGTCCTTGTTTTCGGGAATCGCCTTCTCGGCGGGGTCCTGCTCGGATTTTGGGGCCGAGTCCAGGGCGTCCCGAAACGGGCCGTAGTACGACGAGGAGTACTTGGCGGTGTACGAGAGAATGGCCGTGTTCGTGTGTCCGGCGTCGTCGAGCGCACGCCGAATCGCTCCCACCCGCCCGTCCATCATGTCGGAGGGCGCCACGATGTCGGCCCCAGCCTCGGCGTGAAGCACCGCCATGTCGCACATCACGTCGATCGTCGCGTCATTCACGATCTCGCCGTCGCGCACGATGCCGTCGTGCCCGTCCGAATTGTAGGGGTCGAGGGCCGTGTCCGTAATGACCATCAGTTCCGGGACGGCGTCCTTGAGGGCCCGCACCGCGTTCGGGTAGAGGTGGTCCGGCTCCAGAGCGTGTTCGGCGTCCGGCGTCTTGAGGGATTCCGGAATCGCCGGAAACAGGGCGACGGCGGGAATGCCGAGGTCGGAAAGCGTCTCGGCCTTGTCGACGAGGCGATCGATCGTGTGGCGTTCCGTATCCGGCATCGACGACACCTCCTCCCGCTCGTTCTCCCCGTCCATCACGAACAGCGGAGCGATCAAATTGTCTGTCGACAGCCGTGTCTCCCGCGCCATCCGGCGGATGTTCTCAGTCCGGCGAAGTCGGCGCGGGCGAATCGGGAGTTCGTAGTGTGAACGATCGTCGGGAGTCACGTTCAGGGTCGTGTCCAATTGTTGGAAAGAGGCGAGGAAGGCGAGGGGCGAAATACGCGTACCTGTACCGACCGGCGAGGGCCCTTTCACCCCTCGTTACAGGTGAGGAAGAAGAGGGGTCTTGTGCCGGACGGGGGGAGAGGTGAGCGAAGGGCCGAGCCATACCTACAAACACGCAGACGTTCATAGGCCAAGAACGTCTACGGTGTTGAGGTTAGTTCGACTGGGCCTTCTGCTTCACCTCCTGTCGGTACTCCTTGCTGGCGTAGATGGCGACCTCGACCCGGCGATTCTGCTGACGGCCCTCTTCGGTCTCGTTGGAGGCCACCGGCTCCGATTCTCCCTTGCCTACAATCTCGATCCGATCGGAGGAGATGCCCTTCGCGGAAACGAAGTCGGCGGCCGACTGGGCGCGTCGCTCCGATAAATTCTGATTGTAGTCCGCCGATCCTTTCGAATCGGTGTGGCCGACGATGAGAATGTTCGTTTCCTCAAAGTCTCGCATGGTCGTCGCGAACTCCGTCAGATTCTGCTCCGCCGCTCCCTGAATGTCGGCCGAGTCGAATCCGAAGAGCAGACCACTATCGAACGTGACCTTGATGCCTTCGCCCACGCGCTCGACCTCGGCGTTTTCGAGCTCCTCGTCAAGCTCCTCGGCCTTGTTGTCCATCCGGCGTCCAATGATGGCTCCGGCCGTGCCCCCGACGACCGCCCCAATAATGGCTCCTTCAGCGGTGCCTCCGGCTGCTTTCCCTACGGCTGCGCCCGCGGCGGCTCCGGCGCCCGTTCCAATGGCGGCCCCTTTTTGCGTATTACTCAGACTAGAGCAGGCGCCGAGTAGAAGGAGGGAGGAAAGAAGGGCGGCAAGAAGGGGAATGGAGTGACGAAATCGCCGTAGTGTGAAATACATAGGGGGGGTATTAGATTAGTGAGATCGAGCGTGAGATCAGCCGACAGTCGGACCACGAAAGTAACGACGAAGACCCGGTTTGTCAGTAGAAAACCTGTGTAGAGGGGCTCAATCGTGTTAAATTTAAGCAACGGGGCAGAAACGAAGACGAGCCCATTCCAACAGGGCATAAACGTCATCATCGGCATCCACGGACAGAAGCGCCCCATCCGCAGGCTTGGCTGTACACCGCATTATAGCTCAGTTTTTCGTTGCCATTCCGTCCCGTCAGGGGTGTCCATGACCTCAATGCCCAGCGCTTCCAGCGTGTCGCGAATGGCGTCGGCCCGGGCGTACTCACCGTCGGTACGGGCGGCCTCGCGCTCATCTAGAAGCTCCTCCACGGAGTCGGCCAGGTGGTCCCCGGAAATCACCTCCTGCTCGGACGCTTCAGACGAGGCATCGGTCTCGTGTTCCGGTTCCACGATCCCAAGCAGGTCATTCGTGCGATCCAGCCAGTGGCGCGCGCTGTGGGCAGCGGCCACACTGAGTTTGTCGGCCTGTTCAATGACCTTTACCCCCTCCAGCGCGGCGGCCGCGGCGGCAGGTGTGTTCAGGTCGTCGCACATGGCCTCCAGCATGCGGTCGTAGCAGTCTCCGAGCTGCGGCCCAATCGGATCCGGGCCGTCCACGTTGGCTTCGATTGCCTCGTCCACGCGCTCGGAGGCATCCTGGAAGCGCTGCACGTGACGGGCGGCGGTGCGAAGGGTGTCGAGTGTAAAGTTGAACGGCTTCCGGTACTGGCCCTGCAGCAGGGTGTAGCGCAGCGCCAGCGGATCGACGCCGCCCTGCTTGCGAATGGGGGCGGGCACGTGGTCGTCCTCCGGTCCCGGGTTGATGAGGTCGCGGACGGTGTAGAAGTTGCCCTTCGACTTCGACATCTTCTCGCCCTCCACCTGCAGGAAGCGAGTGTGCACCCAGTAATTGATGACCTGATGCCCGGCGAGGGACTGGTTCTGCGCAATCTCGCATTCGTGATGCGGAAAGATGAGGTCCTCGCCGCCCGTGTGGAGGTCAAATCGGTCTCCAAGGTACTGCATCCCCATCACCGAGCACTCGATGTGCCAGCCCGGATAGCCCCATCCCCACGGGCTGTGCCAGTGCATCAGGTGATCGGGGTCGTGCTTCCAGAGGGCAAAGTCCCGCGGATCTTGTTTGTCGGGGTCCTCCACCACGTCGCGATCGGTGGCCTGGAGCTGTTGGGCCTGCGTGTTGCCGCTGAGGTGGCCGTAGTCGTCGAAGCTCTCGACGCTGAAGTAGACGCCCTGATCGGTCGTGTAGGCATGGCCCTTTTCCACGAGTTCGATGACGGCGTGGAGCTGGTCGGTCACGTGCTCGGTGGCACGGGGGCGCACCTCCGGCTCGCGCAGGTTGAGGGCTCGCCAGTCTTCCAGGAAGGCCTTCGTATAGTGGCGCGCCAGGTCGTAGATGTTGGCGAAGCGCTCCCCTTCCCGCTCCAGGGCCTGCTTCATTTTGTCCTCGCCGCCGGGATCCACGAGGTCGTCCTGCGTGAGGTGCCCCACGTCCGTGATGTTGCTCACGTTGGTTACGTCCCACCCGATGGCTTCAGCCGTGCGGCGGATGAGGTCAGCAGTGACAAACGAGCGGAAGTTGCCGATGTGAGCGTAGGTGTACACCGTCGGGCCGCAGCTGTAGAAGCGGAGATGCTCCTCCTCGATCGGCTCAACGGGTTCGGTCTCGTGCGTCAGTGTGTTGTAGAGACGGAACGTGGGCGGCGACATGCAACGCTGGAGACACGGTTCAGGGGATTCGAGTGAACGTCGTTCGTCTGTACCCTACCCGCAACGGATTGTGCCGTGAGTTCTCCGTGGATGGATCGACCGGGTCGGAGAAGGAAGCATCACGTCGCTTTCTGTTGAAATACGCCTCCGAAGATGAGTTGAAGAGCCGCTGTGGGTTTGGAACTCGATGCTCGCCGGAGAAGTAACGAGAGTCGCTTTCTAAAAAAGTAAATACATGTCCTAACATAACGAGGATTACCTCTCTATACGGGATCAGTGCCGCGATGGCGGTGACCGTTGGAGGGAGGTTCCTCGTCTTTCCGTTCGGGAATGATGGAAGCATCTCCGGTTGTGCCCAGAACACGTCCGGATGGGTGGAGGGCCGCGCGTTCCATGCGCCTCGCGGAACAACAGAACCGGAGGACACAATCGACCAATCTACCTGCGTCTCCTTGGGTGGAATTCCAAAGTCGGGTCGATTTGATGGAGACGCTGGACTCCGATCAGGGGACTGGTTTCCCTCGTGTCGTTTCACGTATCCAGAGAGCCCTGGAAGCCGTGAAGTGTCGTGCTGCGACTATAAACGCCGTCTGGACGTCGGTGTACGTTTGTGCATAGGCCGTTCACTGATCTATTCGTCTCATGGCTCTCTCTGACCCCTCAACTGAGGGACAAAACTCTCCTCAATCCGCTGAATCGTCTTCCCCCTCGACTTCTGAAGACGCTTCTCGGAAGGCCTGGACCTTTGCTCGACGCACGGGGCGATTTCTTCGCCGCAACTGGATGTGGGGCGTGGTTCTCGCGTTCGGCGTGTATCTCTGGTATGACATCTCTCCGAACATCGATCTTCCGGAGAGTGGGCCCCCGGCGCCGGACTTTACCCTCACACAGATGAATGGGGAGACCTTCCAGCTCTCGGAGCATCGGGGCGAAGTGGTCGTCCTGAACGTATGGGCCACCTGGTGTCCGCCCTGTCGCGTCGAAATCCCCGGGTTTGTGGAGTTGCAACACCAGTTTCGGGAGGAAGGCGTTCTCTTCGTTGGCCTTTCGGTCGATGAAGGGGGACTGGAGACCGTGCGGGACTTTGCCCAGGATCGGACGCTGAACTATCCCCAGGTGGCCAGTCGGGCGGTGGCCTATCGGAAGTACGGCCAATCGACGACGATTCCCCGCACCTACGTCATCGACAAACGCGGGCAGATCCGGTATCGCCACACCGGCTTGCTTTTGAAAGGGGCGCTGAAGCCGGTGTTAGAGCAACTCTCGGCCGAGGCCGGGTCTGATAGCTGATCGGTCCCCGCATCTGCGGGCACAGGGAGAAGTGCGACTCGTGGGGGGCAAAAAAAGAAAACCGCTAAGCCCCTGAAGAGGGACTTAGCGGTTTTGTGGTAGCGGCGGCAGGATTCGAACCTGCGACCTTCAGGATATGAGCCTGACGAGCTACCACTGCTCCACGCCGCGATTTATTTGCACTCTATTAGACCTGCGAGCTTGAGAAAGGTTTCGGCGGGAAAAATTGAGAAATGAAAAAAAGAATGCGAAAGCATTGTGGGGATTGAAAGCCGGAGCACGTCGATGGAGACTACACCACGCCATTGCCCGACTTCTTGTAAATGCCTTCGTCGCTCATGTGTCCCACGTACCGTCCGAGGATGGTGACTTCCTCGAACACGTCCGGTTGAATGTGGATGTCGTCGTACTCCGGATTGCAGGGCTCCAGCCGCAAGCCATCCTCATCGTGAAACACCCGCTTCAGCGACGTTTCGCCGTTGTAGAGCACTGCACCGATACCGCCCTCCGGAATGTCCTCGTCGATGAGAAGAACGTAGTCCCCATCGTGAATGTCGGCCCCGCGCATGGATTGGCCCGACACTCGGATGGCAAAAATGCGGTCCAGGTTTGGGAAGAGCATGTCGAGCGTGATGGTGCCCAAATCGGCCTCCACGGCCTCCTGCAGGGTTCCCGCAGAAATAACCCCTTTGATCGGGATGCCGGGCTCGTCCTTTTCTTTATAACGTTCCGCGAGGTGGAAGCCATCCTCGTCCCGCGTAAGGTGTCCTTTTCGGTGCAACGCCTTCAGGTTTTGGGTGACGCTGTTCGGGGAGCTATACCCAAAGTGGTCGATGATCTCCCGGTAGGTTGGCCACACGCCCGTTTCCCGCGTGTGATCGATGAGGAACTGTAGGAATTCGTGCTGCTTTGCCGTAAGCTTTTTCCGACCCATGACGGTACGACCACTGTGAGGGTGTCGAGGTGGAGCAGACCCGTCGTCCACCGAAGCGGACATATATTCCACACAGTAATGGTATTGAGGCTGCGGCGGAAGGTCAAGGCGGACGTTTTCAGGGCAATCGTATGTTAAAATTTTCTGTTGAAGACGGGGGGCTCGACTGCTCCCATTTGACAATACTGCCGGGGAAGCGCGGCAGAATGGGAGTGGAGCGCACGGTCGTATTGCCTCAATCGAAAATAAAGACAAGTCGGTGGGTGTAAGATGCGATCGCCGTGCGGACGTTTTTTGGAATGTCGGCTGGAGGGGAAGACGAGAGGGGGGCAGGGGAGAAAGAAACGCACCCGTACACAAGAACGACGCCGAGCCTGGTCGGCCCGGCGCCGCTGGGATCTCCTCGTGCTATCAACAATACGTGCTATCGCACAACCGTCAGCTTCTGGGTCTTGACGGTCGAGCCGGCCAGCAGCCGCAGGAAGTAGATCCCGCTCGACAGTTGACCGGTGTTGATCTGCACCGTGTGGCGTCCTGCCTCTGCGGTGGTCTGCACCGTGCGTACTTGCCGCCCCAAGGCATCGTGTAGCCGGAGGGTGACGTCTTGGGCAGATCCGTCGGGGATTGCGAAGCGTATCGTCGTCTGCTGGTAGGCCGGATTGGGGAACGTCCCCAAAAGTTGTACCTGCTCAACCGTACGCCGGGCCACCGTGATCGGCTCAGAATAGGCGGCTGTGCCGTCGGTGTCGACCTGCTTCAATCGGTACGTCAGCGAGTCGGCGCCATACGGGATGTTGGTGTCCGCGAAGCGGTAGGATTGCGCCTTGGTCGTCGTCCCGGCGCCGTCGACCGACCCCACCGTTTGCCAGTTTGAGGCGTCCCGGGGGTCGGAGGTCATGCCTGTGGTGCGGGACGCCTTTACGCGCTGGATCTCAAATCCGGCGTTGTCGGTTTCCGATACCGTTTGCCACCGGAGCGTCACCGCCCCGCCCTCGCTCGTCGTCGCGTCGAAGCGGGCGAGCTCCACCGGCAGGGCCGTCGTCCCGTTCGAGAGCGGGAGGGCGGAGAAGGTGGACTGGGGAGTCCCGTTGACCGTTGCGATCTCTCCGCCGGACGTCGAGAGATCGCCGTCCTGGGCGAGCTCAAACTGCACGTCGGCCGACGCGCCGGACTGCACGTCGATCGCCAGGATGGCATAGCGGGCCGAAGTTGGGATCGACTGGTTGAAGCCGCTGAATGTGATCGTCGACGGAGCGCTGGAGGGGTTGGTTGTTACCTCGTCCAGCTCCATGTCGCTGCCGGGTTCCAGCGTCTGATCCGAGGACCAGTAGAGGCGGGCGGCACTGATGCCGGACACGCCCGACGACTTGTTTGTGATGGTCACTTCGTCGAACGAGACCCCGCTTTGCCCCGCCGATAGTTCGAAGATCCCGATCGGGTTGTCATTGGTCCCCACCGTGACGCTGCCCGAAAAATCGAGGTTGTTCGATCCGCCGTCGGTAATCGTGAGATCCGGCACCGCGTTGACGGTGAGCGTGAATTGCTCGCTCGCGGTGTTGTTGGAGGCGGCGCCGTCGTCAACAGTGACGGTGATCGTGGCCGTGCCGCTCTCATTGGAGGCCGGCTGAGCGGTGATCGACGCGTTGCCGCTGGCGTCCGGCCCGGTGAAGGAAATATTGCTATTCGGCACGAGGGTCGTGTTGCCCGATGAGCCCGAGAGGGTCAGATTCGAGAGGTCGCTCGTTTCCGGGTCGTCGACGGTGAAGGAGAGGGAACTGAGTGTGCCGTCCTCCTCGATGGTCTGATCCGAGATGCTCGAAATCGTCGGCGGCTCGTTGACGTCCGTCACGGTGACGGTGATCGTCTGCGTCGTCGTGTTGTTGCTCGACGCGCCGTCGTCGGCGGTCACGTCTATAACGTAGTCGTTCTGGCCGTCGCTGTCCGTGGGATTTTCGAAGTCGGGAGCGCTGGTGAAGCTCAGTTCGCCCGTACTGGTGTTGATGTTGAATTCGCCGCTGTCGGTTCCGCCGGTGATGGAATAGTCGACGCCGCTGTCATTGGCCCCGTCGCCGCCGTCGTCGGCATTGACGTCCAGGACTGTACCGGTCCCGTTCTCGGCGAAGGAGGCCGTGGAGGACGAGTTGAAGACGGGGGCGAGATTGTTGATGTCCACGTTCACGGTGACGACGTCCGATCCGCCGTTGCCGTCGTCGACCTGAACGTCGAAGGCATCCGAGCCGCTGTAGTCCGTGTTCGGCTCGTAGGTGACGCCCGACGGCTGGACGTTGCTCCCCGCAGAGGCCGTGGTGGAGAAGCCGGACAGCGAGCCATTCGACGGAGCCGCCGACACGGTCCACGTCAGCGTCTGGCCCCCGTCGGGATCGTCTGCCTCCAGCTGCGCGCTGATGGAAGTGGCCGCCGCGTCTTCGTCGACGGTCAGCGGCGTGCTGGACCCGGCGGTGAAGGTGGGGGCGGTATTGGTGACGGCGTTGTCCACAATGACATTATCCATCGCGAGGCCAATGTTGCTAGCGCCGGTACCCGGTGGATTGTATCCATTTGTCGAGATCCGAACTTCATCGATGTTCTCGAAATCCGATCCGAAGGTAATCGTCTCCCAACTGTCGCCCGACGTATTCTCCAACTGCTCCGTGACTTGTCCGGTGACGGCACTGCCATCCCGATAGCCAACGATGACGACGGTGAATTGGGTCGGCACGCAACAGTCCCCCGTGTAGTTATCGAAGTCGAGACCGTCGAGTTGAAACTCAGACCCGTCGTCCGAGACGAAGCGCGCTTGGGTCGTCGACTGACTGGAACTGAGGCTATAGGCATCCACCTCCGGCGCCAGATTCCCGAAATTCGGTTCTCCTACCCAACCGTCGAATTCACCCGTAGTATCTCCAAAAAACACTCCTCTTTCAGTTATTTGACTTTCCCCCTGCATAGTAACAGTGTTGAAGTCGATCGTGCCGGGTGTTACCTGAGCGACACTCGGTCGAGCCGGGCCCATCATCAGCAGAAAAACGGGAACCAGCCAGAGCGCTTTCCAGGCGGAGAGGGGCTTGTCACTTTTGCTTGCATCGGTGGCAAATATCATGGGATTGCGGAGCATGGGATTGGGGGTTCGTTTCTGAATTGGGGCAGACCTGTAAGTCGGAGACGTGCTCGTCGGCAGGAGGAAACGTTGAGGCGAGCGAGGGCACGCCTACTCTGCGTCACCGCTCTTTTCCGGTTGCTTCAGCCTCGAGACCACGAGCTGGTACTTCCGCTTCTCCGGGTCCTGGCTGATGACCGGAACGAGAAACAGCTCGCCCGCCCCGGCCTCGGAGTGCTCGACGGCGTGGAGTCCCTGGTCGAAGACAGCATCCGCCGAGCCTTCAAAGAGGACGGAGAACCCGTCAATCTGCTCGTCGCTGGTGTCCTCGTACTCGACTTGTGTGAGTTCGGCGGTCGTATTTTCGTCGACGTTCACCGTGAGGGTTGCCTCTTCCGCTCCCTCGTAGTGCTCGCGGCTGTGTAGATCAGACATGGTCGTACCGGTTCATTCCAGAGTCTATTGGGGAGGACCTGTGTGCAAAAAGGACGTTAGGATCGGGGCGGATAGAGGCCCTGCAGCGCAATAATGAAGTTTATCGTCGTGTAGGGCTGCATCTTCGACACGGACCGAGACCCGCCCGTATTTTCCGACTGGGCTTCTACCGTTACGGCATCACTCGAAAGAGACACGTTCGGATCCTCGTTCGAGTAGTAGATATTCTGGGACGGATTCCCCAGAAGGGTTCCTTCCGGTGTGTTGGAGTTCGCCGTCTCGCCCCTTCCTCCTCCGACGTGTGCCTCAATCTGGGCATCTGTGACCTGGATCTGGTGGTTGTGCGCCGGCATCTGGTTGACGCTCAATGTCTCCTCCTCCCGGCCGCCCTGCTGGCCCATCGAGTAGGTCCTACCCTGTCCCTGATGCACCGGGACGCGACCGCGCAGGTCGGGGAGCGCGAAGGTCGTCCGCCCGTCGCCGCCGTAGGAGGTGCCGAGAAGCGAGAAGAGGGGCTGATTCTGAGAAATCGGAAGCGTCTGCCCGTTGCACAGGGCCCAGTCCCGCGGGGCATAGTTGAAGCCGACCATGGTGATTTGTCCGATATAGGGTTCCATAAGTGTTCGTCTTAAAACGAGAGAGAGGAAGCGACGAGTCGCGTGCGGAATACGATGAGTCCCGATCCCGCCTGCGTCGATTGCCCAGTGGCATCGGAGGTCGGTACGCACAAGCGGTCCATTCAGACCGAAGTGAGAGGCAGGCCGGAGAACGTTATGCTCACGCTCCGGGCACTGATCTCACTGTCGAACGGAAGTGATTCTCACTGTTGGATCCGAAGCTGATCGGGGGAGGAATGCTGCAGTTACAGTCGGGGCAGTTTATAATATTATTTTTTAATACTCAAATTATTTCTAATCTGGGTTTTCCGGAATATGTTGGCCTTGTGGAAGGCTTCACGTCACACCGGAGCGTTCTTCGGCCTCAACTTCCCGAAGGGCCTCTCAATCGTCACCATTCTATCACGCGAGGGTATGGCATCCGATGTCGTAATCGCGTTGTAGAGGCAGTCACCTTTTCTGGTGTGCAGAAAGGATCGGGATGTGCTGGAAAAATACTTGCTTGAGCGTGTCAATCCGTGTCTCATGCCCCAGAATAGGGGGGCGAGGGGAGGAATGCTTTTGTCCATGTTGCAATCCCTTGTGCATATGTTGCACGGAGAGGGGGGAAATCCATATTGCCGGGATCAGAGCTCATAGGACCGTTCATTCGGAAAAGTGAGGATCGGCCCACCGCAGCGACTCGTGAAACGAAAAAATCGAATTGTTCACCGTCTCCACTCCTTCGTGCACACAGGATCACTTTACGCCATCGCAGCGCTGTTCATCGGCGCAGGCCTCGCGCATTTTCTGTGGCCGGACGTGTTCGTTCGCGTCGTGCCGCCGTATTTTCCCCGGCCGCTGCTGCTCGTCTACCTCAGCGGTGTTGCAGAAGTGGCCGGCGGCGTCGGGGTCCTGATTCCGACCGTCCGGCCGTACGCCGGCTGGGGACTCCTCCTGCTGCTGTGTGCCGTCTTTCCGGTCCACATCTACATGGTCCGTGAACCCGATGCCTTCCCACAAATTCCGCTGTGGGCACTCTACGCCCGGCTGCCGTTGCAATTCGTCCTCATGGTCTGGGTGTACTGGGCGGCCTGTCGTGCGGGGATGTGAGCGGCCATCTGAACGAAACGTTCACGCAGGAGCCCGGCGGGCGCTGGCATTCGCGGCGACGGGGCAGTTATTTTACGAGAGGCGAGCCCCGTCCCGTCGTGCCGAGAGCCGTGGACGGGCGCTTCGTCTGAGGGGCTATATTGCGTATTCCGTATTTCGTATCGTTTCCGGACTGCCACTCTCGATACGCCGTACGCGTCCCGAACGACGGGAGGGAGGATCCGTGGGGGAGATGCGCACTCGTCCCCGACCGCTTCATTCCACACTCCGCATTCCCCATTCCCCAATCGGATGATTGACCGCTATACCCGCCCGCCGATGGGCGACCTCTGGAGCGAAGAACAGAAGTTTCAGTCCTGGCTCGACGTGGAGCTGGCCGCCTGTGCCGCGTGGAGCGAGATCGGCGCCATTCCGCCCGAGGACGTCGAGACGCTCTACGACGAGGCGGACTTTGACGTCGACCGCATCAAGGAGATCGAGAAGGAGACGAAGCACGACGTGGTGGCCTTCACGCGGGCCGTGAGTGAGACGCTCGGCGAGGAGAAGAAGTGGGTCCACTATGGCCTCACCTCGACCGACGTGGTGGACACCGCCTACATGGTGCGTATCAAAAAGGCCAACAGCCTCATCCGCACCCAGCCCGACAAGATGATCGACACCCTGGCCAACAAGGCCCGCGAGCACAAGGACACCCTCACGATCGGCCGCACGCACGGGCTGCACGC
>JAHENZ010000223.1 GCA_018609755.1 Salinivenus sp. | reverse complement strand
TCGATCGTGTCGGTCGCCCGCGCCACGAACCGGATCTTGGCGTACGTCGACATGCCAACCCCCTGAAACGACGCCGGCCCCCAGGTAAAGTTGGGCCAATCCGAGTACCACGGAGTATACATCTCGTCCGTGGTGACCTCACTTCGCATGAGATACGTCCGCCCCGGGTCCGCATTGTAGAGCGCAGCATACCACGTACCCGCCCCGGGATCGTTACTGCCCCAGTTCGTGATAAAGGGACTGTAGAGCGCAGCCACCGCGGTCCGAAAGTCCCCCTCCGATCCGAAGAAGTTCTCTTCTGTAAGGCTCTCGTTTACCTTCGGTTGCAGAAGGTCCCCACATCCCGGAAGAAGGACCGAACCCGCTCCAGCGACGAATAAGGACTTAAAAAACTGTCTCCGTTCCATAATGGTCACCTCGATCTCTTAATGAGAATAGGTTCAGATGTCAGAGCTCGATGGATTCGGCCCGATTAAAACGACAGATCCACGCCGATCGTCGTGGACCGCGACTTCGGATAGGGATTGGGCTCAGTGTACTCCGGATCGAATCCTGAATAGTCGGAGAAGACGCCCAAATCCTCCACGCTCGCAAAGACGCGGGCAGACTGGACCGCCTCGGATCCCCCAAACAGGGACGTCGGAATGGAGTAGCTCAGGGACACGTTCTTCAGGCGTACAAAGCCGGCATCCTGGAGATAGAAGTCATCCGTTCCCGTGGGATTATTTCCGGCATAGGGATTGGCCGCAACGCCCGGAATGGTCCCATCCGGATTCTCGGCCGACCATGCGTCCTTGACCATCGTGGTCGTATTGGAGGGATTTGTGTTTTGAGAGATCGTGAAGACGTCGGGGGCAAAGTTGTTTTGGGCTTTGTACCCAAAGTTTCCGTACAGATACACCCTCAGGCTGAAGTTGCCGTACGTAAACTGATTGCTCACCCCCACCGTCAGGTCCGGCTCCCAGGTCCCCATTTGCACGACGTCGTCCTCGTTGAGCTCGCCGTCTCCATTCTGATCGACGTACTCAATGTTGCCCGGATTCGCGTCGGGCATGTGCTCGGGCACGTCGTCCGCCCCCTGGATGATGCCGTTCGTCTCCCATCCATAGATGGCGTTGAGGGGGTCCTGCTCCTCGACGTACGAGGGAAGAGATACACGTGGGTTTCTTTCGATCCAGTAGTTCCGGTGCTTCGACACGTTCACGTCGGTGGTCCACTGGAAATTGTCCGTCACCACGTTCTGGGTTTCCAGCCCCACCTCGAAGCCCTGGCTCCGCGTGGCCCCCACGTTGTCGGCCACCCGGCCGACGGGGCTGCTGGACGGAAGAGGATTGAAGTCGAGCAGGTCGCGGGCGGTCTTGACGAAGTAGTCGAACGACCCGCTGACGCGTCCCTCCCAGAATCCGAAGTCCAGTCCCGTGTTGAAGGTATAGACGGATTCCCAGGTGAGATTCTCGTTCGCCACCTGCGACAATGACACGCCGTTAATCTGCGTTCCGCCGATGTAGGCCGGATAGCCGGGGGTGTACAGCTCCAAAGTATTTCCACTCAAGACGCTCTCATTTCCGGCCACGCCGTAGCTCGCTCGGAGCTTCAGGCTGGACACGGCGGACAAGGACTCCATGAACCCCTCCTCCGAAATCCGCCAGGCGACCGATCCCCCCGGAAAGATGCCATACTTCTTGTCTTCCGAAAAAATGCTGGACCCGTCCCGGCGGGCGGAAAGCGAGAAATTGTACTTGTCGAGGAGCGAGTAATTGGCTCGCACAAACTGCGACAGCTTCGTTCGCTCATTCCGCCACGAATTGATCTGCGTGCGCTCCGTATTCTCCGCCACCTCCACGTTGTTGTCCCGGAAGGCATCGGTGAAGTACCCCACCCCCTGCAGGCTAAACCCTTCGTTCGTGGTCTTATAGAAGCCGCCCCCGGCAACGATTTCGAGGCTGCTGCTCTCAAAAGCATTCTGGTACGTGAAATAGGCCTCCGTCGTGTAGTTATTCGTGGAATTCTGGCTTTTCTGTGCCGACCCCTCCGGCAGTTGCGCGTTGTTGGCCTCTCGCGGCAGATAAAATCCACGCTGGGTGGCCGCCAAATCGGCCTGTCCCTGCACCCGCGCCGTTAGGTTCTCCGTAACCTCGACTTCAACGGTAGGCACTGCCAGTAGGTGCTGGGTTTTGCTGTCGTCGGTGAGGGACAGAAAGGCCGCCGGATTCATGATCAGCGGATCGTAGGTCTGGGCGAATTCCCCCTCCTCGTTTCGCTGCCCCACCGTGGGGGCATAGGTCATCGCCGCCTGAATCATGTTATACTTTTCCTGCCCACCGTCATTATTCCCCGTCGAGGCATTCACGCTGTTCATCTGGCTGGCCGTCGCCTTCAGATTCAGATTGATGGCCTCGGTGAGGTCGTGCTCCAGATTGATCCGTCCCGAATACTCTGTTAGGTCGGAATGTTGGAGAATGGCGTCGTTATTCCGATAATTGAGCGACGTGTAAAACGTCGTATTATCTCCTCCCCCGCGAACCGACACGTTATGCTCGTTGATGTACCCGTCCTCCATAATGAACCCGGGCCAGTCGGTCCCTTCGGTCGCCGAATTGACCTCCTCCTCTGAAAAGAGCGGGTTGTAATCCGGCACCGTCGACGGATCGGTATCACCGTACGGACCGAGCCCATTATCGTATAAATAGCGGTCTCGCGCCAGTCGCTTCTGCTGGCGCATAAACTCCTGTGCGTTGAGTAGCGGAAAATAGTCCTGGGGCGTCTGCCGGGTATAACTGCCCTGGTAGTTCGCCGTGAGGGTGCCTTCACGCCCCTCTTTCGTCGTAATGAGAACCACGCCGTTGGCCGCAGCAGACCCGTAAATCGCCGTCGCACTGGCGTCCTTGAGCACCGAGATCGACTCGATGTCCGATGGATTCAGGTAGCTCAGCGGATCGCGATCGATGCCTCCGTCAAAGCCGAGATCCGAGTTATTCAGGCCCGGCACCGTGGACGAGTTGCTCGTAATGGGCACACCGTCAATAACGTACAGCGGCGAGTTATTGCCATTTGGGGAGATGGCCCCGCGAACGTTGGCGCTAACCCCTCCCCCGGGCTGGGCCGTCCGCACCCGAAGATTCAATCCCGGCGCCTTGCCCTGCAGCATGTTGTTGATCGAGTTGTTCGCGACGGAGGTAAGGTCTTCAGCATTCACCGAAGAAACGGCGCCCGTCACTTCCGCCTCTCGCTGCGTCCCGTACCCCACAACGACCAGGTCCTCCATCTGTTGGGCTGAGGTTTGAAGAGCAAAGTTTACGGTCGTGGTCTCTCCTTCATTCACCTGAATCCCCGATCTCGTCACCTCTTCGTACCCCACAAAGGACGCTCGAAGCTCGTACGTCCCGACTTCCACGCCGGAAATGGTATACCGCCCCTCCGCTCCCGTAGCGGCTCCCTGGTTCGTCCCCAAAATCGTCACATTCACGCCCGGAAGGGGCTGTCCGCTTTCAGCGTCCGTTACTCTTCCTGCAATGGTGCCGGTCTGAAGCCTCGATTCCTGCGGGGAAGTGGAGGCAAGGGAAAGCTGATCGACTCGGGAAGAGACTACACTCCGAGGACTGGACGATTCCATCTTTTGCGCCTCAGGTGCACGCTCCTGCCGATCAACGATCACAACTTGTCCTCCGCTCAAAACTCTGGTACGAAGTCCGGTGCCCCGCAGCACTTCTTCGAGGGCCTCCCCAGCCGTCACCTTCTCCAGTGACAGGGTCAGCGTCTTGCCGATTGCCACCTTCTGGCTGCCGTACACGAGATTGAGGCCGGTCTTCGAAGCAATCTGCTCTAGCGCTTCTTCGAGGGTCGCCCCCTCAAGCCGAAGCGAGAGCACATTGGTCAATGCTTCCGGCGAAGCGTCAGATTCCTGCTCCGTCTCCTGTGCCGGACGCTCCTGCACCCCCTTGACGCTCATAGCGGTCTCTGTATTCAGGGTTGCGTAACTGCGGCGGTCCTGAGCGGAGGCATCATTTGCAGAGAAACCTGCCACCACGAAG
>JAHENZ010000222.1 GCA_018609755.1 Salinivenus sp. | reverse complement strand
GCATCAAAACGTTTAGCAACTACGTGAACCACGTGGCCCAGACGGAGGTCGACCCGCAGTTTGAGCTGTAAGCCCCGTACGTGATTCCCCTACTAGGCTCTGTTTGAGAATTATCGACTCAGGTAATCGGCCACGAAGGCCCACTTGAGCATCGCTTTGTAGTGGCTGGCCTTCTTCTCAAAGCGGGTCGCAATCCGTCTGCACTCTTTCAAACGCCCCACGCACCGCTCGACGACGTTGCGATCTCTATATTTTTCCTCGTCGCAAGTCGGTGGACGCCCCGGCCCCTCTCGCGTGTTCTTTCGGGCGGGAATCACCGATTCGATATTTCGCTGTAGGCACCATTGTCGGATCCAGGCGGCATCGTAGCCTTTGTCTCCAGCCACCGATTCAGGCCGCGTTTTTGGCCGTCCGGTGGGCCGAGGCACCCGAACGGTGTTCATCACGTCAGTAAAGAACGCCGATTCGTGGCGCTGTCCGCCGCTGATCACGGCCCCGAGCGGAAGACCGTTTCCATCGGTCACGAGGTGGATTTTCGAAGAGAACCCTCCCCGCCCATACCCGAGCGCAGGACTTGAACCTGCTTCTTCTACCTCCTCGTCTCGCTGGATTCGGTCCCCTTTTTATCGTCGGTCGGCCCACCCGCGGCGGCGCGGCTGGCCGGAACCGTCGTACCGTCCACGTTGAATTGCTCCCAATCGATCTCATCTCTGAGATCGAGCTCTTGCTGGAGCCGATCGAGGATGCGATCAAGCGTGCCGTCCTGTGTCCACGTCCGAAAGCGGTCATATACGGTCTGCCACTCGCCGTATCGGTCGGGCAGATCTCGCCACGGAGCCCCGGTGCGTAAAATCCAGAAAAGGCCGTTGACGATCTTCTGGTGGTCCTCGTACGGACGTCCACGACCATCAACCTCTGGCAACAGGTCCTCGATCTGTTCAAATTGCTCGTCGGTGAGTTCGAAACGTCGACGTGCCATCCTAAGGAGTCAAGTTGGTGAACCAGAACCCTGGTGTCGCCAACGAGTCTTTTTTCAAACAGTGCCTAGATCGATCGTGCTCTGACGAGGAGTCTGGAAAGGAGGCAGTATCACCGGAATGATTGAAGGAGAGGGACGGAGACACACGAACGTGAGCTCGCCGCGTCTCACTTTCCCAGAACGAGCGGTAGTTGGGGCGGAGCGAGAGATTGGCTGCATAGCCACTCCGTTCCCGGCGTGTCGGGTTACGACCCAATGAGGACTCTCGGTACGTCGATCCCCCGTTCGCGTCCAGCGTCCACCGCGACCATCGCCACGAGGGCAGCCGGTAGTCGCGAATGGGCTGCGTGCTGTCGGGCGACGCAAATCCGACCGATGTCGGGCCGTCATCTGGGGTTTGGGCCCGTGTTAGAGAAGGGAGAGCGAACGCGACACTTAACAGAAGCGCAAGGCAAAGCGCAGAGGATTGTCGAGAACGCATGGAAGTGGAAGAAAATCTGGGCGGGCAGAATAGCGCGGAAGAGAAGTGGCGTTCGCCTGTGCGTTGGAGGCGGGACGGGTCGGGTGTCCGTTTTCCGTTGCGGCACAGTCGTCTGATCACCCGAAATGTATAGACTTCAAATTAAGTAATTCAACAGCATAGTTATGCCTCAGTGTTAATTAGACATTATCTTGAATAAGAAGGGTGGCGCCCCTGCGACCTCACGCGTTTTTTTGCTTTCTGGTTCATTGGGTACGGACAACCGAGCGTCCGTCTGGGGGCCTCGATTTGCCGGGACGTCACGGCAATCACATCTTGGCGGGAGCCTCGGATGTGTCCTTTATGCGAAGCACCTTTGGCGACGCACGGCACATACGGACACACCACTCGGCACAGGCGAAGGAGACATGGCAGACGAGCCCCCACCGCTCAGGCAACGTCTGAACATACGATTGTCTCGGGCTCAATACCCGTAGATCGACAGGTCGTCGCGCCGCATGTGGGTGTTGAGCACGATGGCGAGGAGCGCCGTGTTGGCGAGCATGGCCGAGCCGCCGTACGAGAGGAAGGGCAGCGGGAGTCCGATGACCGGCAGTATGCCCGTCACCATCCCCACGTTGATAAAGATGTGCAGGAGGTAGACCCCGACGGCCCCGGCCGCGACGATGCTTCCGAACGGATGCTTCACGTCGGAGCCCAGCTTCACGAGACGAAGGAGAAGGGTGGCCAGGAGGCCCAGAACGATAATAGCGCCCACAAATCCGAACTCCTCCGCAATCACGCTGAAGATGAAGTCCGTCGTTTGCTCGGGCACGTACGCGCCCTGCGTCTGGGTGCCCTGCATGAAGCCCATGCCCCAGAGCCCGCCGGACGTGACGGCGGCCTTCGACTGCACGAGGTGGAAGCCCACGCCCTGACGAAATTGCTCGGCCCCTGGATTTGTGAAGGAGAGCAGGCGGTCCACCTGATAGGGCTGCAGGATTTTGGTGAGCACGAACGACACGATGGCGGTCACGCCGCCGGTGAAGGTCGCCGCGAGTGCCCCGATGACGCGCTGGCCGGACATCCACCACAGGCCGAGGGTGAACACAAGGGCGAACCCGATGGCAGCGGGCATGGAGAGGAGGGCCAGGTACCCCGCTATCGCCGGAGAGATAAGGAGCAGAATGACCGGAATGGGCAGCTCACTCCAGAAGAGCATGATGGGGACGAGGCCGAAGAAGACGAGAGCCGTCCCCAGGTCATTTTGCAGGACGATGAGAAGGGCTGGGACGACAATGAGACCAGCTGCCTTCAGGGCGTAGCTCAGGTTCTCCGTCGCGTGTGTGTGCCGCTCGGAGAGAAGTTGGGCAACGGCCAAGACTGTGCCCACTTTCGCGAACTCCGACACCTGGAGGCGAAGGGGCCCCAGTGCGAGCCACGCCTTCGTGCCGTGTACCTCGACCCCAAAGATGAGGGCAAGGACGAGCAGCAGGAGGGTCACCCCGTAGATGGGGTATGCCAGCGTCCGCAGAACCCGCACTGGCAGCAGCAGAACGATACCGATGCCGATAGTCGAGAGGCCGCCCCACATCAGCTGGCGGTAGAAGTTGTCCCGCACGCCCTGGCTCAGGTACTCGGCGGCAGGGCCGTGGGTGGTGCTGTAAAGTGCAAGGAGCCCAATCGCAACGAGCGCCACCCACGTGAGCAGCGTCCAGGCGTCAAGATTTTGTTTCCAGCTGCGCATGACAACGAGTGCTGCGTGAGGGGTTATTCGTTGCGTCGGGACGTGGCCGCCGCAGTGCTCACAGTGTCGGAGGGAGGATCGGAAGGCGTCTCCGTGTCGACGCGGTCGACCGGGGGCGAGACGGGCGCCTCCGTACTATCCGGCACGCCCCCGCCAAAGCCCTTCGGCGGGGCGCTCCGCACCGAGTCGCGCATGCGCTGGATCCAATGCTGGCGCATCCACTCGTCCGCAATCTCCCCGTTCAGGTACTGTTCGGCCATCAGGCTGGCGATGGGGGCGGCCGCCGTGGCGCCGTATCCCGCATTTTCGATGGCCACGGCAATAGCGATCTCCGGGTCGTCGTACGGCGCGAACATGATGAAGAGCGAGTGGTCCTTCCCATGCGGATTCTGGGCCGTCCCGGTTTTCCCCGCACTCTTGATTCCCGGAATCTGGACCCATCGGCCCGTGCCGTCCGTCATCACGCGGTGCATGCCTTGCTGTACGGTCTCGAAATGGGCAGAGTCAATCGGAATGTGATCGGCAGGGGGCACGTCGGGGCGGCGCACGGTGCCGGTTTGGGGATGCACCATCTTCCGTACAAAGTGCGGGCTGACGAGCGTCCCGCCGTTGCCGAGCGCGGCCGCGTACCGGGCCAGCTGCAACGGCGTGGCGGACATGTCGCCCTGTCCGATGCCGAGATTGATGGTGTAGCCCTGCGTCCAGCGGCCGTACGCGCGGTCGAAGTATGAGGAATCCGGGATCATGCCCGAGGCCTGTTCGCCAATGTCGAGTGGCACCTTCTGCCCGAATCCAAATTCCTTCGCCCACTTGTGCCAAGTGTCCAGGTCCATCTCGTCCATCAGCTTGTAGAAGAAGGTGTTGCACGACACCTCAATCGCCTTGCGGACCGAGATCATGCCCTCGTCCTGTCCCCCGTGGTTTTTGAAGACGCGTCGCCCAATGCGATAGCCCGCCGGGCAGTCCAGCTTCTCGTGTTTGGTAATCTGGCCTGTTTCGAGAGCCACGAGCGACATGAACGGCTTCCACGTCGATCCCGGGGGAAAGCCGCTCCGCGTGGCGCGGTTGTAGAGTGGGTCGGTGCGGGCCGACTGGAGGCTGTCCCAGGCGGCGTCGCTCACGGAACGGGAGAAGAGGGACGGTGGAAAGTCCGGCTTGCTGACGAATGAAATGATCTCCCCATTGTCCGGGTCGAGGGCCACAGCGGCGCCTCGCTTGCCCACGAAGAGCGATTCGGCGAGGGCCTGCACCTGGTGGTCGAGGGCGAGGTGGAGATCGTACCCTCCCACGGGCGGCTCGTTCTGACGTCCGTTGCGGTAGGGCATGACTTCCGTGCCGCGCACATTGACCAAGACGAACTCGCTCCCCCGCTCGCCCCGCAGAGAAGACTCGTACGATTTTTCCAATCCCGTCTTTCCGATGTAGTCGCCGGGGCGGTAGCCCTTAGCCTTCAGGCGGGAGAGGGTCGCGTTCCCAATCTCCCGAACGTATCCGAGGGCATGGGTGGCGTGTGCCTTCGTGTGGTAGCGCCGCCGGGGTTCGATCTCGTGGGAGACGCCTGGAAGCTCATATTTGTGTTCCTGTACCCGACTAAACGTCTCGAACGACACGCCCCGGAACGCCCGGCTGGGCCGAAACGCACTCCACTCGCGGGCCTCCTCCAGTTTGCGCTGCACCGTCGTATCGGGAACCTCCAGCAGATCCGCCAACAAAGGGACCTTCGATGGATCGAAGTACCGAGGCGTCAACATGATCGTGTACGACGGTCGGTTGTCGGCCAGAAGCGTGCCGTCGCGACCGTAGATGGCGCCCCGGGCCGCCTCGACCGGACGCTCTCGGACGGCATTGGTGGCGGCGACCGACGCGCCATCCGTTCCAGTGAGCTGGAGCTGTGCCAGCCGCACCCCCAGGATCAGAAAGACCGTGAGGACGACCCCGGCGTAGATCCGTACTCGAAGTCGATATTCATCCATGGAACGTTGGAGAGCAGGCGAAACCGGTGATGTAGAGCGAAAGCACGAAGGGCGAAACTCTGAACGAGGATTCTTCTCGAACGGAGGGCTGGGCGGTGAGTTGCGCGCGTGCGCACGACCAGATGCGCAGGGTCATAATACACACGCGTTCCATCTTGCCCGGACCATCGGCGAAATCCGGAGGTTAGACAAATCTAACCTAAGCGTCCTCGTCCAGAGCCTCAGCCGATGTAAAGGAAGAAGCATGGGTACCTTCTTTGGTTTTATCCTGAATTTGTGGCCGTTTGCTTCTCTTTAAGTGTAGTCCTCTATCTGGATGGGAGGAGCCTGCGAAAATCCTGCCGGATCGGGACGGAGGTTCCGAGCCACTCGTCCTGAAGGGGCGTAACAGTCGAACTTTCCCGGCCACGAAATTGTAAAGGACGTTCCTTCCGCCGTGCATTTTTCGTTAAGCTTTTCCGGATCCCTCAGCGCCATGCGACGACTCACGATGCGCACTGTCCTTGCTCTCGCCGTGCTCGTGGTATTCGGGGGGGCGTCGACCGCCTCGGCCCAGTACTTCGGTCAGAATAAGGTGCAGTACGACAATTTCGAATTCAAGACGTTCAGCACGGACAACTTCGACATCTATTTTTATCCGGAGGAGCGCCAGGCGGTAATGGATGCCGGGCGCATGGCCGAGCGCTGGTATCAGCGGCATTCGCGCACGTTTCTTCGGGAGTTTAAGCAACGCAAGCCGCTAATCTTCTACGCCAACAGCGCAGATTTTCAGCAGACGAATGCGATCAGCGGGCAGATCGGACAAGGGACCGGAGGGGTGACAGAGAGCATTAAGGAGCGGGTGATTATGCCCCTCACCGGGAGCTACAAGGAGACCGATCACGTGCTTGGGCATGAGCTCGTGCACTCCTTCCAGTACGACATTGCACTTCGCAAGGACTCCCGCGGCTTTTCGCTTCGAAACCTCCCTCTCTGGATGGTGGAGGGAATGGCTGAGTATCTGTCGGTTGGAAGCCGGGACCCGCACACCGCCATGTGGTTGCGCGACGCGGCGCTGCGCGAGGATCTGCCCACGATTCGCCAGATGACGCGCAACATGCGGGATTACTTCCCCTACCGGTATGGACAGGCGTACATGGCGTACGTTGGGGGCAAGTATGGCGATGCAGCCGTCACGGACCTTTACAAATTGAGTGGCCGCGTAGGGGTGGACTCGGCCTTCGTCTATAGTCTGGGCATCACCACCGATTCGCTCTCGGCGGAGTGGAAACAGTCCGTTCGCGATACCTACTTGCCGAAGACCAAGGGACGAACGTCGGTGGATTCGATTGGGAACGCCGTCATTGGGACGCCGGGTGAGGACAATCAACTGAACATTTCCCCGGCGGTGAGTCCGGACGGGCGCTACGTGGCCTTCATTTCGCGCCGCAATATCTTCAACACCAATCTCTTCGTGGCGGATACGGAGACGGGCAAAATCGTTCAGGAACTGGAGGGCACGCGCTCGAATCCGCACTTCGACGCGCTGCGGTTCATTGACTCGGCGGGCTCGTGGTCGCCGGACGGGCAGCGGTTTGCGTTCGTGACGTTTGCGGAGGGCACCAACGAAATCAATACGTTCAACGTCCAGACCGGAAAAATTCAGACACGGACGGCGGTGAAGGGCGTGGGGGCCATTCAAAACCTCGCGTGGTCGCCCAACGGCCGGTTCATTGCCTTTTCTGGGCTGGAGGGGGGCCTAAGCGACCTCTATCTGTATGATTTGCAGAACGAGCAAGTCCGCCAGCTCACCAACGACCGGTACGCGGAGCTGCAGCCCACCTGGTCGCCCGATGGGGAGACGCTGGCGTTCACGACGGATCGCGGGCCCGGCGGCACGAATTTCGGGACACTGGAGTACGGCGACTATCGTCTCGGCCTGATCGACGTCGAGTCGAAGGAGGTTCGCACGGTTCGCCCCTTCGACCGGGGAATGCAGCACAATCCGCAGTTTAGCCCCGACGGGCAGAGCCTTTACTTCATTTCTGACCACGACGGCTTCAAGGACATCTACCGGTACAGCCTCGATGAACAGGCCATCTACCGGGTGACGAAGCTGCAAACGGGGGTGAGTGGCATCACCGCCACCTCGCCTGCCATGTCGGTGGCCCGACAGAGTGGACGGATGATGTTTTCGGTCTTCTCCAACAGCGGGTACTCGATCGTTTCCCTGCCAGAAGGAGAAACGGACGGGGAGCAGGTTACGTCTCCAGCCTCGTTTGCAGAAACGGAGGTGGCCGGCCTCCTGCCGCCCGTGCAGTCGACGGAAACTGGCATTGTGGGCAACTACCTCAAGGATCCGCTAACGGGCCTTCCTGAACTCGAATCGGTGAATGTGTCGAAGGCTAGCGAGCGACTCTATCTTGACCGCATTGCTCCGCCTACCGTGGGCACGTCTGTGGGCGGGCCCTTCGGTACGCAGGTGTCCGGGGGCGTGGGGTTTTATTTCAGCGACATCCTGGGCAATCAGAACTTGAACGTAGTGGTGCAGGCCAACGGGACCGTTAAGGACATCGGGGGAGGGGCCTTCTATTCCGATCGGGGCAACCGCATGAATTACGGCGTGGGAGTGTCACATCTTCCCTCTGCGTTCGGCAATTTCGGGATCATCCAGGACAGTCAGGGACGGTCCCGACTCGTCCAGGTCGTCCAGCGAGTCTACCGGTCCCAGGTTGTAACACAGGCTAGCTATCCCCTTTCTCAGCGGAATCGGTTTGAGCTTAGCGCGGGGGGGACACGGTACGGGTTCGGGATTACCGTCCGCGACCGGTTTGGGCGAGAAATTGACCCGTCCGCCGTTCAGGGTGGCTTCGGAGGCGGCCTGCCGGAGCCGTTCTACCTGAGCCAGGTGGGGTTGGCGTACGTGGGGGACTTTTCGAACTCGGGGTTGACCTCACCCCTCCAGGGGGGGCGCTACCGGTTCCAAGTGACGCCCCAGTTCGGCTCTCGAAACTTCGTTTCTTTTCTCGCGGATTACCGCCGCTACTATTATCGGGAGCCGTTCACGTTTGCCATCCGCGGATTGCACCAGGGAAATTACGGCACGAACTCGGATGATGGACTGACCAACGGGTATGAAGACCTCTTCGTCCGCGAGACCCTGGGAGATCCCTACCAGCTTGCCTTCGTGCGAGGCTACAGCTTCAACTCCCTCTACAACCAGCCGTCCTGCAGGGCCAACCGGAGCGGTTCCTGCGGCATTGAGCGGCTGTACGGGACGCGGGTGGCTTTGGGCAGTGCAGAAATCCGCGTGCCGCTGCTGGGGCCGGAGGTGCTGGGGCTTTCGACCTTCGAGTACGTGCCGACCGATCTCGTTCTCTTCGCCGATGCCGGCGTTGCCTGGACGGAGGAAAGCTTCGACGACCTTGCGCTCCGCACCAGTGTCCCCTCTCAGCAGTCGGGCGGGGTATCCGGAGTGGTGAACGCGACGCCGGTGACGAGCGCAGGCGTGTCGGCCCGCGTGAATCTGCTGGGGGCTATCGTCTTCGAGATGTTTTATGCCCGTACCTTCCAGCGCTCTCAGCCGTGGGACTTTGGGGTCATTCTGCGTCCGGGGTGGTGATATTGGGGAGAGAACCTCGGGGGCGTTGGCACTCTTCTATGTCCGACGCCTTTCCCCCGTCGAGTTGAGTGGAGGTGTGAGAGTGGGAGAAGGAAGGAGGCTGTCGTCGCTCGTCGGTCAAGTGTCTAGGCGACCCCGAACGACGGTGGCGGCCTGGCCTGCGAGGGTGATTCGGTCGGCGTCGGGAGCGTCGAGGTGGATCCGCACGGTTCCGCCGCGATCAGAGATTTGCCGGCCGGTTAGTGACGTGCGGCCTGTTCGTTCGGCCCAGTAGGGGCCCAGCGTGCAGTGGGCCGAGCCCGTGACGGGATCTTCTGGTACGCCCACGCCCGGGGCAAAGAACCGCGACACGAAATCGGCCGCGTCTGTGTCGGCCGGTGCCGTCACGATCACGCCCCGCTTGTCGATGTCGGCCAGGGCGTCCATGTCCGGACTGAGGCGGCGGACCGTTGCGGCGTCGTCGCAGCACACGAGGTAGTCCCGGCTGCCGTACCCGGTGAATGCCGGGTCGGAGAGGTTGAGTCCACTCAGAATTGGTGGAGGCCCCTCCGCCGGCGTCACTGGATCGGCGGGAAAGTTCAGGGTCGTCCACTTTTCGTCCCGTCGTGCGGTGAGGCGACCGCTCTCGGTGTCGAATTGAGCGGCCGCCTCTGGCGAAAGGAGGCCCTCCGTCCAGAGCACGTGGGCGCTGGCGAGGGTCGCGTGACCGCAGAGGGAGACCTCGTGGGTAGGCGTAAACCACCGCAACCGGTACGAGCCGTCGGGCTGTGGCCGAAGAAACGCCGTCTCCGACAAATTCATCTCTGCGGCGACGTTCTGGTACCACTCTTCGGACCGTGGAGAGGAGAGAAGACAAACCGCCGCCGGATTTCCGGCGAACGGGGCGCTCGTAAAGGCATCTACCTGGTAAAGAAGGAGAGACATGAGCGGTCTCTGTTGTTCGAAGAGACGATCACGACGCAGAGAGAAACGAAATGCCCCCGGTCCGGGTCCAACAGAGGGACGATGCAGACATGGGATTGTGCGCCCTGCCTCCCCAACTCCTTTTTTCCAGGCCTGAACCACCAGACGCACATGTACCGGTTCCTCCGCCCCCTGCTCTTTAAATTGGATGCTGAACGGGCGCACGACGTCAGTCTCCGGACGGCCGAGCTCGTACAAAGTATCGCCCCGTCGTTCGTGGAGCCTCAGTATCACTTTGAGGACGAGCGGCTCAAGCAGCGGCTTTGGGGCACGACCTTTCCCAATCCCGTGGGGCTCGCGGCGGGCGTAGACAAGGATGCGAAGCTCGTGCAGTTCTGGGAGGCCGTCGGGTTCGGGTTTGTGGAGGTGGGGTCCGTGAGTGCGATGGCGTCCAACGGCAACCCGAAGCCCCGCGCGTTTCGTCTGCCGGAGGATCAGGCGCTCCTGAACCGGATGGGGCTCAACAACGAGGGCGCTGCCTCGGTGGCCGAGCGGCTGGAGGCTGGGCGGAACGATCGGAGCCGCCCGCTGGGCATCAATCTGGTGAAGACGCATGACCCCGGGGTGATGGGGGACGCGGCCCTGGAAGACTTTCGAGAGAGTTTCCGTCTCCTAGCGCCGCAGGCCAGCTACGTAGTGCTCAACGTCTCCTGCCCCAACACGAGTGACGGGCAGACCTTTGAGGACCCACGTGCCCTCGACGATTTGCTCGCAACCATTTTTTCGGAACAGAAGGCGCCGGGGTTGGAAATCCCCGTACTCGTGAAGCTGAGTCCGCCGGTGAGTGAGCGGGTCATCTTTGACACCCGAACCGAGGACATCATCTCGGTCGCGCAAGCTCATGGAGTGCATGGCTTTGTTGTCTCCAACACGGCTTCGGACCGCAAGGGCTTGGACACGCCTTCGTCTACACTGGACTCGCTCGGGGAGGGAGGCATCAGCGGGCCGCCCCTCGCAAACCGGGCCACTGGTCTGGTGCGCTATCTCTACCGGGCAACGGACGGCGAAATTCCGATTGTCGGCGTGGGCGGCGTGCGGGATGCGGACTCGGCGTACGAGAAGATTCAGGCGGGGGCGTCTCTCGTACAGCTCTACACGGCGCTGGTGTACGAAGGCCCCGGCCTCGTGAAGCAGATCAAGGAGGGACTGGTGGACCGGTTGCGGGAGGACGGGCACGTGTCCGTCGAGGATGCGGTGGGGACGAAGGCGTAGAGCGCTTTGAGCGTTTGGGACGGGGAAGGGGGGAGAAGGAGAAACAGCGATCGGGCTCGTTTGTAGATCCGCGTGGTTATGACGCGCACCCCCGTTTTCTTCTCTGATGTGACGTGGTCCCATGCCTGCGCAGGTCGAGTTCGACACCATTCCTCAGTTGTTTCGCCGCCTTTGTAAGCGCTACCACGGACAGGACCGTCCGATGCTGCGTCACAAGGAGCGGGGAGAGGGATGGCATGATCACACCTGGGAAGAGGTGGAGGCGCGGGCAGAGGCCCTCGCGGGGGCTCTTCATCAGAGTGGCATCCGGAAGGGGGATCGGGTGGCCCTGCTCTCCGAAAATCGTCCGGAGTGGGCCGTTACGGACTTCGGGGCCCAGCTCATCGGGGGCGTGAACGTTTCCATTTACACCTCGCTTCCGCCCTCAAAGGTGGGGTACATCCTTCGCGACTCTGGGGCCAAGGCCTGTGTCGTGTCCGTGCCTGTGCAGCGCAAGAAGATCGAGGAAATCGCAGACGAGTGCCCGGAGCTCGAGACCGTCATTGTGATGAGTGAGCTGCCGGACGACCCGCCGTCGTACATGATGCACTGGGAGGAGGCGCTGGCGACGGGGCGCGACTACTGGGACGCCCACGAGGCAGAGCTCAACGCTTTGACCGACGAGGTGACGCCCGACGATCCGAGTGCGCTCATCTACACCAGTGGCACCACGGGCGAGCCCAAGGGTGTGATTCTCACGAATCGCAACTTTTGCTCGAACGTGAAGGCGGCACTCCAGCGCGTGCCGTTTGGAGAAGACGATCACCACCTGTCGTTTCTGCCCCTCGCTCACGCCTTTGAGCGCACGGCCGGTCACATCGCCGTGCTGGCCGCCGGGGCCACCATCAGCTACGCAGAGAGCGTGGAGGCGGTGAGTCAAAACTTAAAGGAGGTGCAGCCCACCGTCATGATTTCTGTGCCCCGAATGTTTGAGAAAGTCTATAACCGGGTCACGAAGAAGGTAGGGGAGGGCGGAGCGGTGAAGCAAAAGCTCTTCGAGTGGGCGGTGCGCACCGGGGAGAAGCACGCCGAGGCGGAGCAGAACGGGGGGGCGGGGCCATTCCTGAAAGCGCAAAAGGCGGTGGCGCACCGGCTCGTGTTCTCGACCCTCCACGAAAAGCTGGGGGGAAACCTCCGTTTCGCTGTGTCGGGCGGGGCGGCGCTCCCCGAAGACATCGGCACCTTTTTCCAGGCGGCGGGCGTGACCATCGTCGAAGGCTACGGTCTCACCGAGACTGCGCCCGTGCTTTCCGTGAATCCACTCGATGCCCCCCGGTACGGCACCGTGGGGCACATCCTGCCGGGCGTGTCCGTGGCCATACAGTCGCTGGAGAGTGAGGAGCGGATCGCAGAGGTCAACGGCAACGACTACCCCACCCGTCCCACGACGGAGGAAGGGGAGATTCTGGTGAAAGGGCCCAACGTGATGAAGGGCTACTGGGAGCGCCCCGAGGAGACGCGGGCCGCCTTCGATCCGGACGGCTGGTATCATACCGGCGACGTGGGGCGGTTCGACGACGGCTACCTCAAGATTACCGACCGCATCAAACACATGATCGTGTCCCGAGGGGGGAAGAACATCTATCCCGGGCCGATCGAGGAAACCTTCAAGACGAAAGCCTGGATCGATCAGGTCATCGTGATCGGGGAGGACCGGCCGTTCCTCTCCGCCCTCGTGGTGCCGGACTTTGAGTCCCTTCGCATGCGCGCCCGAGATCACGGGATTGACGAGTCTGCCTACAGCGACGACGAGCTGATCGAGCACGACGACGTGCAGGACGCCATCGATCAGGTCTTCACCGAGTTCAATCGGGAGGCGGCGGCCCACGAGAAGATTCGCAACTTTCGCCTTCTCGCCGAGCCGTTTACGGTCGAGGACGGCACGCTCACCCCCACGCTCAAACTCCGCCGCAACGTCATCACGGAGCGCTATGCCGACCGCATCGACGCGATGTACGAAGAATTTGGACAGTGACGAGTGGGGAGTGCGGAATAGGGAATGCGGAATTTGAGGACGAGAATGCAACTCCCCACTCCACATTCCTCAATCCGCATTCAGTCCTGTCGTGTGGATTCGCGTTGAACTCCCGGTTCACGGTTCCGGAGGGGAGAGGTTGGTCGGATCCCGACCGGGTAGGACGGCTATAATAGACGCAATTTCGGATCCTCGGGGCATGGCGCAGCCCGGTAGCGCGCTTCGTTCGGGACGAAGAGGTCGCCGGTTCAAATCCGGCTGCCCCGACAGAACATTACACGGCTCTCGCTGCATGGCGGGAGCCGTTTTCGTATTCTGGAGCCATTTTTCAAGTCCCCTCACCACGTGGCAATCTGGCTGGAAGCTAGTGCTCAGTCAAGCTGAGGGTGTCGAGTGTCGAATCGTACTCTGTGTCTGGAGGTCGTTGTCTGCTACAAAGGTACGATTCGATGTCAAACGCTCAACCCGACACGGAAAACGTGACGCAGCACTAGCGTCCCTCTGCTTGAAAAGGAATCCTCCTTCCAAGAGAAGAATCCTCTAGAGAGTCGTCTCGTAGCACTAAGTGGATTTAATTGGGGGGCTCAGAGCCTTCACATAGCTCGTTTCTAGTGACGCCGAAAGAAGAGTTGCCCATTGCAAGCCAGGTTCAGACTATCCGGTCAACGGAAAAAGGGAAAGCGCCAACTCCTCCGACAATGCTTTTCGTCGACTGACCATGCCAGCTGACTCCCCTACGAGCCCATCGCTGGCCCTTGATGGGGAGGCCCTTCGTGCGATTCGGACTCGCACGGCCCTCACGCAGAAGCAGGTGGCCTCTCAGCTTGACGTGCCTCGCGAGCTGGTCTCCATGTGGGAAAACGGGTCTCGAACCCCGAACCCGGGCCAGTGTCAGCGGCTGGCAGACGTGCTTTCGGTTCCCGAGCGGCTCCTTATAGGAAAGACGCCTATTTCTGAGTGGGAGCAGGTTGACTTCCTCTCGGACGTTCCTGACTCTCCGAAAGCGGAACGCGGCATCGAAGAGTGGACCGAGTTTCTCGACCGATGGGCTGAGTTTTCAGCGGCACACGCCGTGAAATCGTCGGGACCCGACAAGCCTCCTCGTTCCCTTGATCGAGGCAAGACAATCCTCGACGCCCGTCGGGCTCCGACCCTGGCCGACGAGGTGCGTGACCATTACGGGCTCGGCAGAAATGCCCTCCCAAACCTATGGACGTTCCTCGACGAACACGGTGTGCTTACGTGCCGGGTGCCCCTCGGCCCCCTTCACGAAGAGCCCAGCGTGGCCGGCACGTTCTACAACCATCCCCAACTCGGCTTCTGCGTGTTAGTAAACGCCTCGGCCAGTCCCGGTCGCCAAACCTTCGCGATGGCCCATGCCTACGCCCACGCCATCTTTCACTACGTAGAGCGAGGCATCGTTTGTGAGCGCGGGGCGGACGCGCGAGTAGAGCGCTTTGCCAACACCTTTGCTTCCCACTTCCTGGTTCCCCGGAAGCAGTTGCGAGAAATGGTTACAAACGTGACGGGGGGAGAAGGGCTCGACCCGTATAAGGCCCTCCAGCTGGCCTCTCACTTCCGGGTTAGTTACCCAACAGTCCTCCGACGCCTTCTCGCCGAGCGCCACGTTACGGAGGAAGAGCACGCCGAGATGCGTCGCTACAGCCCAAGTGGGCTCGCCCGTCGCATCGGGTTTCACCCCTGGCAGTTCCGTGTCGGATCAGAGGAGACCCTCGGTCTCAGCCGCTATCCCCTCTCGATTCTGGAGCAGGCGCGCCGGTCGGTCGAGTCGGGCACGGCCACCGTGTCGGAAGTCGCCACCGCGTTGCACGTCGGCAAGAGAGAGGTGCATTCGGAGCTTTTGACCGATCCGCCGAAGGCGACGACCGCCGAGCGACGCGAATATGAAGAGCTTCCGACCGCTTAAGTGCTCAGAATCCGGAGGACCTCACTTATTTTCGGTCCCGCAGAGAAGAACGAGCAATCGACGCTTTTGCTTTTCGGGGCCCAGTGGATCGATCGAATCGAGGCTCCGGCCTTCCTGCAGTAGGGCAGAAACGTCCGGGGGCGGCCCACCTCTTCGAAGGGACCCTCCCTCAAAAGAAGAACGCGCCTTTTTCGGGCCGGTCGGCGAGGTGCGTCCGGAAGAGGAGGAGCTCCCTCTAGGGCCCCGAAGTGGCGAAAGCAGGTCAGGCTCATCTCAAGTGAGGGCGGCTACGAAAACAAACGAGGGCCTGGGTCGGGGGAATACGTCCGAAGACTGTTACGCCGTTTGTAGACAAAACGGAATTATCATTTCGTCTTTTAGCGTTAATTGTTCGCGAAATGAGCGCTTTATCCCGGACTGATAGCCAAATCTGTTACGTCTTCTCGGAAGGTTGTCTTACCCTTTGAGGGAGACGGTCGCAGGCACCGGGCGACCGAGGAATATCGTGGGGGGATGTGAACTCGTGATCCTCAAAGACGCGACCTGCCATGAAGATTGGGCTTTGGGGGATGCCACAGACAGAGGAGGGATGGGTACAGGTATGGGAGCTCATCGAACGGCTCGACGATCGTGACATCGACCTGTACGGAGGACCAAGTCTTTCCGAGGCGTTTTTTCAGCACCAGCGGGACGCTCTTTCCCCTGCTTCGATCGGGGCTCTCTACGCGTGTGACGAAAAGCCCCTGGCCCTCGCAGCCGACCTTCTCGTGCTGTGGGGAGGAACGGAGGCCCTCCTTCGCCGCCTGAGGCTCATTTTTCGTCATGGCCCGATCGTTCTTCTCGTCGGAGAAGGAAAAGGATTTCCGGCGATCGGGGAGGAGGAGCTCACAGAAGCAGTAGGACAGCTTCTCGGGGGGAAAGGTGTTCTCGACTCCCGGATGCTCCTCGGGGCCGGTTTGAACCCGGAGAAGGAGAGCCCAGGAGGAAAAGAGAAACGTAGCTTGGAGCCGAATCAAGAGGATGTCTCAAACTCGAATGAAGGTTACGTCGGGGCAGAAGAGGTTGTCTTCCGGCGAAGTGAAAACGACGCCCTTCTTCGAATCGACCTGTCGGTAAACGACCGCCCACTTACGAGCTACGAAGCCGATGGGCTCGTCATCTCCACGCCCACCGGCTCGGCGGCCCGATCCCTCTCGGCCGGCGGGCCTCTCGTCGTTCCCGGTACAGACGGCCTGCTCGTGACACCGGTAGCCTCTCACACGCTTGCCACCCGGCCGATGCTCGTACCGGGGGCCTCGATTGTTGAGGCCCACGTTTACAGCCGCAGTGGCCGGGCGTTCTTCCGGGTCGACCGTTCAACGTGCCTGATTGAAAACGGCGACACCATTACGATCCGTCAAGAGAGCGGCGATCTTCGGCTGGCAGTTCCCGCTGGGAAAGGGAACGAGAATCACAGGGACACCAATTGCAGGCCCACCTTTGAAAACACAAACTCGGCTGCGGAGGGATCAGGGGAGCAAATAGGCAAAACGGAAAGACTGGGGCTCGCCCCCGTTTCCACGGCAGACCGTCTCCGCGAGAGCGTTTCCTTTCCTCGATGTCGGACAGCTCGGAACCCAGCGTCGCCGGAGGATTGCCTGGGCGGCCGCGTTTCTCCTTGGCACAGGGGCTGAGAGACTGTTTTGATTTTTGAGTCGTGTTCATTAACGATGCCGTTCCGTTTTACCCGAGAGGGCTCGCGAGGAATGTTGGAGCGAAGAATGGCTGGAATCGACCAGGTTGCAGTCGTCACGTGAGGCTCCTGACGCCAGCATGTGAAATCAAAACAGTCTCTAAGTCGCGTATACCCTCTCCTTTTCGTCTTTTCTCTACCATGGATTCCGTTCGCGCGAAGGAAGTGCTTCTCGAACTCGACAAGCCGGCTCCGGTGAAGACGCCGTTCGGGTACTTCGGGATCGTCTTCACCCTGAAGGACCTCCAGGAAGTGCTTGCGTGTGTGGAGGCGTTTCAAAACGCCGAGGAGCTCGTCCCTTCCCTTCAGGTGCAGGTGCACGAGTGCCCCTGGCCGGGGAAGTTCTACTACGGGGACATGAGCGACCACGACCCGACAGGAATGAGCCTCACTGTTCAGGAGATGCTGGTTGGAGACTTTGTGGATACGAGAGTCTCCTTTGAGGTGAATCCAGCCGGAAGTCTCGTCGAGAGCCCCGAGGAAAAGTCCTTTATCGGGGTCCAGTGGCGGTCCTACGACCCCTCTTCCGGAGAGACGCTGCACAGCCGTCCGCTTTCCATTGCCGTTCTAGAGGCTCTCGCCGACCACCTTTCGTCGGAGTAATCTCCGGGGGAAGCACAGACTCGAACAGGCGTTTTGTTTTCTAAGCTGAAGGCATCGATTATGATGAATTCTGACGCTGCACCGTTTCCGGGAACGTTCGGCGAGGAAACTGCTCCGTTGTATACGGATCTGTACCAGCTGACGATGCTCCAGGCCTACTGGCGGGAGGGCATGGACGAGACGGCAGTGTTCGATCTCTTCGTGCGCCGCCTCAAGGACCGCAATTACCTCCTGGCCTGCGGGCTCGAGCAGGCGCTGGAGTATCTGGAAGAGCTTTCCTTTTCGGAGGAGGCGCTAACCTACCTCGCGGCACAGGACCAGTTTTCGGACGACTTTCTGACGTGGCTGGAAGACTTCGAGTTTACCGGCGACGTGTACGCCGTGCCGGAGGGGACGCCCGTCTTCCCGGACGAGCCGCTCGTGGAGGTCGTGGCCCCGATTGGGGAGGCGCAGCTGGCCGAGACGTTTCTCTTGAACCAGATTACGTTCCAGACGATGATCGCTTCGAAGGCGGTCCGGGTGGTGGAGGCGGCGCGGGGTGGGGACAGCGAGCGACTGGTGGCCGATTTCGGCATGCGCCGCATGCATGGCACGGACGCATCGATGAAGGCAGCTCGCGCCGCGTACATCGCCGGGGTGGACGCCACCTCCAACGTTGCCGCTGGTCAGGCCTACGACCTCCCCATTACCGGCACGATGGCGCACAGCTACATCGAGGCTCACGATTCCGAAATGGACGCCTTCCGCGAGTTTGCGGAGCTGTATCCGGAGACGATCCTGCTGGTCGACACCTACGACACGATTTCTGGAGTGAAGAAGGTGATCGAGCTTGCGGAGGAGAAGGGCGACGACTTTCAGGTGCGGGGCATCCGGCTCGATTCCGGGGACCTGGCGGAGTTGGCCAAGGAATCACGTCGTCTTCTCGACCAGGCCGGACTCACTGACATGATGATCTTCGCCAGCAGTGGTCTCGACGAGTACAAGATTCGAGGGCTGCTCGACCGGGAGGCCCCGATCGACGGCTTCGGGGTGGGGACGAAGATGGGGACCTCGGCCGACCAGCCCACGCTCGACAGCGCCTACAAGCTGTGCGGCTATGCGGGCACGCCCCGCATGAAGCTCTCCTCCAAGAAGTCAAACCTGCCGGGGCGGAAGCAGGTCATTCGGCAGTACGAGAACGGGACGGCGGTGCGCGACGTCATCGCGACCGTAGAGGACCCGCCTCCCGGCGCGTCCCTTCTTGAACGAGTGATGGCGCGGGGGACCCGGACGGAGGCCGGCGTCCCCCGCCCGCTCGAATCGATCCGCGAGCACGCCGCCGCCCGCGTGGCCGAACTTCCAGACCGACTGCGCGCTCTCGACCGCAGCGAGAAAGGCTACGACGTGGCTCTTAGTGACGCGATGGAAGGACGCCTCGAAGAGACGCGACAGCGCCTCGAACGTACAATGTGACCTGTTTTCGGAACTCCCCACCTGGTATAAGGAGACCATGGGACGCAGGTACAGCCCCTACTGCTACGTCAACTCTCAATGTTTGGACGTAAGAGTCGCGACACGTCGCGTACATGTTTGGCGATTCTGTCCGAAATCGCCCCTGTGGCGCCGTTGGACTCCAACGGCGCTACAAAACGTGTCGCTCTTCCGAATTTGACCTACCGGAAAAATCATAGTTGACGCTGCACTACGCGGTACGTTGGTCTCTTCAATCAAAGTGGCAGCAGACTGCCGTCTACAAAACGCTTGGGTATTGATTGCTGACGGCGTCTTGGGAAGAGATCGCCTCTACCCCGGCTTCTTCCATCTCCCTCCAGGCCTGTTGGAGAGAGCCGTCCTGGTCGATGCCCCGTGTGGCGTCCTCGATCACATACATGTCGAAGCCTTCCTCGCACCCGTCCACGGCCGACCACTTCACGCAAAAGTCGGTGGCCAGACCGCAGAGGTAGAGCGTGTCGATGCCCCGCTCGTGCAGATAGCCGGCCAGGCCCGTTGGCGTTTCGCCGTCGTTTTCGTAGAAGGCCGAGTAGGAGTCAATCTCGGGGCGAAAGCCCTTGCGGAGGATGAGTTCTGAATGCGTGGTGTCGAGGTCCGGGTGAAACTCGGCTCCTTCGGTCCCTTGCACGCAGTGGTCGGGCCACAGCACCTGCTCGCCGTAGTCCATCTCGATCACGTCGTAGGGTTCGTAATGCCGATGCGACGACGCGAAGGACCGGTGCCCCTCCGGGTGCCAGTCTTGCGTCATCAACACGTGCTCGAAATTTCCCAGCAGCTTATTCACCGTGGGGACGATGGCGTCGCCCTCCGGTACGGCCAAGGCTCCGCCGGGACAAAAGTCGTTCTGGAGGTCAATGATGAGAAGTGCGCGCATATCCGGTAGGTTGTTTACGTTGGGTCGGATGAATTCAACCGAATGAGAGACGGACGTAGCCACGACGTCTCGCTCAAGCCGAGAGCAGAAAGACCCCGGTGGTGTCGTGTTACGCGTCCTCAATTTCTTGTTTTGGCCATATCGTCTTGACCGTACCTTGTTCTACGTCGATTGACGTTACGCATCTCTCTTACCTTCTTCAAGACTGGAGACTCTACACTGTTTGTTGTCACGACCGAAGCCAAAGCCTACTCATGCGCCTTTCTCTGGTGTACAAACCCCTCAATCAGGCCGACGAGTACTACGTTCGGGATCTCTACAACGTCCCGGCCGAGCAGGCCACCACAATTGTCGAGGACTTTGAGGAATGGGCCAACGGTAGCTCCGACGATAGCCCTGAAGCAGAGCGCTCGGCTGTTGAAACCTACCAGTACCAGACGACTGACGAGGAGGAAGATGCCGTGGCAGCGATCGACTTTCGGCCGCTCGTTGCGATTCATGGGGGGTAGTTTTCCGCTGGAGACTGCTTGCTCCCTTCTCTCCGGGACGGGTGCTTCCCTGATCGGATTGGGTGTTGGGGGGATCAAGCCTACGCTGACATACGCGAGTGTCTTTCTCGCCGTACTGTTGTCCGGACCGGACAGCATTGATGAGTACGTAACCGATACGTGTTCTTCTGAGTACGTCGTCATCGACAGCACAGACGTGCCCGCTGAGTCCTGAGAGCCCTCGCTGCCGGGCGTTCACGTTCGTGTTTGCACACATGCAAATGGCTGCGAGACCCTCGTGACAATCCTTTTTTCGGGTGCACTTATTTTGGTTCTGGGGATTGGGGCCCAGTGGGTCGCCTGGCAGTACCAGCTTCCCTCCATTCTTCTACTGCTCGGCGCAGGGTTTCTGGCCGGGCCGGTGTTCGGAATTGTGGACCCTGCCCTGCTACAGGGAGACTGGCTCTATCCCTTTGTGTCCGTGTCCGTCGGAATAATCCTCTTCGAAGGCGGGCTCAACTTGCGGCTTAAAGAGCTGAAAGAGGTCAGAACGCCGGTCCGGAACCTGATTTCGGTTGGGGTTCTCGTGACCTGGGTCCTCGGAGCTGCCTCTGTGTACGGGACGGAAGGATTCGGGCTGGAGCTTTCCCTTCTCACGGGGGCAATTCTCGTCGTGACGGGCCCGACGGTAATCGTGCCGCTTTTGCGCCAGATTCGGCCGAAGGGGCGAATTGGGGCGATCGCCAAGTGGGAAGGGATCACGATCGATCCCATCGGCGCGATCCTGTCGGTCCTCGTCCTGGAGGTGATCTTGCTTTTGCACGACCCGACGGTCTCATCGCCCGGCGTCGTCGGAGCCACGCTCCACGTTCTTAAGGGCCTAGGATTGGCCCTTGGCGGAAGTGTCCTCGTGGGAGGGAGTGTCGCCGCACTTCTCATCTTCACGCTCCGCCGGCGGCTCGTTCCCGATTTCCTGCGCAATCCGCTCACTCTCACCTTTGTCGTCGTCGCCTTCGTCGGCGCGGAGGCCATTCAGCACGAGGCGGGGCTTCTCACGACGACGCTGATGGGCGTTGTCGTTGCGAATCAAGAGTACGTCCCGGTTCAGCGCATTATCGAGTTCAAAGAAAACCTCCAGGTCCTCCTCATCGGAACCCTCTTCATCGTGTTGAGCGCTCGGCTCGACCTCGCCGTCTTCGAACACGTAGGCGGGCAAACGCTTCTCCTGACGGGAATTCTCGTTCTGCTCGTTCGCCCCGTGGCGGTGATCGTTTCCTGCATTGGTACGGGGCTTTCGTGGCGCGAGCAGGCGTTTCTGGCCTGGCTTGCCCCCCGAGGCATCGTCGCGGCGGCAATGGCCTCGCTTTTTGCGTTTGACCTGCAGGCGGTTGCTCCCGAATCGGCCGACGCGCTCGTTCCCGTCGTGTTCAGCGTCATTGTAGGAACCGTCGCCCTTTACGGCCTGACGGCTCCCCTTCTCGCAAGTAGGCTGGGAATGGCTGATCTCAATCCGCAGGGCATTCTCTTCGTCGGGGCAGAGGGCTGGGTATGTACCGTCGCCTCGGCTCTGCAGCGACTTGGCGTTACGGTCCAACTCATCGATTCGAACCCCGATCGGGTCCAGTGGGCCAAGAGGCAGGGCGTGCCCGCCCGGCGGGTGGACATCCTTTCCGAGTCGGTCCTTGACGACCTCGACTTGAGTGGCATCGGGCATCTGCTCATTGCGATTCCGGATGATGAGGTCGCCTCCCTCGTTGCGCTTCACTTCTCGGAGGTGTTCGAAACGACCGACATCTTCCAGCTTCCGGCGCACGCCGACAATCGCTACGCGGAAGGAGAGCTCCCAAGCCACCTGCGCGGTCATCTCCTGTTCGGGGAGGATGCAAGCTGCAAGACCCTCCGCGATCGCTTCCGGCGGGGGGACCGTCTGCACGTCGTAGAGCCGGACATTCCGGTCTCGTTCGAGGTCCTGCGCGAGCGACTAGGGACGGATATACTTCCGATGTTTATCGTCCGTGATCAGCACCTCATTGTGCTGTCGGAGGTCGAGTCCGAAACGCCCCAACCCGGCGATCAGGTTGTCTTCCTTGCGCGGCAAAACCAGATCCAGGACCCCGACATGGTCTCATCCCTGGTCAGCACTGACGTCCAGCAGAGAGAAAACGCGGGATAAACCGGGCACATCGACAGTCGGGAGGCAGCACGCCGGGACCTACGCCAGACTGCAGAGACGATCATTTGAATTACTCTTTCGGGTACGTGCCTGAACTTTCTTATCCGTTCACTTACAAGTGTACTTCGTGCGGCGCAGAGACGAGGGTAACGCGAGGCGACGCTCGCGACTGTCACCCAAACCCCGATAACCTTGATGCAGTGGAGAATGTTCTCCAGAAGCGAGGATGGATGCAACTGCCGATTGGCCGGACGTATTGTCCCAAATGCACGCCTCCGGAGATGAAAAGCTGAGCCGAACCATGCACGGATGAAAAGGGTGTATGGGAGCGGGGAAGGTGCGGTCACTACCGGTACCGGACCTGCTCTTTCGTGTGCACCACAGCTTTACACTCGCCGGACCCGGTACCCGGGCATTGTAGTTTCTGCTCTCCGTCCTCCAGCTCCACGAATTGATCGAGAGGCCGACCTCGATGGATGGATTGCTCATTCCTATTCCGGACCTTGCGCTCCTGTGCTTCGGCATTACGTCAGTTGTGTAAGTCCGCTAGCAAGGTCGGGGGTACTATGGGGCATCTTCCACGACAATCTCTACGCGACGATTCTGGCGGCGGCCCTGCGACGTCTCGTTCGGCGCGACGGGGGCTTTGGATCCAAACGCCTCAATCTCAAGTGACTTGGTCCGTATGTCGTGCTCTTTATCAAGGTAATGGGCTACTGCCGCCGCCCGCTGAGACGAGAGGTACCAGTTGCTGGGATACGTGTCCTGCAGGGTCGGGCCTATGGGCACGCTATCGGTATAGCCCTTAATACGGAAGCCTGCGTCCGGGTACTTCTGCTTCAGCGTCTGAGCGTGCTGGTCGAGCCGCTCCTTTGCTTCGTTGAAGAGCCACGCACTTCCGGAGGGAAAGTAGACCGGGGGGGAGAGCGTCTGCTCCGACGGATTCGCCGAGCGAAGGGAATCGCGAAGTAGCCGGGCCTCACGTTCCAGACTCTGATTGACCCTCTCCAGGGAATCGATCCGGTTCTGAAGGCTGCTCTGCGAGCTGCTTTGGCAACCGACAAAAAGGAGCAGAACCAGGAGGGACGAGAGAGCGAGACGCATGGAAAGCAAAAAGACCTTTGAAAGTAGACGGCGCATCGTGAGGAAAAGATAAAGACACCCACTCCGATATTCATCATTGGCACCGGAGAATGCAACTTCCGGTGTCCTCACGTGAGGGCGAAAGAAGATTGTTACGTCGCGCCCGGCGCTCCTCGTCATTTGAGAGCCCTTCGCACGTCGGCTTCGATCCGGTCCATGTGCCGGCGGAGCGTATCGTATCCGACGTGTCGACGGGCGACGGCCCAGCGTGCCCAGGCCACGCGCCGAATGCCTTCCGCCCGCTCCGGTGCAAAGGAGCGCTCCGGCGTTCGCATGAGGTACCAGTACGTTGTTTTTACGGCGTAGGTCTCGCCGTCGGGATAGGCATGCTGCGTGGTCCCGAGGGGACGGAGCAGATGGAGCTCGTCGATGCCGATTTCTTCCCGCACCTCCCGTAGTGCGCACGACTCGATGTCCTCCCCGGGGTCCTGGTGCCCTTTTGGCAGGTCCCACACCCCGCGCCGGTGGATGAGAAGGAGGGCAATGTCCTCCGGTACGGGACGGGCCACGTATCCGCCGCCGGCGGCAACGGCCTGGGGGGGGCGGTACGGATCGACGTTCTGGAGCGCCGACGCGGGAAGGTGGTCCAGGGGTACGGCCGTCCCCGTTGCAGTCGTATCGGTAGGGGGGGAGGGCAGAGCCGAGGCGTCGACGACCAGGATTGGGCCGGTGGCGTCCGTCCGGGCGGCGTCGAGCGACACGTGCAGCCGAAGGGGCGACGCGTCGTCGGACGAAAGGCCCTGATGTGAGGCAGCCTCGAGGTCGATTCCCTCAGGGGCGGCGTAGAACAGAAGCATGGACGTGCGACAGGAAGGGGAAGGGAAAGCGGGTCTCGCACGGGGCACGTCCCCGGATTGTTATCAGAACGGCCACACGAGCGGTGCCAGGATGAGGATCACGATCCAGAGGAGCACCTGGAGAATGCCCCCCACCCGCGTAAAGTCGAGGAAGCGGTAATTGCCGGGGCCGTACACCATGAGGTTGGTTTGATACCCGATGGGCGTGATGAAGGCCATTGAGGCCGCGAGGGTAATACTGACCACCATTGCGCGCGGGGCCAGTTGTTGACTCTCGGCAACGGAGAGAGCAATCGGAAACATGAGGGCCACCGCTCCATTGTTCGTGACAATATTTGTGAGAATAGCGGTCGCGAGCACGATGCCTGCGAGGAGGCCGTAGGGGCCGAGCGCTTTCGTGACGTCCACGATGCCCCGTCCAATCAAGCGGGCCGCCCCGCTGGCCTCCATCGCCTGGCCGAGCCCGAGGGCGGCGCCAATCACGATGAGGACGTTCCAGTCTACAGCCTCGCGGGCCTGCCCGGGGGAGAGGATCCCGGCCGCCACGATCGCGAAGGCCCCGAGCGGCCCTGCCACTGCCACGTGCATGAGGCCCGATCCGACGAGCCCCACGATACTGACGATGACGGCAACGGACAACTGAAGGTGCCACCCGCCCCCCTGCGGTCGCATCTCCTCGCGCTGTTCGCGGGCTTCCGCCTCGGTCTTTTCCGTCTCGCCTCCGGCCTCACTCGTCACGAAGAACTCCTCGGACGTCTCGTGCGCTTCGCGGAAGCCGCGCTGGGTGTCCAAGAGCAATACGTCCCCCGGGCGAATGCGAACATCCGTAAACGGGGGGTCCACCCGCTCACCGCCGCGTCGGAGTCCAGTCAGTGCGGCCCCGAAGCGCTGTCGAAACGGGATGTCTTCAATTTCTTCTCCAATCAGGGAAGAGCCTTCCCGAACGACCACCTGGTGAAGTTCCCGGTCCTGATCCCGCTTGATGTCCGTGTACGCAAGACGAAGGCCCGGAAAGGCACTGAGGTCCAGATCGCGGCGGGGAGATTCTTGGACCCGCTCATAGTCTTCCATCTTTCGGGTGTCGCCATCATCATCGATCTGTTCGAGGGCAGAAGCATCAGGGGAAGAGTCCCGGTCCTCCGGGTCCATCGCTGTGGTGGTAAACAGCAACCGATCCCCCGGATGAAGGGACTCGTTCGAACGCACCGGGGCAATCTCCTCCGCGCCCCGGTCAATCCGCACCAGGGTCAGGCCAGGCAGCAGCCGGAAGTTCGCGTCCTGCACGGTTTCGCCGACCAGGGGCGAGTCCGCCGCCAGCTCCACCTCCACGAGGTCTGCGCGCTCTTCCTCTTCCTCGTCCCGGATGTCGGCGCGGTCGGGGGTAAGGGCTGGGGCAATAAAAATCACGTAGAGCAGGCCGATGACGGCGCAGGGCACGCCCACCCACGCCAGCTCGAAGAACCCGAGCCCCTCCATGCCGTGCGATTGCAGCAGACCGTGCACCACCAGGTTTGTCGAGGTGCCGATCAGGGTGCAGATGCCCCCCAGGATTGCGGCGAAGGACAGCGGCATCAGCAATTTCGACGGCGAGACCCCGTGACGACGGCACCAGCCCCGAATGGCTGGAATGCCCATCGCTACCACGGGGGTGTTGTTGAGAAAAGCAGAATACACCGTCACGGATGGGCACATGCGAAGCAGAAGACGGCGAATGCTTTTCTCATCTCCCAACACGTAGCTGCTTGCTCGATCCAGGGCCCCCGTTTCCCGCAGGCCGGCCGCCACCACGTAGAGAGAACCGAGAGCGAGGAGTGTGGAATTGCTAAATCCTTTCAGGGCGCGTTCCAGATCGATCACGCCGCCGAGAACCACGATCATAAGGCCGCCCAAGAGTACCCCATCGGCACTGAGCACATCGAACATCAACGCCCCAAAGATCGCCACCAGCACGCCCAGCGTCAGAAGGAGATCGAAGTTCATAAGAGCACTTCTCGGTTCGCGTAACGTTCTGGCTCCTCATAAGATACGGCCGGAAGAAGCAGACGGATCCGAGAAGGACGGTGGTACCGAGGAGTTGAATGAGGATTGATAGCCGACGGCGAAACGTGGGTTTCAGCAGGCCTCGGCCGAACGGAGCGTTCGTAGAAAAAGGCAACGACTTGATGTCGTCCCCTCTTTTAGGTCAAAGAGGCGGGTTCGGGGGAAGGAGCGACGACTGCCACGTCGAGGGCACACGATCTCTGTGTGTGTGTGGCGGTAGAGCCTATTTGGCGATATATCTACGTCCACCCCAGGCTCTTACGACGTCAACCGTCTCGGACCGAATAATCGTCGCTTTAATTCGGTGCGTTTCTTCCGAGTTGTGTAGAGTCTTACTGCTGGAACGGCTCGTCCACGTCCGTCTTGGCGATGTGATTAATGTAATTGCTCATCGTCTTCACGCCGATCAGGCCGATAATTTCGTAGAGCTCCGGACGTCCCAGCCCGAGATCGCCAAACTCTGCCTCGTCGGCGTCGGAGAGCCAGCCCCGTTTGCCAAGAATCCGGCGCGTGGCCTGCACGAGACGTTTCAGGCGCTCGTTCTCTGGCAAGCCCCCTGCGAGGAGGGATTCAGCGGCGTCGGCGTCGAGCCCCGCCTGTTGTCCCGCTACCGCGTGGGCCTTCGTGCAGTAGTGACAGTCGTTGTAGGTCGAAATGGCCAACAGGACGGCCTGCTGCTCTGCGGAAGAAAGAATCCCGTTTTCTTCGATGAGGGTTTGCGCCTTCAGATACGCATCCCCAACGGCGGGATTTTCTTTCGTCATTTCCGGGATTAGGTTGGGCACGAAGCCGAACGTCTCCTCGGCCGCCTCGTGTACCTGTTCGGCGTGGTTGGTGGCGGTGGTGGTAGCCATAGGGGGTTTGATCTGGTGTGAGAATCTGAGTGCTAGTGGGTTCGCACAACTGAAACGCGAGAAATCGCAGATCTCGTGACGCTGTTTCTGCCTGTATCTCCTGTGTGGAGGATTCTCGGTATCGACCGCTGCCGGCAAACGCGGAAGATTGTGGCGTCGGGGGACCGACGCTCGAAACCGCCAGAGACGTTGTGCAAGATTACTAGGTCTAAGAGACTGGTGGAGCTTCCAGCACGTTCAATTCTTGCTCCCAAAATTCTATGTTGTTACATATAAATCGCGTCTCGGGTGGGACGTGGTGCACGTGTAGGGCACTACTGAGGGCCGATCCACGTGCTGAAAAAGCTCTCAGACGGTCTTCTCAGCTCGATGAGGAATTTCTTGCATTCACTTCACATGGGTGGGGGATCAACGAGCAATCCGCCGATTTTCCGCTTCTCAACAATTTGCACTTCTCCTCGCCCGGCGGAGACGGGTTCTTGATAGAACCCCGGCCTCTCAAGACCGGCGAGGTTCTTCCGCGCATCCGGCTCGTTTGACGAGTCGAATACCATGTGGCATCGAGTGTGGGCAACGCTGGAAAACGCACTCTACATTACAGAGTGGCTCCCGAACTACACGACGGGGACCCTTCGCGCGGACGCACTGGCGGGCCTGACTGTGGGCGTCATGCTGATTCCGCAGGGCATGGCCTACGCCGTGATTGCCGGAATGCCGCCCATTTATGGGCTGTACGCCGGGCTCGTGCCGCTGCTTACGTATCCCCTCTTCGGAAGCTCAAGGCACTTGGCTCTCGGGCCCGTCGCCATCGACATGCTGATCGTAGGGGCGGGGATTGGAGCACTGGCCCAGGGGGGCACGGAGCGGTACGTGGCCCTCGCCATTTTGCTGACGGCGATGGTGGGCGTAATCCAAATGGCGATGGGCGTGATGCAGCTCGGCTTTGTGGCCAATTTGCTCTCGCGGCCGGTGATTGCCGGGCTCACCTCGGCGGCGGCCTTCATCATTAGTGCGAGCCAGCTCGGCAATCTGCTGGGAGTGGAGCTGGGGCGCTCACAGTACGTGCACGTGATGCTGATCGACGCCGTCCAGAATCTGGGCAATGCGCATCTGCTTACGCTCGGCATCGGGGTGCTCTGTATCGGCGTACTCGTCGTGTTTCCCCGCTGGATGCCCTTGGTCCCGGAAGCGCTGGTCGTGGTCGTAGGGGCTACGCTTGCCAGCTGGTTCTTTGAACTTAATCAGTACGGGGTGGCAGTCGTGGGGGATATTCCGGATGGCCTTCCAACCCCCGAGTTTTGGGCTGTTAGTTTTTCGGACCTGAATACCCTTCTCCCCACGGCCGTCACGCTGGCGCTCGTGCAATTCATGAACAGCGTATCGCTGGGCCGCGTCTTTGCCACCCGGCATGGCTACACCATCGATGCCAACCGGGAGCTCGTGGGCGTGGGGGCTGGCAACTTCTTGGGCAGTCTTTTTCAGGGCATTCCGGCATCCGGGAGCTTCTCGCGCTCAGCCGTCAACGACCAGTCTGGAGCCCGAAGCCCCCTGGCGAACGTGTTTGCGGCAGCCGTCATTGGACTGACGCTGCTCTTCCTGACACCGCTCTTCTACTACCTTCCGGTTCCGGCCCTGGCCGCCATCATCGTCGTGGCGGGCATCGGCCTCATTGACCTACGGGAGCTGCGTGCTCTCTTCAAGACCCGGCGACGGGATGGCTCCATTGCTCTTTTCACTGCGTTTGTCATTCTCTTTGTCGGGTTGCAGGAGGGCATTTTGCTTGGCATTGGAGCATCGGTGATTGTCGTGCTTTTCCGCATCAGTCGGCCCAACGTGGCGGAGCTTGGGCACGTCCCGGGCACGCGGCGCTTCCGCGATCTCGATCGCTTCGAACAGGCCGTCCGCCTGAAGGACATCATGGTGCTACGGGTGGACGCCTCCTTCTCGTTTGCCAATGCTGAGTACTTCAAAGACTTCATTTTAGAGAAGAGTGAGCGGGAGGGGCGTAACGTGGAGGTCGTGGTGGTTGACGGCAGCAGCATCAACGACCTGGACACGACGGCCATCGAAGCGCTCTTTTCAGTGATCGAGTCCCTGGAAGAGATGGGCATTGAGTTGCACATCACGGGGCTCATTGGGCCGGTGCGCGAGGTCGTCCGGCGTTCGGGGCTCTACGGGCTGTTGGGAGAAGATCACTTTCATCTCGACACACATGAGGCCATCGTTCGCGTCCTGGAGCGGTGGGATGACCAGGACGACGAGGATCGAGTGGAGCGCTATTTTTCTTCGGCGGAACCAGAGAAGAAGGAATCTACTCCGGCAGCATCGTAATGCTCCACCGGCCTGTAGAACGAGTACGAAAAGTCTACGGCTCGTTTCAGTATGAGAGGCATGGGATGGGGAATTCCGGACGATTGCGTCCGCCCCTCCTTTTCCGACAGTCTCCCGATTTTTGGTTTCTGGCTCCCACGATTCTATGTGGCAACGAGTGTGGGCAACTCTTCGGAATGCGTTTTACATCGCAGAGTGGGTGCCCTACTACACGGGTGAAACGCTGCGGGCCGATGCCCTGGCGGGGCTCACCGTCGGCGTAATGCTCATTCCCCAGAGCATGGCCTACGCCGTGATTGCCGGGATGCCGCCCATTTACGGGCTGTACGCCGGGCTCGTGCCGCTGCTGATGTATCCTCTCTTTGGGAGCTCTCGGCACATGGCGCTTGGGCCTGTTGCCATCGACATGCTGATTGTGGGGGCGGGGATCGGGGCGCTCGCGCAGGTCGGCACGGAGCGGTACGTGTCCCTCGCCATTCTGCTAACGGCCATGGTCGGGCTCATGCAGATGGCCATGGGGATGATGCAGCTCGGGTTCGTGGCGAACCTGCTCTCGCGGCCCGTCATCGCGGGACTGACTGCGGCGGCGGCCCTCATCATTAGCACGAGCCAGCTCGGCAACCTGCTGGGGATGGAGTTGGGCCGCTCGCAGTACGTGCACGTGCTGCTGCAGGAAGCGGTGCAGAACGTGATGAACACGCACCTTCTAACCCTCGGCGTCGGAAGTATCTGTATCGTTTTCCTGCTGGTCCTGCCGCGCTGGATGCCCCTGGTGCCGGAGGCCCTGGTGGTGGTCGTGGGGTCCACGCTGGCCAGCTGGTTCTTCAGGCTTGACGAGTACGGGGTGGAAATTATCGGTTCGATCCCGACCGGCCTGCCGAGGCCGGAGGTGTGGGCGTCGAGCGTTTCGGACCTCGACGCGCTCTTGCCGGTCGCGATCACGCTGGCACTCGTGCAGTTTATGAAGAACGTTTCGCTGGGCCGCGTTTTTGCCGCGCGGCACGGCTACACCATCGATGCGAATCGGGAGCTCGTAGGGGTGGGGGTGAGCAACTTCCTCGGCAGTCTCTTCCAGAGCATTCCGACGTCCGGCAGTTTTTCCCGCTCCGCAGTGAACGACCAGGCCGGGGCCAAGACCCCGCTGGCGAATGTGTTTGCGGCGATGGTCATTGCCCTGACGCTCCTGTTTCTGACGCCGCTCTTCTACTACCTGCCCGTGCCGGCCCTCGCGGCCATCATCATCGTCGCAGGGCTGGGCCTCATCGACTTCCACGAGCTCAGAAATCTGTTCCGCGCCCGGCGCCGCGACGGGTACATTGCGCTCTTTACGGCATTCTGCATTCTCTTCATTGGCCTGCAGGAAGGCATTCTGCTCGGCATTGGGGCGTCGGTGGTGGCGGTGCTCTTCCGGATCAGCCGGCCCAACGTGGCGGAGCTGGGTCACGTGCCCGGCACACGGCTCTTCCGCGATCTCGACCGCTTCGAACAGGCCGTCCGCCTGAAGGACATCATGGTGCTGCGCGTGGATGCCTCCTTCTCGTTTGCCAATGCCGAATACTTCAAAGACTTTATCCTGGAGAAGAGTGAGCGGGAGGGGCGCAAGGTGGAGGTCGTGGTGGTAGACGGCAGTAGCATAAACGACCTGGACACGACGGCCATCGAAGCGCTCTTTTCGGTGATCGAGTCGCTAGAAGAGATGGGCATTGAGCTGCACATTACTGGGCTCATTGGGCCGGTGCGCGAGGTGGTGCGGCGCTCGGGGCTCTACGGGCTGCTGGGAGAGGACCACTTTCACCTCGATCCGCACGAAGCGGTGGTGGACGTGTTGGAACGGTGGGATGCCCAGGACGACGGGGATCGAGTGGAGCGCTACTTTTCGACGACGGAGCCGGAGAAGAAAGAAGCCACGCCGGCGGCTTCGTGAGCGTGGGCGCGTGGGAGTGGAGAGCGTGGGGCAGGGGGAGCGAGCTTCATTTCCCAATGAGGGTCACCAGCATCTCACGGTTCAGGTGATGGCCGCCCTCGAATGTGTGGACGGTGGCGGGAATGTTGTGCCGGGCGAGTTGAGCGCGCACGACGGATCGGTGCTCGTCCGTCACGTACGGATCGTCCGTTCCCAGTACCAGCGTCAGATCCATCTGTCGAAGGAGAGCGGCATGTGCCTCTAGGTCGAGGTCGTGGGCGAGTGCACCGCCCCAGAGTACGAGACGGTCGACCGTCGTGTCGCCGTGCAGGGCCCATCGGCTGGCGGTGGCGGCGCCCTGGGAGAAGCCGAGCACGCGAATTGTCGGCGCGGCTCCGGGGGGACGGAGGTGCTCGACGACGCGGTCGAGGTACCGGAGGTAGTCTTGAATTTCGTCCTCACGAGCGTCCCGGGTCATCCAGGAGGCGCCGACCGTCTCGTGCGTGTCGAGGCCGTCGACGTAGAATCGGGAGAGGGCCTCTGGGGCCACGATGCACCGATCCGACGTGGCGACGGCCTCGAACGGTTCGATGAAGTCGGCCGCCAACTGGCCGTAGCCGTGGAGCACGATCCACCATTCGGATGCCGCGTCCGGCGAGCCGAGGGTGGCCACGCGGGCCGTGCGGGGCACTCGGAGGGACGTGAGGGAGAGGGAGGCTGGTCGGGCCATTTGCCTGGAAGAGAATTGGGCAGAGACGTGAAAAAACGTGCCTGGAGACTCGTTTTTGGCAAAGCTCGGAGCATTCAGCGGGACTGGGAAACCCACCTCTCACTGTACTGGTTCAGCACATCGATCAGTGGTCCTTTTCACAGCCCCCACGTGCCGATCATGGAGCCCATCGAGAATAGTGTCGCCGACAGCGAGATTCAGGTTTTCAACCTAGCGGATCTCTGGGACGAGCGGCCCGTCACGGAGCTCGACATCAGCACCTTTCTGGTGGAGGGGCTCATGTTGAAGGAGAAGCCGTTCCGGGAGGAGGTAGACGAGCATGACTGGTCCCAGTACGACGATGAGCACGTGGCGCTCTATTGCTCGACGGATGCCATCATCCCCACCTGGGGCTACATGCTCATCGCCTCAAAACTGAAGGAGGTGTCCGCCTCCACCACGCTCGGCCGAGAGGAAGACCTGCGGCGCGAATACTACGTGGAGGCGCTCAATACCGTGGACTGGTCGGCCTATGAGGATCGCCCGGTCGTAGTCAAGGGCTGCGGGAGCGAGGTCGTGCCGGAGATGGCGTACCTGCGGGCCACGCAGAAGCTGCAAGCTGTCGCGCGAAAACTGATGTACGGGGAGCCGTGCTCGTCCGTCCCTCTTTGGCGCCGTCCGCAGGAGGACAAGCCGACGCCCGACACCAACGCCGTAGGCGTCAAAAAGCCGGATCTCCCGTCGCCTGGATCCTGAATCGTGACTCGTGATGCGTGAGACCCATCTTCTGGGGATGGTTCTCTTCACGCTTCACTCACGACGCATCACGCATCGTTTCAATGAGCATTGTGGCTTGGACGACTCGCCTCACGGGATGGCTTGGATCGCTCCTGAACGCGTTGGAGCACAATCGTCGCTACCGGTGGGCACGGCGCTTTCTGCATCGCCACGAGCACGCCGTACCGCCCAGTCTTTTCCTGGGAGGGGTGACCTGGGATGCCCTCACGCTCCAGCGCATTGACGCCCTGCTGGACAACCTCATTCTGGGGAGCTACCTCGTGTTGCTCGGCGGCTTCGTCGTGCTGGTCACTCTCGCTCGCAACGACCGGCCCCTTCCGCGTCCGCTGCAAAAGCTGAGCCATTGGGCGCCCGGGGCCATCCAGTTTCTTTCAGGCGGGCTCTTCAGTGCCTACGTGATTTATTACACACGCAGTGCCTCGTTTAGCACGGCGTCCCTCTTCCTACTCGTGCTGGTCGTTTTGCTCGTGGCAAACGAGATTCTCTGGAGCCGCGTCCTGAGTTCCTACCTGCTTCTCGGTGTCTACTTCCTGGCGGTGTTTTGCTACTTCACCTTCTTCATCCCCACGGTTCTGGGGAAAATGGGCTTCGGGGTCTTCCTCACCAGTGGGTTCCTGAGTGCGGGACTCGTCATCAGCCTCATTATGTACCTTGACAGGCACGACGTTTTTGAGACGTCGTGGGCCTTCAGTGGAGCAGTGGGCACGGTGCTGGCGTTGCTGGGACTGGTCGTTCTCTTCTACGTGAATCACTGGATCCCCCCAGTGCCCCTCGCGATGAAGGAGGGAGGGGTGTACCACGACGTAGAACGTGAGAATGGGGCGTTCGTGCTCCAATACGAAGAGCCGGCCTGGTACCAGCCGTGGAAGGCCGACGATGATCCGTTTCACTACGCTCCCGGCGATACGGTTCACTGTTTCGCCGCCATCTTTGCCCCGACGAACCTCGAGACCAAAATTTACCACCACTGGCAATACTACGACGCCAAGCGAGACACCTGGGTCGACACCGACCGCATTGGGTATCGAGTGGTCGGCGGGCGGCGCAATGGATACCGCGGGGTGACCTTCAAACGACACGTGCATCCGGGGGAGTGGCGCGTGACCGTCGAGACGCCCGACCGACGTCCCATTGCGCGTATCCGGTTCGACGTGGTGGAGGCCGACACGTCGAAGGGGCTGCGCTACACGACGCGGCGCTACCAGTGATGCGTAGGACGTAATGCGTGGGGACCTCACCGATCACGTTTTGCGCTTCACGAGGCATCTTCCTTCTTCCTCTCTGCACACCGAATGCATCCCACTTCGCCCATGAAGTTGGAGCTCGCCGATCACACCATCCTCGTCACCGGTGCCAGCCGAGGTATAGGACGCGCTACGGCCCTCGCTCTTGCGGACGCCGGGGCCACCGTGGCGGTTCACTACGGTCAGAGTCGAGAGGCGGCACGGGAGGTGGCCGATCAGTGCGGAGACGGGGCGAAGCCGATCCAGGCCGATCTTTCCGATCTCGAGGCCACCGATCGGCTCTTCGCAAATGTCGTGGACACATTTGGGCCGGTGGACGCCCTGGTGCTGAACGCCGGGGTGGCCGTCCCGACGCCGCTCGACGCGGAGACGGAGGACTGGCACGAGAGCTGGACGGACACGATGCACGTAAACCTGCGGGCGCCGGAGCTGCTGTGTCGCCACGCGCTTCCGCACTTCCGAGAGCACGGAGGCGGACGCCTGATTAGCATTGCGTCCCGTGCTGCATTCCGGGGAGACACGCCGGATTACATGACCTACGCCGCCTCGAAGGCTGGGCTCGTAGCCCTCACCCGATCGGTGGCCCGCGGCTTCGGCGACGACGGCGTCAAGGCGTTCACGATTGCCCCGGGCTTCGTGCGGACTGACATGGCACAGGACTTCATCGACGAGTATGGAGAAGCACACGCCACGAGCGACCTCGCTATCGACGACCTGACGGTGCCGGAGGACGTGGCGCCGTTCGTGGTCTTCCTTGCCAGCGGCTACGCTGACCATGCTACCGGGGCCACGATCGACGTAAATGCGGGCAGCTACGTCCATTAGCCGATTTTTCCATGAGGCTTTTGTGTCTAGCTAAAAATGTACGCCCACTTTTGGGCGAATCAGTCCGTTCACCAGTGCTGCTGCACGAACAGAAGAAGACATATGGCCCTTCCGATGTCAGTCCCCTGGCGTTGATTGCGGCGAATCCCAAGTCGAAACTACTGTGTCTTGCCTTCAAATTGCTTTAGCGCCACGCAGAAGGCAATTCCGCGTTACTTGACTGTGCGGTAGCGCGCACCTGCTGCACGTTATCGCGCAGCTTCTGGACTTCGGACGGGTTCGGAGAGGTGAACAATTCGGGGTCGAGTGTGGAACGACTATCTTATACGGAATTCCGCTCGTACCCCAACCCAATCACGAATGACACTGTCCCTGCGCTGCATTCCCGTTCCGATTGCTCAAATCCTTGCCTCGTCTTGTCTCGCTGCTGCGGTTGTCGTAACTCCAACCCATTCACAGGCACAGGATCATTCTTCTTCATTCTCCCAACGATCCGGGCTCGATTCCGAAGCGTTCATGAGAGCCCCGTCTGCAGGACAAGCGGCAGATTCGCTTGAGGTCGTCGGGCTGAGTGAGGCGCTTCGTCTTTTTCGGGAGAACAATCTGTCCCTGGAGCGGCTTCAGTCGGAGGCACGGGCACGTCAGGGAGAGGCCCGACAGGCAGGAGCCTATCCCAACCCGACCCTTCGGGCCACACACGAGCCGCTCTGGCGAGGAAGCCAACGCGTGTCGGAGACGTACCTGAACCTGAGTCAGCAGGTCGAGTGGAGCGGTCGCTCTGCCCGAATTGCGTCCGCACAGAAGGCCGCGAGGGCCGCCCGCCTCCGGGCAGCAGCGGACAGTGCCCGGCTGGCCCAGCAGGTGGCGGAGGCCTACGTCGAGGCCGCTACGGCAGACACACGGCGTCGACGCTTGGAGCAGGTGACCCACGTTTTTCGGCGGGCCGACACCAGCATGGCCGAGCGTGAGGACGAGGGCGACGCGTCCGGCTACGCCGTCCGGCGCATTCGGCTGGAGCGGGCGCGGTACGAACAGCGGCTGGCTGCGGCGCGGCTGGAGGCCCGGACGGCCCGACGACAACTCGCTCTTCTGATTTTACCCGACGATGCGCCGTCGGTGGCAGCCGCGTCGCTTCCCGCCTCGATTCCGCCGGCCATTTCCGAGCGGAAGGCCCTTCGCACGGCACTCCGGCAGCGTCGGGAGTTGCGCCGCTGGCAGTCAGAGGTCGCGGCCCAAGAAGCGGGTCTCCACGCCGCGCGCCGAGAGGCGTGGCCGGATCCGTCCGTCACGGCTGGATACAAGCGGCAATCCAATGGCTTTGAAGGCGCCTTTCTCGGTTTTGGGATTCCCCTTCCCTTTTTCGATCGCAACCGGGGGGCTGCCGAGGCCGAGTCCGCTCGGCTCCAGGGGGTGCAGACCCAGCAGGTTCTCGCCCGCCGCGAAATCAGAAACGAGGTGCGCCGTGCCCACGCGGCGTACACGTCCACGCGTCAACAATCGCAGTTCCTCAGCGACGAGTTGCTGCGGGGCGCCGACGATCTGCTCCGCATCGCGCAGACGAGCTACGACGAAGGCGAGATGTCTCTCGTGGAACTCCTCGACGCGGCGGACGCGTACCGCGACGCCCGCCTTACGACCGTTGATCTTCGAGCCGATCTCTGGACCCGCTACTTTGCACTGCTCCGGGCCATGGGAGAGCCGATCCGTCTTCCGTAATCCGTATTCTCGTTTCGACGTACGCACTCACCAAACAATCGCCCCCATGAACCGCAGCTGGACCTCCTCGATTTTCACCGTACTTTTTGTCCTTACGCTCACCATTGGGCTTCCCGCGTGCGGTAGCGAAAGTGGGGGCAGCCATTCGCACGACGGCGACTCACACTCGCACGCCGAGGGGAGCGAGCACAGCCACGAAGATGGCGGCCACACCCACCAGGATACCTCGAAGACTCGACTCGACACGTCCGGGATGGACGCCGACAGCACCCACGGACCCGAGGGCGAGCACAGCCATGAGGAGGGGGGACATTCCCACGGCGGCGAAGAGCATTCGCACGAGTAGCCGACGCGGCTTCGCCTGTGGATCCAGGTGCTCTCCGATCACAACGTTCTTGCCCCATGACTTTAATGTCCCGTCTGGCATTCGTCGCTTTGCTTAGTACCAGTATGTTGCTCTTCGGATGTGGAGACGAATCGTCCGATGAGCACTCGCACGGAGGGGACGCCCACAGCCACTCCGCAACGCAGACGACGGAGGAGCACGGCCATGGAAGCGGGGTGACCGCCACTGTGTGGTCGGAGGCCGTTGAGGTATTCGCCGAGCATCCACCGATGGTTGCTGGGGAGACCAGCGCACCCTGGGCCGTTCACGTGACTCGCCTGGGCGAGTACCGCCCCCTCACGGAGGGATCGCTCACGCTGCGCTTCCGCCGTCCGGACGGCGCGGCGTACGTGCATACGGTTGAGGAGCCGTCCTCGCCCGGGATCTTCACGCCTCAGCCCTCGATTCCGGAGACGGGGACCTTTCGGCTCTTCATGATTGTGGAGGGGGCGCAGGTGGAAGATACCATCGACGTGGGCGACCTCACCGTCTATGAGAGCACATCGGCAGTGCCTACGCCCGGGAGCGGTTCAGCGGAGATCTCGTACTCCAAGGAGCAGCAATGGGACATGTCGTTTGAGGTTGCGGAGGCACAGGAGCGGGCCGTGCAGCGGTCGGTCGAGGCGACCGGGACGATTGAGCCGGTCGCGGGGCAGTTCGCGAAGGTGTCGGTCCCGGTGAGCGGCCTTACGCCCGCCCAGGCGAACCTGAACATGCCCGCCCCCGGCGACCGGGTGCGGAAGGGACAGACGCTGGGGATCCTCAGCCCGTCAGGGGGAGAGGGCTCCTACGCCGAATTGAAGGGGCGTGTCGAACGGCTCCAGCGAGAGGTGCGTCGTGCCGAGCGGCTGGTGGAGGCCGAGGCGATTCCCCGAAAGCGGCTCGTGGAGGCGCAACACGACCTGGAGCTGGCACGGACCGCTCTCGAATCGATGGGCGGAGAGGGCGAAATTGCGGAGCCTCCAGCAGCGTCGGCCGCCGTCGAGACCGCTAGCGGCGACTCCGGATTCAATTACCACCTGAAGGCCCCGATCAGCGGGCAGATTCAGGAGCGCCATCTCGCGCCGGGAAGCCGCGTGGAGGTGGGGACGGTCCTCTACACGATCGTCGATCCGAGCCGCGTGTGGGTTCGCCTCCGGGTGCCCGCCGAACACGCGGGGGCTGTGAGTGGGGCGACCGGGGCCGTGTTCACTGTAGAGGGAAGCGACACAACTTATGAGGCGAGCCGGGTGGTTTCGACGGACGCTGCGATTGACACGGACACCCGAACGCTGTCCGTTCGGCTTGGAGTACCCAATCCAAACGGCGCCCTCAAAATCGGCATGATGGCCGATGCGCGGCTTCTTCTAGAGGATGACCGGACGGGGGTCACCATTCCCAACGAAGCCATTCAAACCGAGGACGGACAGCCGGTAGCCTACGTGCAAACCGGCGGCGAATCGTTTGAGCGGCGGCGCCTGCAGCTCGGGCCGACCGATGGGCAGTACACCCTCGTGGAGCGGGGCGTTCAGGCGGGCGAGCACGTCGTCACTGCTGGGGCCTATCAGGTCTACCTCGCCTCCCTCAACAGCAGCCAAATGGCCGGGCACGGACATCCGCATTGATCTTGCTTGTGCGTTTGTAGGTGTGGAAGTGTGTAAGTCTGAAAGTGGCAGAGGACGTCACTCTGAGGACGGTCGCCCCCGCCTCCCCTTCCAAAATTGGTGCACCTACATACATTCATACTTACAAACATCCACACACGAAGTAGTCAATGCTCGATCGCACGATTCAGTGGGCACTTACGAATCGACTGACGACGCTCGTCGGGGCCGTGCTTCTGCTTGCGGCAGGGGGATACGCCGCTTTCACGATGCCGGTGGACGTGTTTCCGGACCTGACGGCCCCGCGCGTGACGGTGATTACCGAGTCGCACGGCATGGCGCCCGAGGAGGTCGAGAAGCTTGTGACCTATCCGATCGAGACGGCGGTGAACGGGGCGGCGAGCGTCCGGCGGGTGCGGTCCAGTTCGGCGCAGGGCTACTCCATCGTGTGGGTCGAGTTCGAGTGGGGCACTGACATCTACCAGGCCCGTCAGATTGTGAGTGAGAAGCTTCAACTCGTCGGCGGCCAGCTGCCGGACGGAGTGGATGCGCCCGTGATGGCCCCGATCACGTCCATCATGGGCGAGATTCTACTGGTCGGCTTAACGAGTCGCGAGGACTCGGTTACCAGCGACGAGCATTCGATGCGCGAGGTGCGGACCGCTGCGGACCGCGTCGTGCGTCGCCGGCTCCTCGCCGTCGACGGCGTGGCACAGGTCATTCCGCACGGCGGCGAGGTGAAGGCCTATCAGGTCATCGTCGATCAGGAGCGGATGCGCACGCTCGGGATTTCCCTGTCGGCGGTGATGGAGGCGGCGGAAGGATCCAACGAGAATGCGGCGGGGGGCGTGTATCAGCAAGACGGGCGCGAAGTGCTCGTTCGCGGCATTGGACGAACCAATGAGATTGAAGAGATCGGAGCGACGGTCGTAACGAGCCGCGACGGGACGCCCATCCGGCTTCGAGACGTGGCGGAGGTCACCGTGGGGGCTCAGCGGCCCCGTCTCGGGACGGGATCGGTAAATGGGGAGCCGGCCGTGATCGTCTCCATCCAGAAGCAGCCCGGGGCCAACACCCTCGAACTCACCGAGCGAGTGGCCGACGAGCTCGACCAAATCGAGCAGCAGCTTCCCGCTGGAATGGACGTCAACCGTTCCATTTTCCGGCAGGCGGACTTCATCTCGTTGGCCGTAAACAACGTGATCGAGGCGCTGCGGGATGGGGCACTCCTCGTCATCCTCGTCCTGTTCCTCTTCTTGTGGAACGTACGGACGACCGCGATCTCGATTTTCGCCATTCCACTCTCGTTGTCAGTGGCGATGGTCGTGATGTACAGCCTCGGCGTCACGATCAACACCATGACGCTCGGCGGACTGGCCATCGCAATCGGGGCGCTCGTGGACGATGCGATTATCGACGTGGAGAACGTCTTCCGACGACTCAAGGAGAATGCACAACGGCCCGAAGAGGAGCAGAAGAACACTCTCCGGGTGGTGTACGAAGCGTCGATGGAGGTACGCGGTCCCATCCTGAACGCGACGCTCATCATCAGCGTGGTGTTCGTTCCCCTCTTCTTCCTCTCCGGCGTGCAGGGGCGGCTCCTTCAACCCTTAGGGTTGGCCTACATCGTGGCCATTCTCGCCTCGTTGTTCGTGGCCGTGACGGTGACGCCCGTGCTCTGCTACTACCTGCTCCCGGAATCGTCGACGGTGCAGGAGGGCGAGGACACGTGGTTCGTGCAGCGGCTGCACGGGGCCTATCGGTCGACGCTCGACTGGGTACTGGGGCACTCCCGGTTCGTGCTTGGGGCTGCGGCAATTCTCCTGGTTGTGACACTCGCCGTGCTTCCCTTCCTCGGCCGTGGTTTTCTGCCGGACTTTCAGGAGGGAACGCTCGTCATCAGTGCCGTCACGGCGCCGGGGACGAGCCTGCAGGCCTCCACCGGCATCGCGCAGGAGGTCGAGGATCGGCTGCTGGAGCATCCGGCGGTGGAGGCCACCTCCCGACGCACCGGTCGGGCCGAGCTAAGCGCTCACGCACAGGGCGCCAACTCCTCTGAGATTGACGTGCAGGTCGACCTCGCGGGCACGAGCATGCGTGCGGTTACCGACGACGTGCGTACACGCCTCTCGGCGATTCCGGGGACCAATATCACGATCGGTCAGCCCATCGGACACCGCATCGATCACATGCTGTCGGGCACGCGGACGGACATCGCCGTAAAGATTTTCGGGCCGGACCTCTACGAACTGCGCGACCTTGCAGAGCAGGTTCAAGGGGCCATTGCGGGGACCAATGGTCTCGTGGACCTCTCCGTCGAGCAGCAGGCCGACGTATCACAGCTTCGCCTCTACGCCCAGCGGCAGCAGATGGCCAAGTACGGTGTCACACCGGGCCAGCTCAACCACGCCGTCGAGGCGCTGGTGGGCGGCGAGGCCGTTTCCCAGGTGCGCGAGGGGCAGCAGACCTTCAATCTCACCGTGCAGCTCGACTCTATCCGGCGGGCCGGGGCCGAGTCCATTCGCAACGTCCTCATTGACACGCCTGCCGGGCCGAAAGTGCCGGTCTCGCGCTTGGCCACGGTGCAGCACGAGCGAGGGCCCAACACTGTCAGCCGGGAAGACGTGCAGCGCAAGATCGTCGTCTCGGCCAACACCAGCGGGCGGGACGTGGGAAGTGTTGTGGCCGACCTGCAGCAGCGGATCGGGGATCAGGTCGAACTGCCGGAGAATTACTACTACGAAATTGGGGGACAGTACGAAAACGCCCAGCAGGCCTCCCGGCGGATTGGGGGACTCTCTCTGGTCGCGTTGCTCGTCGTCTTCTTGCTCTTGTATCAGGAATTTGGCAGCGCTCGGGCGGCGATGCTGGTTCTCGTGAACCTGCCCCTCGCCCTCACGGGGGGAGTGGCCGCCCTTTTCCTGTTTCTAGAGGGCACGCTCGACATTGCGGCACTGGTCGGGTTCGTCACCCTTTTCGGCATTGCGGTGAGGAATGGCATCCTCCTCGTGAGCCACTACATCGATCTGCTGCAGCAGGACAACTCGCTCCGGACGGCCGTCGTGCAGGGCTCGATGGAACGGCTCAATCCGATCCTCATGACGGCCCTCACGGCGGGCCTCGCGCTCGTCCCACTGGCCCTCGGTGGGGGCGAGCCGGGCAAAGAGATTCAGACCCCCCTCGCCATCGTGACGATTGGGGGACTCGTCACCTCGACCGTCCTCAATATGGTCGTCGTCCCCGTCCTCTTCGATCAGTTTGGGGATCCAGAGCGTCTGCGAGCCCAGCGTACTGAGGAGAAGCTCTCTTCTTAGGCCTCCGGATTCGAGGACATCTGGGAGATACGGACCGTCACGTTGCGTCCAGTGGGCCAGTCAGTCTGCCTGAAAGAGATCGTACCGGAGCCCGACACTCCCGGCGAGGCGTGGCACCAGCGACGGGCGGACGCGGAGAATTGGGGTGGCGTGCAGAAAGACCTCGAATCGACCGTCATAGAAGTTGAAGCCCACCTGCGCGCTAACGCCTGCCTGGAGGGTGGGGGTCGTGTCGAGTTGTTGGCCGCTACCGTAGAGGCCGGGTCCGTAGTAGAGGTGCACGAGGGAGTCGGCCACGGGACGTTCCTGGAGCCGGTGGAGATACAGCGTGACAAAGTCGTCGCCGTCGGTCGTGAGGAGCGAGCTGTAGGCGACCGCCCCCGGGCGGTAGACCTTTGCGGTCCCGCCGCCGAGGTGGCCGACTTCGAGTCCGACCGTTACAGAGCCCGGTTCGCGTTGCGCAGTACTCGGTCTGGATAGAACACCTCCAATCAGGAGCGCGAGGAGAATGACGAGTCGGAGGTTTCCCCGCCAAAGCTGGAGGTCCAGCGCGCTACTCAAGAGCATCGGACGAATGTTGAAGGGCCGTGATCATGTCTTCTTTCAGGTGGGAGGCGTTCTGCAGATCTTTTCGCCCGGCCAGGACGAGGCGGATGTCGCGGCGCTTGGCTGCCGCGGTGTATCGTTCGTACTCCTCGTCATTTTCAGGTGCGATCGACGGCACGTCAACAGTTGCACCTTCCTCATCAAGGGCGACGAATGTGTAGAACGCGCGGTTGCACTTTCGCTGCGTTTCGTCGCGCGGATTTTCGGCCCACACGTTGAGCTCAATTTCCATCGAGGTATGGAAGGCCCGGTTCACTCGGCTCTTTACCACGACAATCTCCCCTTCCTGGATGGCAGACTGAAACTCGACGTTGTCCACGGCGGCCGTGACGCAGACCCGGTTGGCGTGCCGTTGGGCGGAGATGGCCGCACACTTGTCCATGAGGTGGAGCAGGCGTCCGCCCATCATGTTGCCGAGACTGTTGGTGTCGTTCGGCAGCACGATCTCGGTCATCATGCAAGTGGAGGCCGAGACGGGCTTAGAGGAGGGGGAGGGGGCAGCCATTTTGGAGAGAAGCAGTTGCGCTGTGCGAGTGAGGGGTCGGGGGGACGGTGCGTATTGCGAATTGCGTATTTCGTGACGCTCAGTTTCGGAAGAGGATACGAAATACGGAATACGAAATATTTCCAGGCAGTGCACCCCAGGTTAGGCACTTCCCAGAGAGGAGCTCCAATTTTGGGGTGAGGCTCTTTCCCTCACGTTTTCTGCTTTTTCTTCTTGGCAGCGGGGAAGAGGATGTTGTTGAGAATGAGACGGTAGCCGGGCGAGTTGGGGTGAAGGGACAGGTCCGTCGGTGGATCGCCCACGAAGTGCTGGTAGTCTTCGGGGTCGTGGCCCGAGTAGAAGGTGAACGTGCCCTGTCCGAGCGTTCCGTGGATGTAGCGCACCTGGTCTCGCTCGGGCGGCTTGGCGAGTACGACGACATCTTCCTTCACGAGGTCCTCCTTAAAGGCTGTGGTTTGGCCCACGAACCCCTTCACCGTGGCTACGTGGTTTTGGGTGAGCATGGTGGGCACCGGGTCCCATTTGGCGCTAAAATCGAAGAGGGTGAAGTAGTCGAGCGACGGATCGCGAATCTCGGAGGGCGGAGGCCCTACGTCGATGTTCGAGTGGGAGTACTCCTGCGCGTTCAGGTTGGGGCGAAAGTCCGTAAACGCGAGGGTGGGACCAAAATCCAGATTTTCGAGGGCGTTGGGGTCTACGGGGTCACCGTCGTACGCATCCGGCACGATGTCCGTCTTCCGGGCAGAGAGGGCAATGTCGAACGTTTCGGTGCCGGAGCACATCGAGAACATGAAGCCGCCGCGCCGCACGTAGTTGCGGATGCGCTGGGTGACGGCCAGTTTGAGCTGACTCACTTTTCGGTACCCGTGCTCACGAGCGAGTTCACGGGCCTTCTTCTGCTTCTGGATGTACCAGGGCTCGTTGCGATAGCGGATGAATTTGCCGAACTGGCCGGTAAAGTCCTCGTGATGGAGGTGGAGCCAGTCGTACTGATCGAGCTCACCGTTGAGTACCGCATCGTCGTAGATGACGTCGTGCGGCACGTCGGCATAGTTGAGCGCGAGTCGCACAGCATCGTCCCACGGGACGGCTCCGCTCGGGGCGTACACGGCAATTTTGGGCGCCTTCTCCAACGGCACGGCGGCCATGTTGCTTCCGTCCGACTCTACCTCCGCAATGATCTGAGACGCCTGTGCGCCGCTTACCTCTTGAAACGAGACGCCTCGGCTGCGGAGCTCTTGTTTGACTGTCTTTGTGGCTCCGGTGAGGAACGATCCGCCCCGGGAATTGAGCAGCCAGTCCACCTTCTGTCCGGACTTCAGGGTGCTGTAGACGGCCCCGTACGCCTTCAGGTGGTTGCTTTGCTTTTCGTCCATTGGAATGAGCACGTCCTGGGCCGTTCCGGTGGGGGCGAGGCCTCCCCAGGCGAGAAGAGCAACCAGACCGGCGCAGAGAAACAGGCGAGCAGACATCGGCAGTCGAGGATCGGTGAAGGGTCAGCTCTGCGGGCGGCGTAGGGCCCGAAGGCGGGTGCGCACGTCGCTCGCAAGTAGCGAGCTCGGATACTTGGTGAGCAGGCGGTTATAGAGGGCGGCAGCCTTTTCTGTTTTGCCCTGGGCCTCATGGAGTTTGCCGAGGCGAAAGAGGCTCCGATCGGCGAAGGCGCTGCGAGGGTGCCGCTGCGGAAGCGTGCGGTAGTGCTGCACGGCAGCGGCCGTGTCGCCCTGTGCAAGTGCGACTTCGGCCCGGCGGAAGCGGGCGTCGTCGGCCAGGGAGTGGCGGCCGTAGGTTTGGAGGAGCGAGTCGAGCCGGGCGGCGGCCTCCTGGTACTGGTGCTGGCGAAGGGAGAGCTGGGCCTTGGCGTACTCACGCAACGGGGTGTTCAGCGAGTCCGGGCCTTTGTTTTCCTGGATGAGAACGCTGAGGTCGATGGCGTCGTTGGTCACGTCCGCCGACGTATTGGCGCTCGTGGCCTTGGCCTGCGTGCGGGCGGCCTCAAACGAGCCCTGGTAGTACTGAAGAAGCGCCAGCTCAAAGCGGGCCCGATCGGCGAGCTCGCCGCTCCGCAACTGCTTGGCGAGCCGCGAAAAGAGGAGTCGTGCCCGATCGAAGTCGCTGCGCAGCAGGGCAATACGGCCAAGGTCGTATTGGGCCTCGTTCGCGGCCTCGCGGTCGGTGTAGGAAGACACGACTTCCTCGAGCGTGCGCTGAGCCGCATCCAGATTTCGGTAGACGTCCAATTGGAGCTTTCCGAGTTTGGCCAGCACCGAAGGATAGGCGTCGTGGTTCGGATACGTTTCCAGGAACGTCTCGTAGGCGGAGCGGGCGGCATCGTAGCGGGCACTGGAATCGGGCGAGGCGCTGTCGCCACTCGATTCTGCCCATCGCTCGTAGGTGGTCCCGAGGGCCTTTTGGGCGTCCGGGGCGACGGAGGCGTCCGGATGGCGCTCCAGAATGGCCTCAAAGGCCGTAGTGGCCACCTCGAACGCGTCAGCGTCCGCAGCCTTTCGGGCAAAGCGAATGAGCGATTGTCCTTGCTGTTGCTGGAGGCGGTCGAGCGCGCGGTACACGTCGTACGCGGCCGCGTAATTGTCCTCGTTCATGTAGAGCCAGGCCAGGAGCTCGCGGAAGGCGGGATTCAGCGGATTTTCCTCCACGGCTCCCTTTAGCACCTTCACACTTGATTGGATGCCTTCTCCCTGCTCGACGAACGTCTGCAGCCGGTTGCGCACGAGGGCCAGGCGGTCGGGGGACTTAGAAAGGAGTGCGACGTATTCCTTCATCGCCTCCCCATGCTGGCCGTCCAGGCCGTAGAGGTAGGCGAGCTCCGTTCGAAACAGCGTGTCATCGTCGAGCCGGTCGCGGGCCTGCCGCAACACCTCAATGGCGCGCCGAAAGCGTCTTACGTCGACGAGGGACTGGTAGACGATGCGATACGTGGAGGCCCGGTGGGGGGCACTTTCAATGGCCTGCATCCACGCCTGCTCGGCGGCCTGCTCGTCCCCCTTTTGGTGTAGCAACCGCCCCTTTTCCGCAATAAGGTGGGGCGAGGGATTGTCCGCGATCCGATCCTCCACGAGTCCAATCGCGTCGTCGTAGCGCTTGACGCTCTCGTAGGCGTCTTTCAGTTTCCGGTAGAACGATGCATTGTCCGGCGACTGGTCGTAGAGCGATTCGAGGATCCCGATGGCCTCTTCGTACTCGTCCGCTCGCAGGTGCGCGTCCGCCCTGCGGAACTGTCGGAGCTGTGTGCTGTCCTGTGCTTGGGCGTGTACGGCATCACTGACGGGACCGGCGACGAGCAGGACGAGAAGGAGAGCCATCCCGTACCGCGGGAGGGACGAGGCCACGCTGGAAAAAATGGAAAAGAGACCCAGGTTCTGCACCACAGGAACGTCTGATAGAAAAAATCGCCGTCAGAAATCCAATCGAGCCCCGCAGGGAAGGAGTGGCGGGAATCACATTGGATAGGCTCCGTACGAAGCATCAGAGGGTCGCGTTTCCAGGCAGTCGGAATTGGAGCCATCCTCGTGAGTAGAAAAACGGTTCGTTGTTGCTGTTGACAAGCTGGTCCGTTCATGTCTGACTTCACGTTCCCGTCGTCGGAGACCCCTCGCGGCCTCGCGGTCCTCGGGGCCACCGGGTCCATTGGGACCCAAACACTGGAGGTGGTCCGCCTTTTTCCGGATCGGTTCGACGTCCGAGCGCTGACCTGTGACGGCAACGTGGAATTGCTCGCTGAGCAGGTGCGGGAGTTTCGGCCTGAGATGGTGGCGGTGGGGGCGCAGGAGCGGGCAGACGAGTTTCGGACGCTCCTCCCCAACGTGGACGTTGAGGTGTCAGTCGGACAGGACGGACTCTGTGCAGCGGCGACCCGAAGCGACGTGGACGTGGTGATGGCGGCCGTCGTCGGATTTGCGGGCCTCGTGCCGGTACTGGAGGCGCTACGAGCAGAAAATACGGTGGCCCTTGCCAACAAGGAGACGATGGTCGTGGGCGGGACGCTCGTCAACGACGTGCTCGACCACCACGACGCTCATCTGCTGCCGGTCGACAGCGAACACTCGGCCATCTTTCAATGTTTGGCGGGGGAGTCGGAGCGAACGGTCGAGAATCTGATCCTCACGGCGTCCGGGGGGCCGTTTCGCACCCGCGACGCGAACACGTTTGACGACATCACGGTGGAGGAAGCGCTCGACCACCCGAATTGGTCGATGGGCGCGAAGATCACGATTGATTCCGCCACCATGATGAACAAGGGGTTGGAAGTGATCGAGGCCCAGCGGCTCTTCGACGTCGACGTAGAGCAGATTCAGGTGCTGGTTCATCCGCAGTCCATCGTGCACTCGATGGTAGCATTTGCAGATGGGGCGGTGAAGGCGGAGCTGGGGGTACCCGACATGAAGGTCCCCATCCAGTACGCGCTTAGCTATCCGGCCCGCTGGCCCGCTCCCCACGAACGGCTGGACTGGGCCGAGCTCACGCGCCTGGACTTTGAGCGACCCGACACCGGCAAATTCCCGTGTCTTCGCCTCGCCTACGACGCCCTCGACGCGGGCGGCACGGCCCCAGCTATTCTCAATGCCGCCAATGAAGCAGCGGTGGGGCTTTTTCTCAACGAACAAATCTCCTTCCTGGGCATTCCGCGCCTCATCGAGCAGACCCTCGGTCGAATGTCGGTCGTTGAATCGCCGGCTCTCGATGATCTCGTGGCGGCGGACGAGGAGGCGCGCCGCCGCGTTGAGGAACGTGCCGCCGCACCGTCGAATTGAAGAGTCCTTGTTCCTGTCGGATTTGGGGCGAACTGTCGACCCCGTTTCATCCTTGACTGTTCCTGCGCTGTATGGATCTCTTGATCAGCATCCTCTCGTCCACCCTGTGGTTTCTCGTGGCGATCACCATCCTGGTGTTCGTTCACGAGCTTGGCCACTTCCTGACGGCCAAGTACTTCGGGATGCGGGTGGAGCGCTTCTCGATCGGCTTCCCGCCGACGATCTTTGGGCGGCACTACGGCGATACCGAGTACGTCGTCGGGGCCACGCCGTTGGGCGGATACGTGAAGATCAGCGGCATGATCGACGAGAGTCTCGATACCGACCACGTAGAAGAGGAGCCGGACCCGTGGGAATTTCGGGCGAAGCCGGTGTGGCAGCGCATCGTCGTCATCAGTGCCGGCGTCGTGTTCAACGTCATCCTCGGCCTCATCATCTTTTCCGGCATTCAGTGGGTGCAGGGCGATACCTATATTCCGACGCAGAATGTGGAGCAGATTTACGTGGAAGAGGCGTCGGTGGCCCACGACATCGGCCTGCGGACGGGCGACAAGATTCTGGAGGTGAATGGCCGGGCGTTCGAGCGCTTCGATCAGATCAATCCGTCCGCGCTCGTGGCCGCCGACTCGCTCACATTCACTGTCCGGCGGGACGGAAAGGAGCAGCGTCTCGTGGGGCCGGCCAACATTATCACGCGGCTGAGCCGTGCACAGAACAACAACCAGGGGTTTGGGCTCGGGTACCAGCCCCCCCTCATCGGGGGCGTGCGGAAGGGATCTCCGGCCGACTCGATCGGGCTTCAGACCGGCGACCGCATCATTGCCATCGATGGGGACACCGTTCGCTTCTGGCAAGAGATGAGCAAATACATTCAGGATGCAGGGAGCGAGCCGGTGACCTTTCGCTGGCGGCGGCCCGACTCGCTCGCCACTGCGGACACGTCGGCCGGGCCCGCTGTACTGGTGCGGCAAACGAAGAACGGGCTCGTGTACGAAGCTACAGCATCGCCGATGCATCTTGAGGAAGAGGATCGCTACGTACTCGGAGTGGTGGGACCCCGATCGAATCCCACGACGCTGCAGATGCTCTACTCCGAGCTTGGGGTGAAGAAGGTGTCCTTCGGACCCGGAGAAGCCCTGGTGGCCGGCGCCACGTCGGTATGGGAAAACACGCGCAACATCGTGGTTACGCTCAAGCGCGTCATCACCGGGCGGGACAGTTTCCGGGAGAGCCTGGGCGGCCCCGTCATGATTGCGCAGGTTACGAGCGAGGCTGCCCAGCAAGGCGCTATCATGTTTTGGCGCCTCGTAGCGATTCTTTCCGTGACTCTTGCCATCATGAACATCCTCCCGATTCCCGCGCTGGACGGTGGCCAGTTGATGTTCTTGCTCTACGAGGCCGTCACGCGCCGCCGCCCATCGGTGCGGGTGCGACTCGTGGCCCAGCAGGTGGGCATGATTCTCCTCCTCGGCTTCATGGCCTTTCTCATTTTCAACGACATCCTTCGGCTCTAGTGGTGCGTCAATTGTGATTGTGCGGGTGTGCGCGATCTCAAAATCCAAAATCCGCGCACGTCATTTCGAGCATGGCAATCTGAGATTGCCTACGTCGAGAAATCTTCCAGTCGGAGCAGCCCTCTTCAAGGAGGCTCCTCGATGCCAATCTCAGATTGGCTCGCTCGGAGCGACCTGCCTTGGATTTTGAGATCGCAGGGCGCAGGAAGAATAAGCATTGACACGGCACTAGATGAATTGTTGCGAAGGATCGGTTCTGAGAGGTGCAGAACGGGGTGTTGACGCAATGTCCACGCGCCGCCGTTGACCTTCGGCCGGGGACGCTCGTATGTTACATTGTTGTCAGAAGTTAGGGGCCGTTGCCGGTTCGGGATTGCGCTGTTCCCATTGGTTCGCCGGAACGTCTCCAACGGCGCCCTCCCACATTTGGAATTCGGAGGGCGTACGGTGCCGGGAGGCCCCCGGTACTTGCGCTCCTCACTCGTCTTTGCCTGGTCGGATCCACACACGCTATGGACTCTTCCCGACACCCCTCGAATGGGTCATCCAACGGAACCTCCCCGTCCGACGAACAGCAGCAACGCGCGCTGAAGGACCGCGGAGAGCTCCCGACCCACATCGCTTGCATCATGGACGGCAATGGCCGTTGGGCCCAGCGGCGGGAGAAGGCCCGGTTCCGCGGTCACCACGAGGGGGTGACCTCCGTCCGTGAGGTGACGGAGGCCTGCGCAGAAATCGGAATCGACTACCTCACGCTCTACACCTTCAGTACTGAAAACTGGGAGCGGCCCGACGCCGAGGTGAACGCCCTCATGGAGCTGCTCATCCATACGATTCAGGAAGAGCGGGCCACCCTGATGGAGAATAACATCCGACTGCGTACGATTGGGGATCTTTCGGAGTTGCCCTCCTCGTGCCAGGACGCCCTCGACCAGACGAAGGCCGATACGGCGGACAACGACCGGATGACCCTCACGCTTGCCCTGTCCTACAGTGGCCGCACCGAAATCGTCCAGGCGATGCAGGCCCTCGCCGAGCGCGTGCAGCAAGGCGACATTCAACCCGGCGACATTGACGAGTCGCTGATCGACACGCAGCTCGATACGGCGGAACTGCCGGACCCGGATCTTCTCATTCGCACGGGAGGCGAGTACCGGCTCTCCAATTTCTTGCTCTGGCAATGCGCCTATACCGAGCTCTTTATCACCGACGACTACTGGCCAGATTTCCGGCGCGAGCAGCTCTACGACGCCCTGCGCAGCTATCAGGACCGCGACCGTCGCTTCGGTCGTGTTGCCCAGGCGGCCTACGAAGAAGTCCCGAATGACGCGTAACGCCGGTCTTCGCCGTTCGACGGAAGCACGAGGGAGCGGCGAGTCCCGTTCTTCCCGATCGGCGGTCTGTATGTCTCTGATTCTGACGGGGACTCTCGGGCATCATCGAAGGATAAACGATCGCGTTTTGAACGTGCTTTGGGGAGATTTCACGATTCCAGGCTCGATTGAATGGGCGACCGGAGAATAATTCTCGGGGAAGCTCCGTTATGCTCGTGATCGTCCAGGCGAACGTGAAACTGCCCGTTCCGGGGGCAGTTTTAGCCGAGCATTCGCGTGTCCGAAGCGTCTGCTGCGAGATTCTTCACCAAGTGGTCCATCGGTATGCGCTCAACGCTTTCGGTTTTCCTACTTGCTTTGTTTGTGGGCGGGATGCCCCTGTTTGCCCAAACGCCGGGGGGAGCGGCGGGGGGAATGAGCGGGCCGCCCAGTTACATGATTAAGAACATTCGGGTCGAGGGGGTTGAGAATCAGCGGACCCGGCAGTTCGTGATTCAGTCCAGTGGCCTGTCTACGGGGCAGACCATTACCCTCCCCTCGGGCGACACGGTCGCAGAGGCCATTCGGTCGATCTATGAGGTCGGCATGTTCTCCGACGTGGCCATTTACCGAGAAAACCAGAGTGGAAACCGAATCGACCTCGTGATTGAGGTCACGCCGGAGCCGACCCTCGTGAACTACACGATGAACGGCATCAAGGGGCGGCACGAGGACGACCTCAAGGAAAAGATCCCCCTCATCCAGGGCCAGCCTGTGCGCCCCTCGGATGTGGAGCGCACGAAGCAAATTATCAGGGACTTTTACAGCGACAAGGGCTATCGGCGGACGGAAGTCACGGTGGACAAGACGACGCGAGAAACGGGCAACGTCGTCCTTGCCTTTGAGGTGGACCGGAAACAAGAGGTTGAGGTCGAGCGGATCCAATTTTCTGGAAACGAGCGCTTTGACGACGGAGATCTGCGGGGGGCGATGGAGAAGACGAGGGAAAACCGCTGGTGGCGGTTCTGGAAAGGGGAGAAGTTTATGGAGGACGCGTTTGAAGAGGACCTCCAGAAGGTGATCGATCACTACCGCGAGCACGGGTACTACGACGCGCAGATCGTCTCCGACTCCGTCTACTACGTCAGCGACGAGGGCATTGGCATTGACGTGACGGTGCGGGAGGGGAACCAGTACTACGTGAGTGAGGTGGACTGGGAGGGGAACACCGTCTTTTCGGACCAGACGCTCACCAATCGCCTTGGTCTTCGGAAGGGAGAAGTCTACAATGCCGTGGCGATGGAGAAAAATCTCCGCGGAAACCGGAAGGGCACCGACGTGATGGGCCTATACATGGACCGCGGCTACATGCGGGCCAACGTACAGCCGACCGTGCAGGTGACCGCCGAGGACTCCCTTGCCATCACCTTTGATGTCCGGGAAGGGGACGTGTACGAGTTCGGCGACATCCAAATTAGTGGTAATACCAAAACCAACGACTACGTCATCCGGCGGGAGCTCTACACGGTGCCGGGCGAGCGCTTCAGCCGGAGCGCCATTCAGGAGTCGATTCGACGGCTGAGCCAGCTCAGCTACTTCAGCAAGCAGTCGCTGAAGGGGGGACCGTCGGTCAGTGTCGACGAGGAGGAGAAGAAGGCGAACCTGACCTACGATGTGAAGGAGGTAGGGAGCGACCAGTTGGAACTCTCTGGCACCTTTGGGCAGTTCGGCATCGTACTCCAGCTCGGATTCCAGTTCAACAACTTCTCGGCTCAGAAGCTCTTTGACGGCAGCGCGTGGCGCCCCCTCCCCTCCGGCGACGGCCAGAAGCTGTCGGTAAACGTGCGTACCAACGGGCGCTACTATCAGAACTACTCGCTCTCATTCACGGAGCCGTGGTTTCGGGGGCGGCCCACGCCCATTGGAGGGTCCGTCTCGTATTCGAAGTACACGCGAGGGTTTTACAGGAGCCGGCGGTCCAGGGTGCAGAATGGGCTGTTCCAGAACCTGTCGACCAACCTCTTCGTGCGGCAGCGCCTCGGCTGGCCGGACGACAAGTTTCAGACGGGGACGACTGTCAGCTACCGCCTGTATAACAATCGAGGATACGTCGTCGACTCTACCCAGGCCGACAACCGGCGGAGCGAGGGCCTTTTTGGCAGTATCCCGACGGGACGTAGCCAGTCGATCAGTGTACAGCAAAGCCTGACTCGGAATTCGCTCGACAATCCCCGCTTTCCCAGCTCGGGGTCGAACGTGCGGCTCTCGGTTGAGGTAGCCCCGCCGCTGGGAGACTTCGAACAGTACCACAAGTGGAAACTGACGACCAACTGGAACGTGCCGCTGGGAGAGAACTTCTCCTTCGGAATGGGGACGGACTTCGGATACATTGGGTCGATTACGGGGGAGAACGTTGAATACGAGAAGTTCGAGGTCGGAGGGACGGCCTTTGACTACCAGGGCCGAAACTTTGGAACCGAGCCGATCTACATGCGGGGGTATCCGCGCGGGGTGATCGGGCCGAAGACCCAGCGCCCGAATAGGGGGCTGGAGCCCGCAGGGGCGCAAATCCTGAACAAGTACACGTCCGAGTTTCGGTGGATGGCCGTAGAATCCCAGCAGCTTCAGGCCCGCCCGTACCTCTTTCTCGACGCGGTGGGGGCGTGGGGCGGCCTCGACACCTACAACCCGTCGAACCTGTACCGCTCAGCGGGCGTCGGCGTAAAGCTGTTCCTGCCGATCGTCGGGATGCTTGAGTTCAACTACGGATACAACTTTGATCAATTCAGGCCGCTTCAAGGGGGAGGAGGGACTCCAAGTTGGACGTTTCAGTTCTCGCTGGGGCAGGGCGGGGGAGGAAGATGACCCCTTGGGGGTGAGCGATCGACTGATCACTGCGTGTCCTCTTTCGTCGACGGTACGGGCTGTTGGTTCAACTTCGCCTTCCGCGTTGGATGCAGGTATCTTTCCTCGGACCGCGGGCCCTGCAGGCCGTTCTTGCCGGGGTGATCCTCGGCCTTGGGCTGTCGGTGCCGGCGGCCGCACAGCAGAAGATTGGCTACGTGGACACCGAATACGTGCTGAGCGAGATGCCGGAGTACGCCACGGTTCAGCAGAAGCTCGACAAGCTCGAGCAGAAGTGGCAGAAGGAGATTGAGCAGAGGCGACAGAAGGTCCAGGCGCTTGAGGAGGAATTTGAGGCCCGAGAGCTTCTATACACCGAAGAAGAGCGAAAGCGGAAGCAGCAGGCCATTCAAAAGGCCCGCAAAGAGGTCGAGCAACTCCGACAGCGGTACTTCGGGCCGGAAGGGGAGTTGTATACGCGCCAGAAGGAGCTCATGCGGCCCCTGCAAGAGCGCATCCTCGAAGCCACCCAGAGCGTTGCGACTGCTGACGGGTACGACTACGTGATGGACCAAAAGGGGGAGGCTCTTTTCTTGTACGCCAGCGACGAGCACGACCTGAGTGACCGGGTTCTCCGAGAACTTGGCATTAATGTTGACCAGCAAAGCGGGCAGCAGTAGACCCGCTGAACGAAGCACGATTTTTCTACTGTCGACACACCGCTTTTCCTGAGAATGTCTTTTACCACTATGGTTAATCGAGTTTGTACTTCCGTTGTCGCACTGGTTCTGACCTCGTTTCTCCTGCTACCGACCGCGCAGGGACAAAAGATTGGGTATGCCAATCAGGAGGCCCTGCTGGCCAACATGCCGGAAATGAGCGACATCCAGCGCCAGCTCCAGCAGGAGGCGCGACAGCAGCAGCAAGAGCTCCAGAAGGAGCAGAAGGAGCTGCAGCGCAAGATGCAGCAGTATCAACAGCAGCAGTCGCTTCTTTCGGACTCGGCGCGGGCGGAGCGCGAGCGTGAGCTCCGTCAGATGCAACAGAGACTACAGAAGTCTTCGCAGCAGCGCCAGCAGGAGCTCCGCAAGCGCGAACGTGAACTGATGCAGCCTCTGCTCGAAGATCTGCAGAGCGCGATCGAGACGGTGTCGTCGGAGCAGAATCTAGACGTGGTGCTCCGCAGCCAGGCCCTGTTGGACGTTGATGAGAATAGCAGTTCGGTGGTCAACATTTCGCCGGACGTGGCCCAGGAGCTCGGCATTCAGCTCCAGCAGGCGCCGGAAGAGCCGTCGCCCACGGTGCAGCCGAGTGGCACGCCATCCACGCAGGGCGGAGGCCAGTAACGGACGTTCTGTCCCCGGGTGACATCTTACGTGAAGGCCGGATCCGGGATTGGGTCCGGCCCTCCGTATGTTGGGGAGAGATGGGGGAGGCCTGACGTGGTGGGACCTCCTGTTTTTCGCGTCGGGAGGCCGTTCTGTATCGAGTGGTTTTCGGGCCCCCTGAATACGATCCGGAGTGTGTGGTTTCGATTCTGCCCTCGACCCCTTCTTCTTGACTGGTCACTTAGTGCCCTTGCACAACGACTCTGGCGGTTTTGAGCGTCGGTCCCCTGACGCCACAATCGTCCCCGTTTGCTGGCAGCGGCGATCCCAAGCATATTCCGCGCAGGAGATACAGACGGAAACAGCGTCACGATATCCGCGATTTCTCGCTTTTCAGTTGTGCAAGCCCACTGGAATCCCCTTCCAGGGGCGTTTGGAGGACGCGGTCCTCCTTGCTATGTTGAGTACCCCACTGGGTGCCGCCTTGCCCGCTGTTTTCGTTCCCCGATCGGGAAACTCTCTCTTTTTGGATTCAGCTAACGATATGGGTTCCGACTCCACTCCGCCCGACGTTGCTGACGTGCCCCGCGTCACAACGAAGACCATTCAGGAAATGAAAGACGCCGGGGTGCCCATCGCCGTCCTCACGGCGTACGACTACACGTCGGCTCGCCTCTACGATCAGGCAGGCGTCGACATTTTGCTGGTCGGCGATTCGGCCTCAAACGTGATGGCGGGCAACGAGACGACCCTGCCGATGACGCTCGACCACATGATTTATCACGCGCAGTGTGTGGTGCGGGGCATCAGCCGGTCCCTGGTCGTCGTGGATCTGCCGTTTGGGTCGTATCAGGGCAATGAGAAAGAGGGGCTCAACTCCGCCATCCGCGTGATGAAGGAGGCGGGCGCCCACGCCGTGAAGTTGGAAGGGGGCGCGCCGGTGGTTGACACCGTGGAGCGGATCGTGGAGGCGGGCGTACCGGTGATGGGCCACCTGGGCCTTACGCCCCAGAGCATCTACAATTTTGGGACCTATCAGGTGCGGGCGGAGGACGAGGATGAAGCTCAGCAGCTCCGCGAGGACGCCAAGCGGCTGGAGGAGGCGGGATGCTTTGCGATCGTGCTCGAAAAGATTCCGGCCGAGTTGGCCGCCGAGGTTACAGACTCGCTCTCCATCCCGACCATCGGCATTGGTGCTGGGGCCGACACGGACGGGCAGGTGCTCGTCTCCCACGACGCCCTTGGGCTCTCCACCGACTTCAATCCCCGCTTCGTCCGTCGCTACGCGGAGCTCGAAGAAACCATTACCGAGGCCATCGGGGAGTACGTAGGTGATGTCCGAAGCTGTTCATTCCCCTCCGACGAGGAAAGCTACTGATGACCCCGGCGGCGCGGCGACCCAGTTGTTCTTTCTTTTCTCCCCTTGTCTATTGATGAATCAGTCGTCTCCCGAAGACACTCCGCGCATTCTCCTCTGCAACGACGACGGCATTGCCGCACCGGGCATTCAGGCTCTCGCCGAGGCGCTCGACTCGGTGGGTGATCTCTACGTGGTGGCCCCGGAATCGGAGCAGAGCGCCGTGGGGCACGCTATCACCGTTCGTGATCCTGTGCGGGCGCACGAGGTGGAGTTCTCCACGTCGTCGGGGCCCATTCCGGCCTGGGCGGTGTCCGGCACGCCCACTGACTCGGTGAAGCTGGCCTGCCACGAATTGCTCGACCAGCAACCGGACCTGGTGGTGAGCGGCATCAATCACGGACCCAACACCGCCGTGAACGTGCTCTACTCCGGCACGGTGAGCGCGGCGACGGAGGGCTCCATACTGGGCATCGACGCCATTGCGTTCTCGCTCTGCGACTGGTCGTCCGACGACTTTCGGGCGGCCCGCCAGTGGGCGCGGCGCATCACCCGGCTCGTGCTGCGCACCGGCCTTCCGCCCGGCATCCTGTTGAACGTGAACGTCCCGGCCCTGCTCCCCGAGGAGATTCAGGGCGTGGCGGTCACGCGGCAGGCTCACTCGCGGTGGGAGGAGGGCTTCGACGAGCGCACGGATCCGGCCGATCGGCAGTATTTCTGGCTTGCCGGCACCTTCGTGGATCTGGACGACGGAGATCAGACCGACACGGCGGCGGTGGAGGACGGCTACGTGTCCGTCACGCCCATTCAGCACGACCTCACGGCCTACGACGCCCTCGACGCGCTGCGCGATTGGGACTGGAGCGCCGACGAGGACGAGGCGGAGACGAATGAAACGTGAGGACGGATTCGTGATTCTTTGCCTTCCGCGAACGGAGCCACGTGTAGGAGTGCGTGCGTATGTGGGTGTGGGAGTTCGTCGTTTCTAGTGAGTGTGTCAGAATTCGGTCGCGGTGTTGAATTGGGCGAACCCCCGTTCGTTGCTGCTATCAATCGACCGGGACGCGGGTCTGTCGATCTTTTCGTGAGTTCGGAGTCGGCTCCAGCGTCGTTCCAGGCACGACGTTCCTACGCCCACACGCCCACACACCCAAACGCATATACGTAGTAGATCACGGGTAATCGAGCCTCCATCGCGTCCTTGCACGCTCAGTCTTCAATTGCCAACGCCATGAGTAGTCATCAGGACCGCATCGAGATTTCCACCTCGGGCCACCGCGACATGCACGACCTCACCGCGGCGGTGACGGACATCGTGCGGGCGTCGGGCATTGAGACGGGGCTCGCGCACGTCCACAACGTGGGCAGCACGGGCGCGGTGGGCACCATCGAGTTTGAGCCCGGTCTGCAGCGGGACCTGCCGGACCTGCTCGACGAGATCATTCCACCGGACCGCACCTACGCCCACGAGCAGCGCTGGCACGACGGCAACGGCCATTCGCACGTGCAGGCCACCACGCTCGGGCCGTCCCTCACCGTACCGGTGGGCGACGGCGATCCCATCCTGGGGACGTGGCAGCAGATCTTTCACCTGGAGTGCGACGTGAAGCCGCGCGAGCGGACGATCGTTGTCACGGTGCAGGATTGATCTGGAGTTTGGACGTATGGAGGAACGGAGGGTGGGACGTGTTTTGCGTCCATACATCCACACCTCCGTACGTCCACACCGAATCCCACACTTGGATTCGGTTTTACTCCTCCGACGCCCCGTTCTCGGACTGAACCGGCGACAGTAGCTTCGTCCCCTCGAAGGCCTGTGCCCCGTCCAGGAACAGCTGGCGGTGGGGGAACGGAATCTCGATGTCGGCCTCGCGCAGCGTCTCGCGCACCTTCTCGGTGTACTCCCAGCGGATCGGGACCTCCTGGCTCGGATCGCGGATGTAGAAGCGCAGCGCCATGTCCACGCTGGAGTCGTTCATGCCGGTGACGACCACCGTTGGGGAGGGCTCCGAAAAAATCCGCTCGTCGTCTTTGGTGAGCGGAAGCAGCACCTCACGAGCCTCCTCCGGGTATTCCTTGTACGCAATGCCGAACTCGACGTCCACGCGCAGCACATTTCGCTTCGTGTGATTGATCAGTCGCTCGGTGATCATTTGCAAGTTGGGCACCACGATAATCTCATTGCGCACGGTGCGGATGCGGGTGGAGCGGAGCGTAATCTCGTCGACCTGGCCGTACTCGTCCTCGATTTCGATGTAGTCGCCCACTTGGAAGGGCTGATCGACGAGAATGGTGACCCCGGAAATGAAGTTTTCGAGGGAATCGCGGGCGGCAAAACCGGCAATGACACCCGCAATACTCAGCCCACCAATTAGGACCGTAACGTTCAGCCCGAGTTGGTCGAGCACGATGATGCCGATAAACACCAGCGTAACGACCCGGAAGGTTTTGAGGAGGACGCTCTGGAGGCCCGGCTCGATGCCTTCGCTCTGGTCGAGAACCCGAAAGAGCGTCGTTGCAAGGAGCCGGTAAATGAGGTAGAGTAGGAGGAAGGCGGCCATGGCCTGCAGGCCGCGTTGAAGGAAGATTCCCCCGAGCGACACGAGTCCTTCCGAGAGAAGGGTATAGAGTGCCTCCCAGTTTCCGTCCACGAAGTGCTCCAGTGCCCTACTGAATACATTATTAAACTGGTCGACCGCCTGATTTACGCCGTTCGTGCCAACGGAAGACGTATCAGTCGGAGCGCTTTGGGGTTGGGAAGTGGGGATCGATTGGGGAGCCATGGGAGTCCGCCGTCGAGAAGGGAGCGCAGGGATTATTCAGAGGCGTGCAGGCGGGCCGCCGTCATGGTGTTCTTGAGCAGCATAGCCCGCGTCATGAGTCCGACGCCGCCGGGTACGGGGGTGATCCAAGACGCCTTCTCCTTTACGGCGTTGAAGTCCACGTCGCCCACGAGCCGGTAGCCGCGCTCCTTGGACGCATCCTCCACGCGGTTGATGCCCACGTCGATGACCACGGCGCCCTCCTTCACCATGTCGGCCGTAATGAATTCGGCCTGGCCGAGGGCCGCCACCACCAGATCCGCCCGGCGGACGTGTGCGGCGAGGTCCTGCGTGCGGCTGTGGCACACGGTCACCGTCGCGTTCTGGTCTCGCTGCATGAGGAGGTTGGCCAGCGGCTTGCCCACGATGTTCGAACGGCCCACAATCGTTGCGTCCATGCCCTCCGGGTCAAGGTCGCAGCGATCCAGCATCTCCACGATGCCGTAGGGCGTCGCGGGGATGAACGACGGGTTGCCGAGCAGGAGCCGTCCCAGGTTTTCCGGGTGAAAGCCGTCCACGTCCTTCTGCGGATCGATGGCGTCGATCACGCCGCGGTCGTCGACGTGGTCGGGGAGGGGGAGCTGCACCAGGATGCCGTCCACCGACGGGTCGTCGTTGAGTTCGTGCACGGTGTTGAGCAGCTCGTCCTCCGGCAGGTCGGCGTCGAAGTGGAGCGTGTTCGTCTCGATGCCCACCTCGGCGGCGTCTTTTTCCTTGCCCCGCACGTAGGCCTTCGAGGCCGGGTCGTCGCCTACGAGGACGGCGGAGAGAAACGGGGGGCGGTGGTCGTCGGTCCAGTCGTCGATAGCGGACTTGACCTCATCGCGGACCGACTGGGCGATCTCGCGTCCGTCGATGAGTGCGGCGGTGTCGGAAGCAGGCATGACGTGCGGCATTGGTGAAGTAATCGGTACTCACGTTATAAGCTACAAAAGCGACGCCGAAGCCCAAACGGTGCTCGGCAAAGCTTTGGTGGGGAATGGCCGAGATTCGGTTTGTTTGGATTCTCCTTCACGAAGGAACGTCGCTCGGCGAAACCGGTCTGCTGAGAAGGAGATTGTTGATTGCGTATTTCATGTTGCGTATTTCGAATCACAAGCACTACGGAATACGAAATACGCGATAGAATTGCACTGGACGCCGAGGAGACCCGACGGGTCCGAGAACGTTTGGCTCACACCGCCCGTTGGTCCGATAGGGTTGGGGGCGTCTTCCTCAGTGCGCGAGTGCTTCTTCCGTTGAGATCCAATTCGAAGACTACCGAGAAGAACTATGGACAACTTTCGTGTCGGCATCCTCGGCGCCACCGGCGCTGTAGGACAAACCTTCATCCGTCGCCTTTCCGATCACCCGTGGTTCAACGTCGTCGAAGTGGCGGCGTCGGAGCGATCATCCGGAAAATCGTACCGCGAGGCCGTCAACTGGCTGAGTGGAAAGCCCATCCCGGCCGACGTGGCGGAGCTGGAGGTAAAACCGACCGAGCCGGCAGCATTGGACTGCGACTTCGTGTTTTCGGGGCTCAGCTCGTCGATAGCCGGTGAGGTGGAGAAGGATTTTGCCGAGGCGGGATTCCCGGTGATCTCGAACGCGAAGAACTATCGTCTTCACGACGACGTGCCGCTCCTGCTACCGGAGGTGAATCACGACCACGCGGCGCTCATCGACCAGCAGGACTGGGGCAGCGACGGCTTCATCGTCACGAACCCGAACTGCTCGACGGTGGGGCTCGTCTGCGGCCTGCGGCCCTTGATGGACGCGTTTGAGGTGGAGGCCGTGCAGGTGACGATGCTCCAGGCCCTCTCCGGCGCCGGCTATCCGGGCGTGCCCTCGCTCGACGCCGTGGGCAACGTCGTGCCCTACATCGGCGGCGAGGAGGACAAGATGGCTACTGAGCCCCTGAAGATCCTGGGCACGCTGAACGGAAATTCCGTCGAGCAGGCGGACCTTACGGTAAGCGCGCAGTGCACGCGCGTGCCGGTGCGCAACGGCCACCTCGCCTGCACGTCGGTCCGCTTCCGTGAGGACGTGGAGGCGGCGGACGTGGAGCAGATCCTAACGGACTATCGGTCGCCACTGGCCGGGCGCTCGCTGCCGAGCCTGCCGGATCCCTTCATTCAGGTGCTCGACGCCCCGGACGCCCCGCAGCCCCAGCGTCACGTAGACGCCGGCGACGGCATGACCGTCTCCGTGGGCCGCATCCAGGATTGCCCCGTTAACGACGTGAAGTTCGTCCTGCTGTCGCACAACACCGTACGTGGGGCCGCCGGGGGAGCGATTCTGAACGCGGAGCTGCTTGCGGAGGAAGGACGTCTACGCCCCGCATCCGCGCCCGTGGCGGCGAAGGGCGCATAACCCGTCTCCGGGCGGTTCGCCGCTTCGGTGGATGGCGAAGTCGTGCTCACGACACACTCTACAATCGGAGGAACGAGATATGAACCACCCCGACGTGCGACAGGCCCAGCCCGCCGACCAGGAAGAGGTGGGCGATCTCTGGATGGCGCTTTTGAATTCCCAGTCGGAGATGGACGATCGAGTGGGCGTGGCAGAAGATGCCCGCGAGCGGTGGGAGAACGACTTTCCCATGTGGCTCGACGACGACACCGCCCGTCTCTACGTGGCGGAGAACGACGATACGATTGTCGGCTTTGCGTCGGCCCGCCGGTGGGGGCCCGCGCCCATCTATGAGGACAGCTCGGAGGTGTACCTCGACGAGTTGTACGTGCGCCCCGGGAGCCGGCGGCAGGGGTACGGCACGCAGCTGGTGCGCGCCGTTCGGCACTGGGCCGACCAAATCGGCGCGCGACGGGTGCGGATGCGCGTGCTCACCTCCAACGCCGACGGTCGGGCATTCTGGGCCTCGCAGGACGCCATCCCGCTCAGTATGACGTTTACGATTGAAGGCGAAGTTGCCGACGCGTCCGCAAGCGACGAAGGATCGGGAAAGATCGGGTTTTCGTCGGAACGGAATAGCTGATGCTCCGTCAAACCCCATGCTTAAAATTCAGAAGCGGGCGTAGCTCAGCGGCTAGAGCATCTGCTTGCCATGCAGAAGGTCGTGGGTTCGACTCCCATCGCCCGCTCCTCAAGAGTGAGGTCGACCGGTCCCGGTCGCCTCACTCTTTTTTGTTTTGGCCCAATCTCATCCAAAAGATGATGCAGGTGTAGGAGATTCCCCCTATAAATTTGAAAACGATCATGGTAGGGTTATTTTTCTCGCATGTCCCATTATCTTATGGGACCCGTGGTCCTATGACTTTTGGATCTTGCCCCGTCCGCTCATAAGTTCCCCTACGCCTATGTCGTCGAACGATCGCTCTACAGATCACATCCGCGTATACCTCGTCGACGATCATCCCGCGATCCGCGAGGCCATTCGCGACACCATCGAAGGCACCATCGACATGGAGATTTGCGGGGAAACCTCCTCTTCTGATGAGGCCTTCCGTGAGATTGAAGAATTGAAGCCCGACGTGGCCATCGTCGACATCTCACTGAACGACGCCCACGGGCTCGATCTCGTCCAGAACGTCCGCTCGCAGTATCCGGAGGTTCGGATGATTGTTTTCTCCATGTACGACGAGAACGTCTATGCTGAGCGGGCCATCCGGGCCGGCGCTGCGGGCTATCTCATGAAGAGTGAACCGACGAAAACCATCGTCGAAGCCATTCGCTCCGCACACGAAGGAGAGGTCTACCTGAGCCGCAAGATGTCGTCGCGGATTCTCAACAAGGTCGCTATGGGCCGCACGTCGGAGCCGAGCTTTGCCATCGACGAGTTGACCGATCGGGAGATGGCGGTCTTTCAAATGCTGGGTCAGGGCTACAGTGTTCAGGAGATCCAGGACCGCCTGAGCCTGAGTCGCAAAACCATCGAGACGTACCGCCGCCGCGCGAAGGAGAAGCTCGGGTTTGACACGGTGTCGGAGCTGCTGCAGTACGCGGTGCAGTGGACCTACGGACAGGGCACGCACGGAGATGGCAAAGCCTCGGCCCAGTGATCCTTCGCACGGAACGGTCACGTCTGACGGTTTCAATTAGAGGCCCGAGTCCCTTCTCGTGCTGGCCTTCTATGTCTTGATTTTGATTTGTTGATCGACAAAAAGCACATCTCCTGCCCTCTATTTTTACGAGGGGGAAGGATTGTCAGTGTCGGCATACGATCTTTCCCTGTCTCACACGAGATCCACGAAGTCGTGGTGCCCTGAGAAGGAAAGAAGTGCCCTGGGGTGTTCATAGAGCGTCCCGCCACACAGTCTCTCAGTCTTTCATCTCCGGAGGCGTGCACCAGGGACAATAGGTTCGACCAATCGGCAGCTGCATCCACCCTCGCTTCTGAAGAACGTTCTTCGGAGCATCGAGGCTTTCGGGGTTCGGATGCCGATCACGGGCGTCGGCTCGCGTCACCCTCGTTTCTGCGCCGCACGAATTGCACTCGTAGGTGAACGGGTAGGAAAGTTCAGGCATGTTGCCGAAAGCGAAATTCGAATGACTGTCTCTGCAAGATGTACCGTCTAACGCAGAAGGGATGAGGAGTTTGGGTTCTCTCTTCGTTTTTACGTGCTGATTCGTGCACGGGTATGTAAAACCACTTCATCGATAGAGAAGGTCTCAGAGGCTGGAGATCTAGATCGCCAAGACCGTGCGGCGTCGAGGTCCGAGTATTCTTTCAGAGCCCGTTCACATCTCTCAGTATGTCGTGCCAGACGTTTTCCCGAATGCTTCTGTGGACCGTTTCCCCAGCGCTTTTGGGTGTTGGATGTCAGTGCTGACTAGGGACGAACCCATGTCAGGATCCTGGATCTGATGCTACCGCGCAAGGCCCTGTAGCTTGCGTTCTCCCCAAACAAGAATTGTCTGCGGCGCGAGCCAGGCGAGAACTGCCTGCACGTGTCACGTACGCTTGGCGCCGATGCAGCAGACACCCACCGCTGCAGGGGGCACGAGGAGAACGAGGATCTCCGTCAGAAGAAGCCCCCTACGTATTCGGAGACGACGACGCCCATGAGTGTGGTTGTGAGCAACCCCGCCTGAATGTCCTCTGCCCTGACGACGAAGGTGAGGGGGGAGCGGGTTCGAATTGTGCGAAGGAGGTGTGAAGATATTCGTTTGACGGGGTAGAAATCGGTTCCCTTGCGCTTTGGATTGAGGGACCTGAGGCCGGCTGGGTACGGTCCCTTTTTCTGATACTACCGCCGACAGATTGAAGAAAGGGGCGGACGAGGAAACTGACAGTTCCCGTCCCCCTGAGGCAGTGTCTGCATTCCGTGGGGGGACCGGAAGCAAAAGAACAGGAGGGATGCGCCAAGAGACTGTAGAAGCATGCGCCGGACCCCGTCCGGGTGTGTGGAGAGGACAACCTTTTTTGATTCCTATAAGTCAAAGACGTGTCTATCGTCCTGTTATGGGGGAAAGGAAGTTCCGGTAGACATGGAAATGCGCTGAACCTACCGTTTGTGAATGGGAAAAGGTGTGACGATAAGTTCCGGATCGATCGTAGGTTGACGCAGACGCAAAACCGCATACCTGCTTTTACAGAAACGTTGTGCGAATCACCGTGCCGGTTGGCATGCCCAGTGAACGGCCTGTCACATAGGAGGCATAATGGACGGTTGCATGTGTCGGCGCGTCTTCGCCTAGAGGCAGTGCTGAGGGTGAGCAGTGTGCCGCACGACGCAGGGACTGTGCAAACTTCTACACGAATGGACAAGATCGAAGACCGCTCTGGCGTATGTCCACTCCCCCGTAGAGACTTTCTATCATCACCGCTTGACTTATCTTTCTCGTGTTCGCGTCGTCGAGTGAGACGATTGCGTGGCACGAGGTCTTAAAAAAAGGGGGAAGTCATGCAAGCAAATCGGGACTAACCGAATGAATGAGGAAGCAAATCTTACATCAATGTCTCAGGAACACGCCCCAAACTCCAATGACACGAGGACGCAGGTCTTCATCGTTGACGATCACCCGGCGGTTCGAGAAGCGCTTGCCGCTTCCATCAATAGCAAGATTGACATGCGGGTGATTGGGGAGAGCGGGACGGCGAAGAAGGCCCTCCGGCAGATGGAACGGCACGAGCCGAACATCGCGGTCGTCGACATTTCACTGCAGGACGCGCATGGGCTCGATCTCGTCGAAGAGATTCGATCGCGGTTCTCCGACATTCGCGTCGTCGTCTTTTCGATGTACGACGAGAGTGTGTATGCGGAACGGGCCATTCGGGCCGGGGCCTCCGGCTTCGTGATGAAGAGCGAGCCGACGGAGAGCGTGGTGAATGCCATCCAGTCGGTGAGCGAGGGAGATGTTTACCTGAGCGAGCGGATGTCCTCCCGGATTCTCAGTAAGGTCATCCGCCAAAAGGATTACGCGTTCAACTCCGCCACCGAGCAGCTGACGGACCGAGAAATGACGGTCTTTCAGAAGCTGGGCGAAGGGGACAATGTGCGGGACATCGCGGATGAACTCGGACTCAGTCGGAAGACCATTGAAACGTATCGGCGCCGGGCAAAGGAGAAGCTGGGCTTCGACACCGTCGATGAGCTCCTTCAGTATGCGGTACAATGGACCTATGGCCGGGATCCGAATCAATGGAGCGATGACCCAGAGGAGATTTCGGACTCGGATGAGGCCTCGCCTGAACAGGAAGGTTCGTAATGTGGGGACAGGCCAAAGTGGCGCAAGTGCCCCAGGAGGTTCGGAGCAATTCGAGGGGGACCATTGAAGGCAAAAGTTGACACTTCGTACGTCAAAGCACTCGTCCCACATGCGCTTCAATAGAACGCCGGCGTCCGATCTCGGTCGTATTCTGAGAACACTTCACTTCCCTATTTCCTGGATGACGGCGCAATGTCCCCCTTGTTTAACAACATCAAATTTCGGGTCACAGACCTCGACCGCTCCTCGACCGCTTCGGGCGATGGCAGCACGCCGGAGGAAGAGACTCTACTTCGCCCCGATCGGGTCGGAATAGTACACGATTGGCTTCCCGTCTATGCGGGGGCCGAGCGGGTGTTGGAGCAAATGATCCACACCTTTCCCGAAACGGCACTCTATAGCCTGATCGACTTTATACCCGACGATCAGCGCGATTTTCTTCAGGGTCGACCGGTCGAAACGTCCTTTATCCAAAATCTACCCTTTGCGGAGCGGCTGTACCGGTACTATCTGCCCTTCGCGCCCCTGGCCATCGAGCAGTTTGACCTTAGCGACCACGACGTGGTGGTGTCGTCCAGCTACGCCGTGGCAAAGGGCGTGCTGACGCGCGCCGACCAACTGCACATCAGCTACGTTCACAGCCCGATTCGCTACGCATGGGACCTGTACCACGAGCACGTGACGCAGAGAGATCTCGGGTGGATTCGGGGGATGATTGCGAAACTCGTGCTCCACTACATGCGCCTTTACGACGTAAGTACGGCGTCGAGGGTAGATCTCTACGTGGCAAATTCCAAGCACGTGGCCCGTCGGATCTGGAAGACGTACCGCCGGCCGGCACAGGTCATCTACCCGCCGGTCAACGTTGAACGCTTCTCACTGCAGCCGAAGAAAGACGACTACTACCTGACGATGTCGCGCCTGGTCCCCTACAAGCGCGTCGATCTAATCGTCGAGGCCTTCTCGGAGATGCCCGACAAGGAGCTGATCGTGATTGGGGACGGGCCGGAGATGGACGCCATCAAGCAGAAGGCAGGCCCGAACGTTACGATGCTCGGGTATCAGCCCGACGATGCGGTTACCTACTACATGGAGCACGCCCGGGCCTTCGTCTTCGCGGCGGAAGAAGACTTCGGCATTGTGCCGGTGGAGGCGCAGGCCTGTGGTACCCCGGTCATCGCGTACGGCCGAGGGGGAGTGCAAGAGTCCGTCGTTCCGGGGGAAACGGGGGTGTTCTTTCCCGAGCAAACCGTGGAGCACCTGAAAGAAGCCGTCGATGAGTTTGAAAAGATTCGGTCGGACCTCGATCCCGAGGCCATTCGGGCACAGGCTGAGCGGTTTTCCATCCCCATTTTTCGTGAGGCGTTCTCTAAGCTCGTTCATCGGGCCTACGGGGAGTTTGTCGATGGATACTCGACCGAAGAGCCCCAATCGTACTTGGGGCCCGCCGTTCAACAAGAATACCCTAACATGAGTCTCCACTCGTGAGCACCTCGTCTACCACCTCTACGTTCGAACAGGAAGCGCGTCCCTACGAGCAGCCGTCCTCTGCACCCTCTCAGGTTCGCGACTCCGTCACTTCCCAAAATGTGACTCCGTCCGAGTGGCGAACGGTGTGCACATTCCTGTTTGGAGATCTCATCGGAATGCTGTCCGTGCTCGGATTTGTATATCTGGGGGCGAGCCTCATTGGGGTGGGGGTCACCTCGCAGACCTATGCGACCGGTTTTCTCATTTTTCCCGCTGTTCTGGTTTGCTACGCCGTGGTCGGATTGTACCAACGTCGCTTTACGCACCCAGCACTGGAAATGCAGCGCATCGGGACCCTAACGCTTCTGTTAGGGGCCGTGTCGGGCGGGACCGTCTACGCCGCCACGGGCAATGGCACTGTGGCGCTGCTTCTTGCTGCGGCGGGAGGGCTAGGGGCCGTCATCTTGCCGATTTGCCGAAGCCTCTTCCGCATCATCTTCGCTCAGGCTGACTGGTGGGGGGTGCCCGCTGTGATTGTGAGTTCCGGTGAGAGTGGAGAGGCGATTCTGGACACCCTCAACCGATGGCCGGAGATTGGCATTAAGCCTGTGGCTCTGCTGGGAGACGGTCCCACCGACGCCGACGTCTCCGTGCCGATTCGAGGAGGAGAAGAGCTTGCTCCGTACCTGGCGCGGCACTTTTCCATTCCCTATGCCATCCTGGCGATGCCGGGGCTCACGCATACCGATCGCGCCAACCTCCTGTCCCACTACAGCAAATTTTTCGACCACATCTTTGTCGTGTCCGACTCGGCGGGCGCTCCGGCCCTCTGGACGACGGGGCGGTCCGGGGACGGCCTCTTCGGCTACGGCGTGCGCAATGTGGCCCTTCGCTCAGGAGCTCAGCTCGTAAAACGGGCCATGGACATTTTTGGGGCGCTGGTTGCCCTGCTGATCCTTGCGCCCCTCTTTGCGGGTATTGCCCTGGCGATTCGACTCGACGCCCCAGGCGCAGTCTTCTATCGCCAGGAGCGCATGGGACGGCAGGGGCGAATCGTTACCATTCTGAAGTTCCGGACAATGTACGAGGACGCCGACCAAAAACTGGAGGAGGTTCTCAGCCAAGATCCTGCGCTTCGGAAAGAATACGAACAATACCACAAGCTTCAGAATGATCCTCGCGTGACGCGCATCGGACGGTTCCTACGCCGCTATAGCCTGGACGAGCTTCCCCAGCTTCTTAATGTGCTTCGAGGAGACATGAGCCTGGTGGGCCCCCGGGCGTACATGCCCTCCGAGCTTGAGCAAATGAACGGGCTGGCCCGAGCCGTTCTCCAGAGCCCCCCGGGGATAACGGGTCTCTGGCAGGTGTCGGGCCGCAACCGTTTGAGCTTTGCCGACCGCGTAAACCTCGACGTCCACTACATTCAAAACTGGTCGCTCTGGCTTGATCTGTACCTCTTAATACGAACGGCGCCGGTCGTCTTCTCCGGCGACGGGGCCTCGTAGTCAGGTCTTGCTCCGAACGACTTCCCCTTTCTGGTTTCTCCTTATCCCCTCGTGATCCTCTCATGAACAACATGTCTCAAGGTCTTACACATCCGCGCAAGCAAGCTGAAAAGATTGGCGTGCAGTCCCCTCCGCCGCCGAACTCCGAGAACTCCGAGGAAAGCACCCTCGATCTTGGGGCCGTTTGGACGACGATCAAGCGGAGCAAGTGGATTATCCTCGGCACCTGTGTGCTCGTAACGGCCCTCACGGCTGGGATCACGATGATGATGCCGAAGGTGTATGAGGCGAGCACGGTCGTATCCATCGAGCGCGAATCCCCGGTGTCGCCGCAGATGGTCAGCATGAATGACCAGCGGGATCTCGGCTCAGAGATTGGGATTCTGCAGAACTCGGGAGAGCTCGCGCGTCGGGTGATATCTACGGTCCAGAACGTTGCCGATACGACACAGGGCGCGCAGTTTACCCTTCTGGCGCCCGTTTCCGAAGAGGAGCCGTTCACGCAGCAAGCGGGCATAAGTCGGCTACGGGAAATGACGTCGTTCACCACGGATCAGCAGCAAGGACTCATTCACATTCGGGTTTCGAGTCAACATCCCAAAGAGGCTGCTGTAATCGCAAACGCATATGCGAAGCAGTATCGCCTGTATAGCCAGGAGATGGCCCGGGAGGGGGTGACTGCAGCTCGCAAGTTTCTTGAGGAGCAGCTTGAGAAGCGGAAGGACAGCATCCGTTCGGTAGAGAACGAGTGGGAGCAGTTCGCTCGCAGTAATTCCCTCGTGACGGAAGGCACGGACGGCCAAAACGTGGCTCAACAGTACGTCGAGATTCAGTCGAGGCGAGATGCTCTCGAGTTCCAGCTGGAACAGGAGAAACGTACGCTTTCCGTTCTTGAGGAGAAGCTTCAGAAGGCGAAGCCAAACCTCCGCTCGTCGGTGCTCAAAGAGCAGGAGGTCCAGAGCCTCCGGACTCAGATTCAGGCCTTGGAGGATCAAATTGCGAAATTGAAGGCCTCTGCCGAGCAGTATTACATCAATGACTCCACGCTTCGCGGCAATGAGTCCCGGGTTCCGGAGCTCGCCGAAATCAAGCGACGAATCGAGGGCTTTGAGTCGCGAAAAGTCGAATTGACGGAGCAACTCGTGGAGGCGGCGGAAGAGGCAGGCGGCACGGGAGGCAGCACGGGAGGAGGAACAGGGGGAGGAACGGCGGACGGCACCGGCACCTCCATCGGGCAGGTCGGGACGCTCAAGCAGCGCATTCAGGAGCAGAAAACACTGGTCGAGCAGCTCAAGGCGCAAATCCAGTCCCTGAAGGAGCGGGAGTCTGAGTATCAGAGTCGTCTTTCCGATATTCCGCAACAGAGCATTCGACGAGAGCAACTCAACCGGCGCCTGTCGCAGTCCGAGGAATTCTACAATGAGATTGCGAAGGAGCTGCAGCGCACCGTCGTGACCGAGGAGTCGGAGCTCGGCTACGTGAAGGTCATGCAATCGGCCGCCGTGCCTACGCTGCCGGTCAGTCCCAACGTGAAGCGAAATATTATACTCGGTCTTCTTCTGGGCCTTGGAATGGGGATGGGCCTCGGGTTCTTGCGGCAGTCGATGGACTGGCAAATCTATGAGCCCAATGACATCCAGTCGAAGGGATACAGCCTCGTGGGCGTGATTCCCAAGATGGACCAGGAAATCAAGAAGGCGTTTAACGGAGATGACCTGATCGACGTCGAAGGGCGAAACGTAAGTACTCGCCTTTTCCCGCTCCTCAACCCGTGGTCGCCCATCACGGAGAATTACCGGCTCGTGCGGGCGAATCTTCAGTTTTCCGCGGCGAAAGGCCAACGGGAGGGGGAGCAGTCGTCCCAGACGATCATGGTTACGAGCCCGGAGCCAGGGGATGGAAAAACGACCACCGCGGTGAATTTGGCCCTCACGATTGCACTCAGTGGGCGCAAGGTTCTCATCATTGACGCCGACATGCGACGTCCCAATATGCACAAGATGCTTGGGATTGAACGGGGACCGGGACTGGCTCAGGTTTTGGCCGGGAATGCCGGAGTCGAGACGATTCTCAAGGATGAGATTATCGACGGCCTTCACGTGCTTCCCGCCGGCGTACCGGACATCCCGACGACTGAATTGCTCGACAGCGAGCGCATGCGGGAGTTTCTCGCGTCGGCCGAGGGGCTCTACGACGTGGTGATTATTGATACACCGCCGGTGCTCGCCGCCACGGATCCGGTCGTGGTCGCGCCCTACTGTAGCGCTGTCCTCGTGGTCGCGGCCGCTAACAAGACCGATTTCCGCGCCCTCTCGCAGGTGAGGAGCACACTTGATGCCGTTGGAGTGGACATCGGAGGCATCATCTTCAACCGGTACGATTCCACGCAGGCCGGCTCGTACGAGTACGGATACGGATACAACTACAATTACGACTACGTCCCCACGGAGTGAGGGGGGCTACATACGAACAATAGTAGGCCCGTCACTCGCGCGAACGCGGCGATTCGATACGGGCGACGCACTGTGTGTCGCCCGGCAGGATGTTCGTGAGAGGGAGGGGCGGCTCATCGCAGGGCGACCTGGAGCCGGGCAGTGAAAAAGCCATCGCCCAGATCATTCGTCCCCGCCTGGTAGTTGACCAGGAACCGGAGCATCGAGGTGGGATCGTAGTTGTAGCCCACCGTCAGCTGGTCGTCGGGCGAGGCCTGCAGGGGAACGTCGGGGTCGTACTGATCGAACCGGACCAGCATCTGATGGTCCTCGCTCACGTCCACCCCACCGGCGAGGTAAAAGCCCAACGGACGGTTTGCGTCCCCGAGGCCGTCTGGGTTCAACGAGGCACCGTCAATCTCGCCCGCCAGCAGCCACCGATCGACCTCCAGCCGGGCATCGGCCCCAAAGAGCAGACGACGGCCGGAGAACGATGGCCGGCCCATTGCCGCGAGGGGCGTATCGTCGTCGATGCTGTAGGCCGCATTGACGCCGAGTGTTAGCTGCCCGTTACTCACGGGCAGGCGCCCGTTCAGGCGACCGACGTACAGGAGCGGATCGCTGGCAGGAGGCTGAAGACCGCGCGTGCCGTTGAACGCGCCCACGGTGGCGGTGAGGCGATCCGGCACGAGGGCGCCGGCCACGCTAACCCCGGCCTGCCGGTTTGGGGCCACATTGTCGACCACCCGTGCCCGTTCCGCAAAGAGAAGATCCGGCCGTCCTGTGAGGATCTCCGCGCTGAACGGCGTCTTGAAAATGCCGGCCGTGACTCGAAGCTGATCCGACAGGGGAAGGCGAGCAAAGGCATCGAGCAGAGGCGCGCTCGAAGTAAAGTCGAGCTGCACGGCGTATTGGAGCGACTCGGCTTCTCCTCCGAAGCGAAGACGCGTGGAGCGAACCCGGAAGCCGTCGGTGGGGGCTCGTCCCAGATAGGCATCCGTCTGCAGGAGGCCCCCAATTGTCAACAGGTCTCCGCCGCCCACCGACACTGTGCCTCCGTCGTCTGTCGATTGGGCGGAGGCAAGCTGAGGGACGCCCATCGCGATGAGGAGTACGGTGACGAAAAGGAGAGGGCGTCCAAGGCGGGAATGGGGAGACGACATGCTGCAGGGGGAGGGCACACTGGGAATGAAATCGAGCACAGGAGAGGCGTCAGTGCCTCTACTTTGAAAGAACGTCGTATGATAGAGGGGCAGCGTCGGAGAGTTTAGGAAGAGACGTTACGGGCTGGTAAATGCGAGATCAGTTTCCAGTTGAGAGGGATGCGGGCGGTGAACCCGTCGGATTGCCTCTCGTAGTGAGGCTGGTTCTTGATAACAAAACCTAACCCATGTCGGTCAAGGCCCTCTAGATGGTCTGGAATGTCGAGAGAGGTTTTCTAGTTATTACTGCCAGTATGTTAGGGCCTTTTATTTCTTCCGGCGCCACTCGCAGAGGGGCATGTTTACGTCTGTTCTTCAGATCATTGGCGGCTTTGTCGTTCTGACGGCCGCGGCTGAGGGCCTGGTGTACGGGGCGTCGTCGTTGGCACGTCGGGTGGGACTCTCACCGTTGGTCATTGGGCTGACGATCGTCTCGATTGGCACGAGCCTGCCGGAGCTGGTGGTGGGCGTGCAGGCAGCGCTTCGTGGGAGCGGCGACATCGCCCTCGGCAACGTGGTGGGGTCCAACATCGGCAACATCGCGCTCATTCTGGGGGTAGCGGCCCTCACCCGGCCTCTGACCGTGCAGGCACAGGTCGTTAGGGTCGACAGTCCCATTCTGATTGTGGTCTCGCTTGCCTTCGTCGGGCTCATTCTCGACGGCATGCTCGGACGCGTCGATGGACTGCTCCTCGTAACGAGCATCGTAGCGTACGTGGTCTACAATCTTTGGGCGGCCCAGGATGAACCCGGAGCGGTCCAGACGGAGTTTGACGAGGGGATTTCCCAGAAGCACTCCCTGATTGTAGACGTGGGGCTGCTCGGCCTCGGGATCGGCGGGCTCGTCGTGGGGGCACACGTATTGGTGGAGGGCGCCGTCGCGATTGCACAAACGATGGGCGTCGGGCCCATCGTCATCGGCCTCACAATCGTAGCCGTGGGCACGAGCCTGCCGGAGCTTGCGACCTCCGTCGTGGCGGCACGGCGAGGCGAAGGGGACATTGCGGTGGGCAATGCGGTCGGATCCAGCATCTTCAACGTTCTCGGCATCCTGGGAGTCACGGTGCTCGTCCAGCCCCTGTCCACCCAGACCCTGAGCTGGATCGATGCGGCAGTGATGGTGAGCACGGCCGTCATCATTCTTCCCCTCTTCCGGTCCGATTGGACCCTCAGTCGCGCTGAGGGGGCCTTCCTTTTGGTCTGTTACGTCGGCTACGTCTGCTCTCTCATGGTGCTGTAGGGCAGCCTGAGTCAATGTCCTCTGCGAGCGCGATCGAGAGAATTTCAAAATTTCTGCATCGAGCCCGCCGTTTCGTGAACTCCGCTCCGTATCATCGGTTCGTGAGCCTGTTCGGTTTCCCGCTTCCCGGCGACGCCGGGCTTCTGAGCGTCCAGCGTCTCCGCTGATTTTCACCTCGTCGCCCGACGCACATGAGTCTCTTTGTACAGGTGTCGGCCTACCTGGGCCTCGCCATTCTCGCCACGGCCGTCGTGTGGAAAGGGAGCGAGTGGCTCGAATCCTCCAGCGAGCAGTTGTCCGTGTACTACGAGCTTCCGCCGCTCGTGCAAGGGGCGGTCGTACTGGCCGTGGGGTCGAGCTTTCCGGAGTTGTCCACCGCGGTGCTCGCAACTCTCCTCCACGGCGAATTTGAGTTGGGCGTGGCGGCAATCGTGGGGTCTGCGCTCTTTAACGTGCTCATGATTCCGGCGCTGGCGGGGATCTGGTCCGACGAAAAGCTCGTCTCGACCCGCGACCTGGTCTATAAAGAGATCCAGTTCTACTTGATCTCGATCGCGGCGCTACTCCTGATGTTTTCGTTCGCCGTGATTTACAATCCGGTGGAGAATGCCAACGGGGCGATCACGGGAGAGGTGACGCGGGGCCTCGTGCTGTTTCCGCTTGCGCTGTACCTGTTTTACGTGTACCTCCAGTACCAGGACACGATGGATCACACGGCGGAGGACGTGCCGAATCAGGTCTCTCCCGTGAAGCAGTGGGGCGTCCTGCTCGCCTCGCTGCTCGTTATTCTGGTGGGGGTGGAGGGACTGGTACGGGCGGCCATCGGCCTGGGGAACGCCTTCAACACGCCGAGCTTCCTGTGGGGCATCACAGTGGTGGCCGCCGGGACGTCCGTGCCGGATGCGTTCGTGAGTGTCCGGGCTGCCCGCGCCGGAAAGGCCGTGACGAGCGTCGCCAACGTACTGGGCAGCAACGTCTTTGATCTTCTGGTGTGTATCCCTGCCGGGGTCCTGGTGGCGGGCACCGCGGTCGTCAACTACTCAGTGAGCGCGCCCATGATGGGCGTACTGACCCTCGCCACCCTCATCGTCTTTCTGATGATGCGAACGCACATGGTGCTCACGACCACCGAGGCCTGGGGGCTCATTGCCATCTACTTCGTTTTCGTCGTCTGGATGAGCGTAGAAACGTTCGGGGCCGTGGATCTGCTCCCGAACCTGCCGCCGGCCACTTCGATTCCGAGTCACTGACGCCGGAGGCGGAATTCGAAAGAGAGATCTATCCGCGGCAGGGGGATGTCGGGAAGCACATCTGCTACTCTTCTTGCAGCCATCGGACGAAGGAGATCCCAGGCCTCCGAAAGCAGACCGCGAGCAGAGGCTACAGTCGGGTATTTACGGCGTTGTTGTAGATGGAGCCGAAGGTGTACGACAGACCAATCGACGCGTCAATCTCGAAGTTCGTTGCAAGCTCTTGGCGGCGAAGGAGAACCTCATCGAGTGAGGTTTCCCCGGCGGGGAGGTACAGTTGGTCCTGGATGTATTCGGCATTGAATCGGCCGAAGACGGATAAGCCCTTGACCAGCTGCACCTTCAGGCCCGTGAAGAACTCTACGCGGCCCTTCGAAAGGTCGTGAAAGAAGTGAGCCCCTTCGACGCTCGTAAAGATCGAGCCCCAGGGCCGATTGAGGTTGAGACGGACATTCAGGGATTGCTGGACCAGAAACTCGTTGCGCTTTCCGAAAATGGTTACTTCCTGATAGTCGCGGTACTCGGGGCCGACGCGATAGGTGAACGTGAGCTCCCGCTGGTCGGACATCGAGTAGGGAAATACATTGTACTCGACGGCGGGCGTTAGCCGCACGGCCAAGTCCGTGTTGATGAAGGAGCGGGAGAAGGCCGTTCCGGAGATTCCTGCACCCCAGTGGGGACCGAGGCTCTTTACGACGTCCGCGTCAAGGTCGGTGTTGCGGGACGAGCTTCGGATTTCGGTCGTGTCTCGTTTGAACACGTCGAGCTCGTATTCACTTTCGAACTCAAATTCCAGCTTCCAGGCCTCCGTGACGCGTTCGGCTCCCACGTTGCCTTCAATCTCGTACTCCTGCTCGGATTCCTCTAGTCCAATATCTCCGGAGCCTCCGATCTCAAAGACCCACCGGTTCCAGGGATCTTCTTCCGCTGTGCGGGAGGACGAGGTCGTGTCAGTGTCGTCGTAGGACACACTCAGGCGATCGCCGGCAGGCGTGTGGGAAACGAAGGGAATGAGGCCCAGTCGCACCTTTTCCGCGAAGCCTTGGCGCCGCTCGTCGTCGGTAAAGGTCGGAGGGGCATTGTAGTCGAGTTCGTATCGCAGTCCGTTAAAGGGGCCCCGGCCGATGAAATCCATCCGGTATGAGCGCCCCCCGCCGCCCGTCGAGCGAGAGGTCGTGAGGAGGTGAATGTCGGCCTGCTTGCGATCGCGGACGTAGCTGACGAACGTAAGATTGCGACGCAAGTACTGCTCGTCGCACCGGTCGCAATCGAGATACACACGGGCGAGTCGATCGAGAGGGCGTAGGCTATCGGTGTCGGCTGGAGGAGCATCCTGGGCGTGAGACGAATGAGAATGGCCGAGGGGAACGGCCAGAAGGAGCACGCTGAGAAACAAGCAGAAGGAAAGGGCACCCTCTTGTTGACCAGGATTGGAAGGAACCATAAAGGATGAAGCTCTGTGAAAATATTTCTTCACCAAAACAGCCGGCGATCTGAAAGGTTGCGAATCGAGCCTCCAATCAACTTGGAATTTCTATCGACGACCCTTACTCTTTAATCAAAGATGAAATAATAAATTCACCGTCACTTCTATGGATCCTCCCTTTCAAACGCAACTCAGCCGACGCGAGCGTCAGATCATGGAAGCAGTCTACAGGATCGGGGAAGCCAGCGTCGCAGACGTGCAGGAAGAGCTTCCGGACACGCCCGATTATCACGCCGTTCGTGTGGCGATGGCCAAGCTGGAAGACAAGGGCTATCTCAATCATCGACAGGAGGGCCGTCGCTACATATACAGACCCGAAATTCCCCGTGAGGAGGCGAAGCGATCGGCGCTGGGGCACCTGGTTCGCACGTACTTTTCCGGAGCGCCTTCCGAGGTGTTGCTGACACTTCTGAACATGTCGTCTGAGGATTTGAGCGACGAGGACATCGCGGACTTGGAGGCCTGGATCGAGCAGGCAAAAGACGAAGACGCAGCGAATGACTGACGTAGCACTCCGAGTAGGTGCTTACATCTTTTTGCATGGAACGGTGATTCTCGTCCTCGCCTGGGGATTGGTTCGGAGCGTGGGCGAGGAGCCGGCCGCCGTTTCCCATGCAGTTTGGACGACGGCGCTGGTGGTATTGCTTTGCCTTCCGCTGGGAGGCCAGGTCGTTCCGGGGTGGACGGTCGATCTGACGCTGGATTCGTCTCCGGCCCGGAGCGAGACCTTTCTCGACGGGGCGCTGTCCTCCACCTCCGCTATGTCGACACCCTTCGGCGAGGAGGACGCCGCTGAGGCGAGCGCGCAGACGGGGATGGGGGCGGGGGGCACTCGCTCCGCAGCCGCCGATCAGATCCACTGGCAGGCGCTGCTCCATTGGGGCGCACGTTGGGGCGCTCCGGCCTTCCTGTTGGTGTGGGCTGGCGGGGCCTTCCTCCTGCTCGGGCGACTCGGGGTCGGGATGGTTACGCTTTGGCACTGGCGGCGCTGCACCACGGCGTTGGATTGTAATGCTCTCGTCGATCGACTGACTGACCGTCTTGACCTCACCCGATCGGTCTCGGTGCGGTGCAGCCGCCGGGCGCGAGTACCGACCGTCTGGGGGATGTGGGCACCGGTTGTGTTGCTGCCCGCGGGGGCGTCGGACTGGTCGAGGGCGCGCCTGCGGTCCGTCTTGCTGCACGAGATGGCCCACGTCAAGCGGTGGGACGCGCTCACGCACGTGCTGAGCCGGGTGGCTCGGGCTTGTTTCTGGCCCAATCCGCTGGTGTGGCGGGCCGCGGCGAACGCGACGGCCGCTCAGGAACGAGCCTGCGATGACGTGGTGCTCCGCAGTGGCGTGGCCTCCTGGGAATACGCCGAACAGCTGCTGGCGGTGACCAAAACGCTCCGCAGGGGGCCCGTTCCAGTCGATGCGGTGGCCCTCGACGCCGGGCGCCAGTTCAAGTCGCGAATGCGTGCTCTTCTGAAATCGTCGGGGCCGCGGCGGGGGCTCACGCGGCGAGAGATCGTGCTCTGTGGCGGTCTCGGGGCGGTTCTCCTCACGGCCGTTTCGATCGTGCAGGTGGGACCCGATTCGGACGAGCAGGATCAAGGGCACCAGTACGAACTGGAGGCGGAGCAGGGGCACCTCCCGTCGGCCTTCGTCACAGAAACGGATGGGGCGGCGTCGGAGGGCTCGTACCTTACCGTGACGGAGCGCGCCTCTCTGGATCAGCCGCCCACGTCCGACGGGGGAGCGTACACGTTTGACGTGGAGAGCGCCGGTCGGCACGTGGTGTGGGCGCGCGTGCGGGTGCCGTCCGACGACCACAACTCCTTTTGGGTGCGCATGGACAGTACCCGCTGGATTCGATGGAACGGCATTGAGCAGGGGGACGCGTGGCACTGGGTGCAGGTGCGAGACGCCGATCAGGGCCGACGTCCCGTGGCGTTCGACCTCTCGGAGGGACGTCATCGCCTCCATCTCGGGCCGCGGGAGGACCAGGTCGACGTTGATCGTATCGTCGTGACGGACGACTGGAATTATCATCCTCGAACGGAACCGGAGGTCGCCTCGAATACGCGTCCATCCTCCCAGATCTGGGTGGAAGCGGAAGATGGGGACAGCGAGTCCCCCCTGGAGGTTGCGCACAGTCCGCATTCGGCCGGGTGGCGGCACGTCGTGGCCCGCCCGGACGAGAGCCGTCTCGATGCGCCTCCCGCCGAGGGTCGTGCCTCGTACACCTTCACGGTTTCTGAAGCGGGCACCTACCGGGTGTGGGGTCGGGTCCTCGCCGCATCCACCGGCAGCGACTCGTTCTGGATTCGCATGAATCAAGGGCGCTGGATCCGGTGGAACGAGATCCGACCAGGAGAGCGGTGGCACTGGGACCAGGTGCACGATGCCGATGCAGACAACGCTCCGGTCCAATTCGAACTGGGGGCAGGCGAGCACCAGCTGACGGTGGCCTATCGGGAGTCGCACGCCAAACTCGACCGGCTGCTCGTGACGTCGAGTCCAACGTACAGGCCGCGCGGGACCGGAGACCGTCCCGAGGCCTCGGCGCCGTTCTCGAAGACGCTTCCCCTTTCGGAGGCTGTGCTCACGCCACCGATGGCGCGAGCCGATTCGCCCTCTACCGCTTCTACTGCGGGGATCGGCGTGCCGGATGGGCCCGGCAACGATGCATCGGACAGTGGCCCCGGAGCCGCGGAGTGGACCTTCTCGGTGCCTCGGGACGGAGAGTACATCCTCTGGGGGGAGGTGCGAGCTCCCGCGATGAACGATAATTCCTTCTACGTTTCCTTGGACGACGGAGACGAAATTGCCTGGCACACGCCCGCGCCGGAGGCAACGACCGAGACGTGGACGTGGGACCCGGTGAGTCGCCTCGACGACGGCACTCACACGGATCCCGTCGTCTTTTCGCTGGAAGCCGGGACCCACACGCTCTGCATCCGAAACCGCGAGGACGGCACGCGTCTCCGTCGGCTGCGAATTACCAATCGGGCCGCTTCCGGCCCCCTGCCTGTTCGTCCGTAGAGGCTCGATCCCCAAGGGCATTCTTCCGGGACGAGTGTGTGAGAATCGGGAGGCATCCCCTCTTGAATGTGTGCTTCCGGACAGTTCTATTGCGCCTCGTGTCTCTCGGTCAGAATTCAGGAGCTTAGCGGTCCAGATGTCTACTTCTCCGAACGCGCCCGTTGGGATTGACGTGGGCGGTACCTTCACCGACTTCGTCATTGTCACCGACGAGGGCCTTCAGGTTCACAAGGAGCCGACCTCCGACCCGCAGCACGAGGCGGTCGTGGACGGAATGAGTGAACTGGAGGTAGGAGCCGAGGCGCCCATCGTGCACGGAACCACGACCGCGACGAATGCACTGCTGGAACGACAGGGGGCCCGCACGGCGCTCGTCACGACCGAAGGCTTTGCGGATGTGCTCGCCATTGGGCGCCAGAATCGGCCCGATCTGTATGACCTTCAACCGTCGCGTCCCTCTCCTCTCGTGCCCGACGAGCGACGGCACGAAGTGCCTGAACGGTTGAGTGCGGAGGGAGAGGTGCTTACGCCCCTCGACGAAGAAGCTGTCCAGCGCGTGGCAGAGACCCTGGTTGATCAAAACGTGGAGAGCGTCGCGCTCGTCTTTTTGTTCTCGTATCAGCGAGACGATCATGAGCGGCGTGCCGCACAGCTGTTGCGGGAGGTCTTGCCCGACGTTCCGATCACGCAAAGCAGCGCCCTGCTGCCCGAGTACCGGGAATACGAACGCACGGCCACGACCGTCGTCAACGCGTACGTGCGGCCGCAGGTTGCCCGCTACCTGGGACGGCTCGACAACGCCATTGGCTCGCGTTCGGTTCGCGTGATGCAGTCGAATGGCGGCACCATCGGCCTCGACACCGCGGCGGACGAGGCTGCCCGGCTTGCGCTGAGCGGTCCGGCCGGTGGGGTGGTCGGGGCGCTTGGGGTGGCCCGGCGGGCCCTCGACACGGACGCCCCTCGCATCATGACGCTCGACATGGGTGGGACGAGTGCCGACGTGGCCCTCTGTGACGGCGCGGTGCCCCGCACCACAGAGCACACGATTGCCGACCTTCCCCTCCGCTTGCCGTCGACCGACATCCACACCGTGGGCGCGGGCGGGGGGAGCATCGCGCACGTGGACGCGGGCGAAAGCCTGCGGGTGGGACCGGAGAGCGCGGGGGCCGAGCCCGGACCGGTGTGTTACGGACGGGGCGGCACCCGGCCCACTGTGACCGACGCGCACCTCGTTCTCGGTCGCCTGGCCCCCGATCGCGTGCTCGGCGGGAGCGACACGCTCGACATGGCCCCTGGGGCGGCCCGCGAGGCGGTGGCCGAGCTCGGGACGGCGGTCGGGCGTTCTCCCGAAGAGACGGCCCTCGGCATTCTGCGGGTGGCAAACGCCACCATGGAGCGGGCGCTACGCCGCGTGTCGGTGGAGCGCGGCCACGACCCTCGCGACTATACGCTCGTCCCGTTCGGGGGCGCCGGTCCGCTTCACGCCGTGGCGCTGGCAGAGGCGTTGGGCATGGAGCGCGTCCTCGTCCCGCCCACGCCCGGCGTTCTCAGTGCCCTCGGCCTGCTCATGGCCGACGTCGTGTACGACACCGCGCAGGCCGTACTCACGCGGGCCGATACGCTGATTGCCGATCCGTCCCCGCTCACGGAGGCCCGCACGGCGGCCGCCCAGTCCGTCCGGTCCGTTCTTGCCGACCACGGCCCCCCCGATCTTGCTCTGGAGCTCGACCTTCGCTACGCGGGACAGAGTTACGAACTCAGCGTTCCACTCGCCCCCCCGATCACGAGCGATCACGTGGCCGAGGCAGTCAATGCCTTCCACGAGCGGCACCGCGAGCGCTACGGCCACGCCGATCCGGACGAGCCTGTAGAAATTGTTGCTCTTCGGGTGCGGGGTCGCGTCGCCGTGCCCCCGCCGGAACTGCCGCACGAGCCGGAGACCGCCCAGCCCCTAGACGACGCCCGGCTCGGCACGCGTCCGGTCTGGTTCGACAATAGCGGGTCCACCGAAACGCCTGCGTATGACCGTACGGATCTACATCACGGACACGCCTTCGACGGTCCCGCCATTCTTCATCAGTACGACACCACGATCGTGGTCCCGCCTGGCTGGCACGCTCACGTCGATGCACGGCAGAACGTCCGGATCGAGCGATGAGGTCGAATCTGTTGCCGAGGGATTTGGACGTGACGAACAGTGGGGAAGCTTGCGAGACCCTTTCCGACGGGACAGAACACACGTCCAGGTCCATAAGATCAAGCAGCCTCTGGGGCCACTACCACAGAAGCAGCGCCGTGATGAGTGCGAGGATAACGATCGCCATCAGACCAACCACCAGGTAGTCGTCGAAGTTGGAGGCATCGTGTTTCCGGACCGTGCGAGCGGTCTCTTGAGAGATCTTCTTTTCTTGTATGGTACTCATTTTCGTATTACTTTCGGCTAGGGTAAGGGGGCCTCTCGGTGAGCAACGGGCCTGTTGGCTTTTCCATCTCTGTCGTGAGGCGTGGTGCGCTTTCGCGTGAGCTCCTTTAGACTCTCAAACAAGAAAACGGTTGCTTCAAGACCGTCCGGCCAATCAATTTCACTTCCCGTTCACGACTCCACTGTGTTCTGGGGGCGTGTAGAATGAAGGGGCGCTCTTCTTACATTCCGATTAGGGCGGGGCGGAACGAACATTCGCAAATGGTTTTGTGAGGCTGTATCATTCAACTGCGGACGCCCTCAATGGTAGTAGCGCCTCAGAGGGTGATTCCTTCGACCCGCGAGAGGCCGCTTTTGTAACTGTCAGAACCCAGTCGTTTCTGTTGATCTGTGAGGAGGGGGGGCAACATTCCGCTCGTCAGGTCATGTAGCGCTCACGACAGAGGGGGCTGGCACGTTCTCTATCTCGGAAGTGAATCCTCTTTGCCTATGGATCGACGGGCTTTCCTGAAAGCTGGGGTCGCCGTTCTCGGAGGGACCGCGCTCTTCGGAGAGGCACGGTCGGTTCCGGCCACGAAGACGACTTCGAAGAATGGGACCATCCACACTGTGACTGGCCCAATCGATTCGGGAGAGTTGGGACAGGCCCTCCCTCACGAGCACGTGATGGTCGATTTTGCCGAGGTCGACGAGGTCGGTCCCGAGCGGTACGATCGATCCGAGGTCGTGAAGACGATGCGTCCATACCTGAACGCCCTCTCGTCTGCAGGTGGGCAGATCCTCTTCGAATGCACGCCGGCCTTTCTTGGGCGCGATCCGGTTCTCCTCCGCAGGCTTTCGAAGGCGACTGGAGTACGAATCGTCACCAACACGGGGTACTACGGAGCCCGAGAAGATCAGCACGTGCCCGATCACGCGTACTCGGACTCCGTCGACGCCCTCGCCGCGCGGTGGATCAACGAGTGGAACGAGGGCATCGGAGACACGGACATCCGTCCCGGCTTCATCAAAATTGGCGTCGATCCCGGGCCTCTCTCCAGCATCGATGAAAAGCTGGTCCGAGCGGCCTGTCGTGCCCACTTGGAGACGGGGTTGACAATCGCCTCGCACACCGGCCCTGCCCACCCTGCGTTCGAGCAGCTTTCGATTCTTGACGAGGAAGGAGTTGATTTCAGCGCGTGGATTTGGGTGCACGCACAGAATGCGAAGAACGGCGCCCGTTACGTTGAGGCGGCGAGGCAAGGAGCGTGGGTTGAACTCGACGGGTACGAACCGGAAAATACCGACCAGTACCTCCAATGGCTCAGGACGATGCGCGAGCATGATCTTCTCCACCGCGTGCTTCTCTCGCACGATAACGGATGGTATTCAGTGGGAGAACCAGAGGGGGGAGACGTTCAGTCGTATACCCCAATCTTTACGGAACTCATTCCCGCCCTTCGAGACGAGGGGTTCACCAACGACGAGATCCGACAGCTCGTCGTCACCAATCCTGCGAATGCTTTTGCGGTTGGGAGGTGAAAAGAGTAGCCGACAGAAGCCAATTAAAAAGCCCGCGACGACTGCCTACACGAGAGATGACGGGAAGAAGAGAGAAGTTGGGAATGATGTGCCTGTAAATACGTAAACCCCTGCTCAGCAGGGGTTTACAGGGAAGGGTGGGCCCTCCTGGATTTGAACCAGGGACCTCTCGCGTGTGAGGCGAGCGCTCTAAACCGCTGAGCTAAGAGCCCATCAATAATTGCTACCACCGTGAACGGGAGGGAGGGGCGGAGGTGCCGGATTGCACGTCAAATCCCTACGAACACCGGGTTCTTTACGGGAACCCAATCGTCGTGAGCGAAGAAGCGTGCTGAGTAGAATCAGTTGAGAAGAAGGGCGTGTTCGAACGGCGGAGAAGGAGAGGAGGCACTTCGGAAGACGGGTTCGGGGTCTGTACGGTACGGGGGGACCGAGTGTCAGTGGCAACTCGATCGGGAGATGAAGACGAGTCTGTGAGGGGCGCTGGGTCCACCATTGTTGCGCCCACGAGGAACCCTACGACCAGTGCGACGGCAATCGAGGACACCACTCCAACGGCGGCGAAGGGCCGATCCCAGAGGGCGTCCGAGACGGACACCTCAGACTGAAGCATGTCGCATTCGACCTCCGCACAAATTTCCGACTCAAGGTCGGACGACACCTCTTTCGGCATGCCACAGTCACAGAGCAGGTCCCGCGTTTCCCGCAACCGCTCCACGTGCGCTTTCAGCTCAGGGTTGGCCTCCACGTACTGCTCAAAGACCGCTTCGAGCGACGGATCCATCGTCCCGTCCACGTACTCACAGAGCCACTCGTCGAGCCACTCGTAAGGAGCGTCGCCGTCATCGTCTGGCAGGTCGCCCTCAAAGGGAGGTGGGCTGTTCATGGCGCAGAGGTCAACCGGATGTCCATCACGGGGAGAGCTGGGCACCAGCCGAAGGACCATTCTGCCTCCCAGAATGGGGCTGGGAGAAGATATGACCCCGGGGGGCATTTGTTTCCGTACGACGTGAAATCGCGTGCGGTGTTGGGGAAGGATTTCCCGTTCAGCGGTACGACTCGTTGCGACTGGGTGAAATGGTCGGGGGACCATCCACACTCCGAACTCCTAATTCCAATCTCGAAGTCTCTTATCCTGGAACCGGGCGTGACTTCGGGGGGAGAAGGCGGCGCAGAAGGAGCGTTAGGATGAGGGAGGCATCGCGGGAAGAGCCGCCCTTCAATTCATAATCGGCGGCCAAGAGGGCGGAGTATGCGTCCGCAATGGACGATCGATTGTACTGCTGGGCGGCCTGCTTGTACTCTTCCACGAAGAAGGGGGGCACCCCGATGAGGCTCGCGAGGTCGTACTTATTTTTCCGCTGTGCGTCCGGGGTCTGAAGCTTCCATAGCTTATCGAAGTACCGCCCCAGCATGATGACGATCATGATGGCCTCGCCCTGCGGGTTGGACGCCTGCTGGAGAATGCGGCCGGCGATCCGTTCAGCGTCGGTGTGGCGGCCTTCGCCAATGGCACTCTGCAACTCAAAGACGTTAAACTCGCGAGTTTGCCCGCTGGCATCGAGCACGTCGTCGGCAGTAAGACGCGTGCGATCCCCCGCAAACGTGATGAGCTTCTCGATCTCGCTGGCGGCGCGCTGCAAGTCGGTCCCCACGTAGTCGGCGAGCATCTGGAGGCCTTTCGGCTCGATCTCGTACCCCTGTCCGTTCAGGTAGTCCTGAATCCAGCCCGGCATCTCGTTGTCGTAGGGCGATTCGAACTCGGACCACGTGGCGTGCTCTTTCAGCGCGCGGTAGGGGTGGGCACTGAGGTTGGGCTTCTCGGTGCAGGCGAGAAGAACTATGGCCCGCGGGTTTGGCTGTTCGGCGTAGGTTTTAAACTGGCGGTTGTTTTCCAGCTTCTCGAACTCGCGCACGATGACGACGCGCCGTTCGGCTCCGGCGGGAAAGCCCTGACACAGCCCAATCACCTCCGACGCTTCGGCCTCCGATCCGTACACCACGTCGAGGTTAAAGTCGTGCTGGTGCGGTTCCAGCGCTTGGTCGACCAGAAGCTCCTGCAACTCGTCGATCAGGAACGTCTCCTCGCCGAAGAAGAAGTAGAGCGGATCAAAGTTCTGGTGCCGAAAAGCCGTGGCGAGGTCGTCGTACGAAGGACCCGTATCTTTGGCCATTTTCGAATTGCGAATGTCGAATTACGAGTGAGAACGACGATGAGGCTCATTCGAAATTCGCAACTCGACATTCGCCATTGTCAAGTCGGAAGGGGTTCGTCGCCGTCGGAGAGATGGGCTCCATGGAGGCGATAGCCGAGGTCGCGGAGGCGCTCGGCGTCGGCCTGGGTAATGCGGTGCACAAGGTCGAAGAGGGTGATTTCCTCTCCATCCAGCGTGGCCGAGCGGTGCCAGGCCTCCGGAGGCAGTGTGTCCAGCTGGTCCGCAAGGTCCTGCCGCGCCGCCGTGAGCTGGTCGAGGATGGCGTTCATGTCTCGTTCGTTCCACCCCGCATCTCGAACCTCATCCGCCGGGTCGACCGAGGCGAACGCCGGGTCCTCGGTCTCCACGAGTTTTGTAACCCGAGGCCGCCGCACCTCTGCGTCGAGCGTGGCGATGACCCCGTAGAGCTCCTTCATCGTCAGGGCGTCGGGGGCCGGGCGTCCACTTTTGATTTCGTCGGGCAGATCGCCCACAACCGTCCGTAGTGCCTCGATTTCCTGCACGAGATATCGAAGCTGATCGAGCAGCGCGTCGCGGAGCGAGTCCGGATCCTCAACCTGCGCCGCGGCAATGTCCGTCGTATCCTCCATCTGCGTGTGGGCGTTTGTGCGTGTAGGCGTTGAGTTCGTATGAGCGTCTGTGCGTGTGGGCATTTGGGAAAGGCGAACGCGTGTTTCGTCTACCGCAAAGAGTCTCGCCAGAATCCCAAATTTGTCTCTACTCCGGCACGAGAAATTCAGGGGGCTCCCCGTTACGTTCACTTCCCGTATGGTGAAGACAGATCAAGTGTGAAAACACACAACCCAAAAGGTATCTCTTAACAGAGTCGCACACCCCCACACACTCACACACGCCCACACTTATTCAGCGGCGTGGGGCTTCGGGGGCGGGTCGTGGCGTTCGGAGCCCCAGTCCTGATCGCCCTCCGTGGCCATGCGGTCCTCGCGCAAGTGGGTCGTGTCCAG